>CALWKZ010000096.1 GCA_944381385.1 uncultured Anaerotignum sp. | reverse complement strand
GATGTGCGGGGCATTTCGGAAGTAAGGCCGGCGGATATTGCTTGGGAGCGTGTCCGGGAAGGAGATTTTGTGCTCTTTCGTACCGGGCGGATAGAGGAAGCGCCTTACGGCACCCCTGCCTATGGACAGGAGCATCCCTGTCTGTCCTGGGAAGTGATCCGGGAATTGACGGAAAGAAAGATCCGTTTCATCGGCATAGACGCGGAGGGCATCCGCCGCCATGGGGAGCACCAGAAGGCGGACTGCTACTGTGAGGAAAGAGGCGTGTATGTCATCGAGAATCTCAGCGGGCTTTCCCAGATTCCCTCCGGCAAGTTCCAGGTGCTTGCCATGTGGCTGGAGGACGAGGAACAGAGCGGCCTTCGGTGCCGTGTGGTAGCGGAAACAGAGGAATAAACAGCAAAAAAAATACCCTTCCGGCGTAAATCCGGAAGGGTTTGGAAAGAGGCGAAAGCCTCTTTTTTTATTGCACTGCGGTAATGACCATGGCGCCGTCTGCACCGGTCTGGGTATAGGTAAAGGTAACGGCATCGCCTGTCTGGCAGGCATCCAGCTGTTCCAAGATGTCATCGCCGCTGAACTGGAAGGCGGCAACGGAGCCGTCCGGCAGCGTCATTTCCGCGGTGTGGCCGTCGGACAGGCCGTTATAGACGGCGGAAATGGTTTTGGTGATCTCCAGCGGGGTAACGGAGGAGATACTGTACAGATAAATGGGATCTGTGATGCCGTCGGCATAGGTATTTTCCGTCATGGTTATCTGCCATTTGCCGATGGTAGAGCCGTCCATGGTGGAAAGCAGGTTGGCCTGCAATGTCAGGACGCCGTTTTCCATGCGCTCATCGGAAAGCTCCGTAGTGCTCAGGCCGATATCGCCCAGGGAAAAGGTATAGGAATCGGTAGATTCGTCATAGGTGACCCGGTCGGAAAGCTCCTCCGGCAGAGGCAGCAGATCGTCATAATCGGCAAAAAGAGCGATGGCGTGCTCCTGCACCGCTTTTTTGGGCAGGGTAATGGTGCTGTCCGTCAGTTCCGCCAGAGTATGGTTCTGGCCGTAAGCGCCGACAAAGTAGGACAGGGAGGTCCAGAAAAATGCCGGATCTTCCGGGTCATAGGCCATGTTGTTTTCCAGCATGCAGCGGATGACGGAATCAATGGGCGCCGTCATATGGGAAATCTCATCCTTCTGTTCCGCCGTCAGCTCCTGCTGTTGAGGCGGTTCCTCCGTTTCTGTGTTGGCGCTGCAGGCAGCTGCGCCCAGCATCAGCATACAGATCACCAAAGATGTGGTCAGTTTTTTCATATGGTCTCCTCCTTCTGGCCGCCGGAAAGGCGGGGTTGGTAGATGTTCGTGTTTTGACAATACCAGTATATAACAGTCTTTTAAATAAAGTATGTCGAATTTCTTTCTTTTTTTTGAATTTTTCCGTCCTGTATTGACAGCAAAGTGTATGAGCCATATAATACAGTTAAGAAGTGTATGAGTAGCATAGTACACTTGGAAGGGAGGTGACAGACGGTGATGGATTTTTCCAAAATGGAACTGCATGAAAAGGAACCGGTATATATCCAGATCGTTCAGTATCTGAAACGGGCCATATTTCTGGGAGAGGTGAACAACGGGGAGGCTTTGCCCAGCCGGCGGGAGCTGGCGGCGCAGCTGTGCATCAATCCCAATACGGCCCAGAAGGCGTTCCGGCTGATGGAGGAGGAAGGGCTGATTCAGACGCCGAAAAACGCCGCCAGTGTAGTAGACTGCACAAAAGAGACCATGGCGGCCATCCAGCGGGAAATGACGGGGGAGCTGATCCGTCAGTTTGTGGCGGAGGCCAAGCAGAACCGTCTGACACTGGAAGAAGTGGAGCGTATGATCAGGGACATCTGGCAGGAGAAAGGGGAAGAAGTATGAGAAAGACCATGTTATTAAGCGGGTATTTATTTCAATGGTATATGAAAAAAGGCGGCTGGCTCATTTATGGCCTGACCATGGGTATCGGCATCCTCAGCGCCGTGGCTGTGGCCTTCGGCGGCCTTTTCGGCGAGAACAATGTCTATCTGGCAAAGGGGTTCCTGCCCTATGAGATCATTCTGGACCGCAGCTGGATTCCGGTGTGTTTTCTGGTGGGAATGATTCTGCTGGCGATGCACCTGTTCTGGCAGATGCGGAAATACCGCATGGGAGGAAAGGGGATCTATACGTTTTACACCCTGCCCATGGAGGGGAAACAGACGGCGGCGGCCTTTGTGCTGACGGCAGGCGCCATCCTGTTTTTCTACTATGCTCTGTGGCTGATTTTGATATTGGTGATGTATTTCCCGTTGATGAAGGCCATGGCAGCTCTGGCGGCACAGCAGGAATTTTTGATGGCGGACGGCTCTATTGTGACGGGCATTGACGCCACCAGGCATAATGGCCTGTTTCTGGCCTTTGTGCGCAGCGGTTTCCTCAGGATGTTCTATTCCGTACAGTGGCAGGTGCTGCTGAGCGTGATGATGACCTTGGCGCTTTTGGCGGTGCTGTCCTGTTATTCCGCTTTGCAGGGGAATATCGGCGTCTTTGTTTTGCTGGTGCTTTATGCCGTTGGCTCTACGGTTTACTATGGCGCCGACGGTTCCTTCCTGTTTTTTGGAGATGGATGGTCCGGCGGAAGGCGTTCTGTGAATATATCCCTGTTTATAGCGGTATCCATATTTTTCCTATTTTGGACCATCTGGAATATCGTAACGCTGTGCCGGAGATTTGAGAAGCCGCGGGCAAAGTAGGAGGTGGAGGCGATGAAGAAAAGATGGAGTTTGCTGCCGGCGGCGCTGCTGGCGTTTTCCCTTCTGGCGGTGGGCCTGTCCGTGTTTGCCCTCAACCAGAAAAAATGGGACGGCCGCATCGAATTGACGGATACGGAAGGCGACAGAAGGGCCTTGGATGCTTTCGTCCTGCGAGGGACCGTAGGAGACAGTGTACATAAAATTGATTTTACACTGGAAGACGGCGAGGTGCGAAAAGAATCCTTTTCTCTGGAGAGCGGTGTCCCTGTCTTTTATTACCAGACGGTACCGGATGCGTCATGGGGCAAGTACAGGCTGGAGGTCTGGGATAACAGCGCGGAGATCCAGTCGTCGCCGGGGACAAAAATAGAGACCATAAACACGGTAGATGAGAGCAGATTAGGGGACGGGATGTTTGACGAGGATTACTATGATGACAATGGGCGTCTGCGGGGAACTACCACCACTTTTGACACCGGGCAGGTTAGCGTATCTTTTGGATATGCCTGCATGAAAAACAAAAGAAATGGGGGCACTTCCGATTCTTTGAAGTACTGGGAGTATGCTTTCCCCACCAATGTGACCTATACGCCGGAGGAACCACTGGAGTTGATCCGGCTTCAGGGAGAAGAGGAATGGGACCACTACGAAGTCAGAAATTATACGGATACGGGCATCCGAATTTTAGGGGGCTGGTCGGAAAGCAGACAGAGGTATTATATCACCTTGTCGACCAACCAATATTGCGATGGCTCCGCAGGACTCTACTGCGTAGGCCCGGAGTCGGAGGAAATCAGTGGGACATACCAGCGGGAAGCGCATAACGCGCCTTTGGAGACCCTGACAGAGATCCCTGTTTCCGCCGACCGGCGGATTTTGTGGCTGGAGGATGCCGGAGACGGTCTGCTGCTGATTTTGGGGGAAGGCGATGGCATCACCATGGAGCTGTATGATTATGAGGGCAGACTGCTGGACCGCTACCATAGCGCCACAGAGGAATCGGTAGACGAGCTGGAGGTACAGAAAACGGAATGGCCGGAGGGAACAGGCTTTTTCTTTACCGGCAGTCAAAGGATAGAGCAGGATGCTTATTTTGTGCATTACTACGACGGCATCTGGGTGGCGGATGGAACCATCAAGTCCATATTCCGGCCGCAGACCTTCGACGGAGCGGTGACGGCCGTGGGAAAAGATGTGGTTCTGACGACGTCCAAAGGAATCGCAAAAGACGATTTTGTTTCTTTCAATCTGGACGAGGAACTGTCTTATTACGACATCGCCGTGCTGGATGTATCGGAAAATCCGGAGGGAGACTGTGTTTACGCAGGCAGACTGGAAACGGATATTTTCCAAGACAGATTTTCCATATTTGCTTTTTTGTCTGTTGCGGAAAGTGAACGGATTTTGGAGAATCAGATTGTTTATAGAGATGACCATGATATGGAAGAACTGCGGCGGGCTTTGTGGCTGCTGGAGGCAGAAGGAAAGGGGGTTTAGGAGATGAAAAAAAGCGTAGTGGTGCCGGTGCTGCTGGCGGTGGGGATTTTGGTGCCCGCGGCGGCTGTAACGGCGGTCTATGGACAATGGAAGAAGGAGACCTTTTATCTGGAGGATATCCAGGGAGACCGGGCGGCGCTGAACCCCTTTCTGGTGACGGGGCAGTTTTCTGACGGGGATTATACGCTGAATTACCGGCTGGAGGATGGGGAGCTGGCCACATCTTTTCAGCTGGGCGGCGGCGAGCCCTATTATGATGGGGAGGAAACGGAAGAATATGAGTTTGTGATGGGAGAAGGAGAGAACGCACAGACTCGGTATGTAAATGAGGGCTTTTTCCAGAAGTATGATGTTCTGCCGGCGGCGGACGCGGAGATCACCGTGCTGTCGGGCACCCCTCTTTCGGCGGAAGAACTGCGGCGGGAGATCGAGAACCGGCTCTTTTATTTCATAGATATAGACGCGGACGATCAGGTGAACGCCAGAATACGGTACGGTAAAGGGATTGGCTGCTATTATGACGAGATGTATTTTGACATGGAGCCGGATCTGGACAGCTGGATCACTTTCCGGAGCGAGGACGGAGTAATAAAGGATATCCCGGCTACGGCCTTCCGTTCGGTACTGCTGGAGCTGCCCCTGGAGATATCAACGCCAGTAGACGTGCAGCTGCAGGAGGACGGCTCTGTGGGGTGGAACAGTTCTACAGACGCGGGAAATCTGGATGGGTTGAAGGCGGACGCCGTCTATCTGGACGGGCATAAGTATCTGACGTTTTGTACCACTGCCTACCATTCCGGAAAAATGGGGATTTACGACATAGACCTTCAGGAGGTCTATGAAGCGGGGAATCCCTATGTGACGGGAAACGTCTGCCGCAGCTACGGCTATTTCGGCGAAACAGCGGTGGACAAGGATCATAAAATCCTGGGGCTGGAGCGGATGGGAGATCGTCTGATGCTGCTGCGGACCAGCGGGACACAGGCGATCCTGGAGCTGTACAGCACGGAGGGCACTCTTTTGGACCGTTTTACGGCGGAACTGCCCTTTCCGGTGACCAATTACAGCCTGAGCGTACAGGAGAATGGGATGGCGGCTGTGATCAACTGGGATCTGGGCAGCCTGGAATACGGATATAATGTGTATTATAACAGCGGCATAGAGATCAGCGAGGATGGGAAGATCACGGAAAATTTCCGGAAGGAAGGTCTGCCTTGGCTGGCTATCGGGCAGGTGGGGGAATACCTTCTGACCGTAGAGGAGGAAAGCGTCATCCCCTTTGGCGAAGAGGGCTTCTGGCAGGAGCGCGCCACGCCGAAGCGGTATTATGTGACGGTACATGACAAAACATTTACGGATGTGCTGTACCGGGGCGAGATCCACACCGATGCCGCCGACGATTACAAGTCGGTCTACGATAAATTTTATACGAGAGACAGCAAACGGATTGTGGGGACGGCCAAAAATAACGGCGAAGAAAACAGCTGGTCGGGCGCGGACACCTATAAACGCGGTCTGTGGGAGACCACCATCAGAATCAGAGGCAAGGAGGCGGCGTCATGATCGAAGGAAAAAATATACTGTTTACCTATAACCATCCGGACTCCGAGCGGGCGGTGCTGGATCATGTGAGTTTCCAGATCCCCGACGGGCAGATCGTGGGGCTTTTTGGGGAAAACGGCACCGGGAAATCCACGCTGATGCGGATCATGGCGGGGGTGCTGACCTTTGCCTGGGGCGAAACGGATCTGACCCTGGACGGTGTGCCCGTCCGGAAGCGGCGGGGAGAGGTGGCCTGCATTTTTGAGGAGGGCACCTTTCTGCCGGAGCTGCCGCCCAGAAAGTACGGCCAGTTTCTGGCGGATTTCTTCCCCAATTTTGATATGGAGTACTATGAGAAGCTGCTGGCCTTTTTCCGGCTGGAGGAGAAGGCCCCCAGAAAAATGTCCAGAGGTCAGCGGGCCAAGCTGGAAATCGCCGCGGGACTGGCCAAGCGGACGAAATATATCCTCATGGATGAGCCTTTTCTGGGAAAGGATGCTCTGGTACGGCAGGATTTTCTGAAAATACTTTCCGGCAGTCTGACAGGGGAGGAAACGTTAGTTATCGTCACCCATGAACTGGAGCTGATGGAAAACTTTATCGACCGGGCCATGGTGCTCCACGAGGGGAGATTCGCGGCGGACGTGCTGATGGATGACCTTCACCGGGAAGGGAAAAATCTGGTTTCTCTGATGAAGGATACGGTAGGCTACGATGAGCGGGCTTATCTGGCCCTTTTCGATGAGGAAGAATAAAAAAATAAAACTTTGCGCTGCCTGAATCTTCTTGATCGTGAGGATTCAGGCAATTTTTTTTCCTTCGGAGAATGCCCCCGCCCCGCCTTCTTTTCTTTTGGGAAGTGGTTTTTCAGAAATAAAACATAGAAATTCCCTAGGATTTGCTTTGGCCTTTATTGACAAGGGTTTTCGCCTATGCTATACTCATTCATGTTAGTTATGGTTTACTTTATCAGAAGAGATAAGAGGGAATGTTTATGACGTTGAATCAATTACCCATCGGGCAGTCCGCCGTTATCGCCAAGGTAGGTGGCGAGGGAGAGCTGCGCTACCGCTTTCTGGATATGGGGCTGATCCCCAAGACGAAGGTAACGGTGACGAAGGTAGCGCCCATGGGAGATCCCATAGAGATCCGCCTCCGGGGATATACTCTGACCCTACGGGTGGAGGACGCGAAAAATATTGAGATCGTAAAAGAGGGGGCGGAGGTATGATTTTTGCTTTGGCAGGCAATCAGAACTGCGGCAAAACGACGCTCTTCAACCAGCTGACAGGTTCCAACCAGCACGTGGGAAATTTCCCCGGCGTGACGGTGGATCAGAAGGTGGGACAGATCAGAAGCGTGCCGGACTGCTCCGTGGTGGACCTGCCGGGGATCTATTCCCTGCGGCCCTACACCAACGAGGAGATCGTCACCCGGGATTTTCTGCTGAATGAAAAGCCCGACGGCATCATCAATATTGTGGACGCTACCAACATCGAGCGGAACCTGTATCTGACCTTGCAGCTGATGGAAATGCGTATCCCTATGGTATTGGCGCTGAATATGATGGACGAGGTGCGCAACAACGGCGGCACGATCAATGTGGAGAAAATGTCCGAGGAACTGGGAATCCCAGTGGTACCCATCAGTGCGGCGAAAAACGAGGGCATCGAGGAGCTGGTGCAGGCGGCGGTAAAAACCGCCAGAGACAAGCAGACGGCTAAGGTCTTTGACTTCTGTAAGCAGGGGCCTGTCCACCGCTGCATCCATTCTGTCTGCCACCAGATCGAGGATCACGCGGAAAAGGCGGGGCTGGCGGTGCGTTTTTCCTGTTCCAAGCTCATTGAGGATGATACGAAGATCGTGGAAATGCTGAACCTGAGCCAGAACGAAGTGGAGCTAGTGGAGCACAGCATCATCGAGATGGAGGCGGAAGCGGGCATGGACCGCAACGCGGCGCTGGCGGGGATGCGTTATGATTTTATTGAGCAGGTCTGCGAGAATACGGTCATCAAATGCCAGGAGAGCAAGGAGCATATCCGCAGTGTCAAGATCGACAGCATTTTGACCCATAAATATCTGGCGATCCCCATATTTATCGCGGTGATGTTTTTGGTGTTTTTCCTGACCTTTAATGTATTCGGCGCGGTGCTCAGCGATCTGCTGACGCTGGTCATTGACGATGTGACGGCGCTGGTGGACGGGGCATTGACGGCCTATGGGCTGAATCCCGTGGTACATAGTCTGGTCATTGACGGTGTATTTGCCGGGGTGGGCAGTGTCCTCAGTTTCCTGCCTATTATCGTAGTGCTGTTTTTCTTCCTTTCCATTTTGGAGGATACGGGATATATGGCGAGAATCGCCTTTGTTATGGATAAACTCCTGCGAAAAATGGGGCTTTCCGGCAGAAGCATCGTGCCCCTTCTGGTAGGCTTTGGCTGTACCGTTCCTGCGGTAATGGCCACCAGGACCCTGTCCTCGGAACGGGACAGAAAAATGACCATTCTGCTGACGCCCTTTATGAGCTGTTCGGCGAAGATCCCTATTTACGCCGTGTTCGCGGCGGCCTTTTTCTCCCACCAGGCGGCGCTGGTGATGATCGGGCTGTATGCCGCCGGTATCATCATGGCGGTGATTGTGGCGCTGATTTTTGATAAGACTGTTTTTCGGGGCAAACCGGTGCCTTTTGTTATGGAGCTGCCCAATTACCGGTTCCCGTCCATGAAATCCGTCTGTCTTTTGATGTGGGATAAGGCGAAGGACTTTTTGCAGCGGGCCTTTACCATTATTTTTCTGGCAACCGTCATCATCTGGTTCCTCCAGAGTTTTGACAGCCGGCTGAATCTGGTGACAGA
The DNA here is from genome assembly GCA_944381385.1 of uncultured Anaerotignum sp. Classification (GTDB taxonomy): domain Bacteria; phylum Bacillota; class Clostridia; order Lachnospirales; family Anaerotignaceae; genus Anaerotignum. Next base: position 15,998 of record CALWKZ010000096.1, on the reverse strand, counting down.
CAGCGCCGACAGTATCCTGGCTTCCATTGGACACCTGCTGGCGCCGGTATTCGCGCCTTTGGGCTTCTCCGACTGGCGGGTGCCTACGGCACTGATTACAGGCTTTACGGCAAAAGAGGCAGTCATCAGTACCATGGGGGTTCTTATGGGGACTTCCACCTCGGAGCTGGGACCGGCTCTGCATACGCTTTTTACGCCGTTGTCCGCCATCAGCTTTCTGGTATTTACGCTGCTGTATACGCCTTGTGTGGCGGCCATTGCGGCCATCAAGCGGGAATTTGATTCCGGACTGCTGGCGCTGGGCGTTGTGGTGATGCAGTGCGTGGTGGCATGGCTGGCGGCCTTTGGCGTTTATACGGTGCTGGGACTGTTTTTTTAAGGAGGCGGTTCTATGACAGGCTTGGATATTGCCGTTGTGGCGCTGTTGGTTCTGGCGGTGGCAGGCGCTGTACGTGCCATCAAAAAGGGAAAGTGCGGCAGCTGTCACGGAGACTGTACCCGCTGCGGCAAATGCAGAAAATAAATTTTATGGGAAGGAACATTCGGGAAAGCAATTTCCCCTTAAGAAAACATATCAAATAAATTCTCAAAAAAAAGAAGGCTGGAATCCTGTGTAATGCATAAGGATTTCAGCTTTCCTGTTTTCTTAGAAAGATGCCCCAAAGGATGTTCCTTTTTTCTTTTGGAAAAGCCCTTGCGTCTGGAAGGAAAGGGCGTATAATGGTATTAAATTGTATATTCTGGAAAACAAAGGAGAAGGAAGGGATTTCTGTGGCAGGGAAAAAAGCTGTGTATTTTATCAATACCAACCGGGACTATGGCTATGTGGCCTATCTGGTGTGGGATATTCTGAAAGAAGAAGGGTATCTGGCGGAGGAAGCCGGATTTGATTTTGACGGGCAGAAGGTCATGCGGTATCAGGACGAGGCCGGCAACTGGTTTTATTTCGCGCCGACCCATCGGGCCATCTGTCTGGACTACGAAAAATGTCTGCCGGAGATGAACGAGCATTTCGCGGATTTCGATATTTCCGGCATGGTCACATGGCACGAGGGCGCCAACGCGCTGGAGCATGTGCTGACGGTACATTCTCTTGGGGATCTGCCTTCCGGTGTATATGGCGGAGCTAAGCCCCGGCTCATGCGGAATCTGATGCACGCCATCGAAAAGAACCGGAAAGACTTGGGTCTGGAAGAGTTCCGTGTGGTAACGGAGGCCACCCACTGGTCCGGCGTTTATCATGATGTGGGCGATCCCACCCTGCTGACAAAGTTCCCGGTACCCATGATGGATATTGAGGTGGGCAGTGAGCCGGAGAGCTGGAACAACAAAGAGGCGGCCAGAGCTCTGGCCAGATCGCTGACGAAAATTTTTGACGACGACGGAAAACGGGTTCATAATCTGCTCTGTGTGGGCGGTGTGCATTTTGAACCCAATTTTGCTGAAGCCGTATTTACGGAATGGGGCGAGAATCAGGCTTTTGGCGTTTCTCATATCATGGCTAACCAGTGGCTGGTATCGGGCCAGTATGAAAACGAGACCGGCGTGGAACGGGCCTCCCACTGCATCGACGCCATTGAGGGCGGCATCGAGGCCATCTTCTTCCATGACAAAATGAAGGCCTGCTACAAGGATCTGGTACGGGCCTTGGGCGAGAAATACGGTGTGCCCATTTACAAGCACCAGAAACTGCGCCATCCGGAAGAACTGGAGTGGAAGGAATAAAACAGGATAAAACGGGATAAAACAGCAGGCGCTGGCCTTAGATTTCAAGGCGGCGCCTGTTTTTTTATGGGAAAAGACCGGCGCAAAAGGGAAGGCGCCGGTCTCTCTCAAGAAGGTAATTTTGTAAAATCAGAAGGATATGTTTTTATGTCTTTTGGTTTGTTTTGATGTGGGAGCCTCAATAAGCGGCGAATTTCGCGCCGTATTCCTTGCAGGCAGCCTTGCCGTCGGCGTCAGGCGCGCCGCAGAGGATTAGACCTTCGTCGAATACATTGGCGCCGGAGCGCTGGGCGCGTTCCTCCCAATCCCGCATCCATTTGCCGTCGCCCCAGCCGTAAGAACCGAAAAGGGCGATTTTTTTGCCTTTCAGATCACCTTCAATGGAGGTGTAGAAAGGATCGAATTCCGCTTCTTCCAGGACCTCGTCGCCCATGGCGGAGCAGCCGAAAGCGATTTTGTCATAGTCCGCGATAGAACCGGAAAAGGCATCTACGGAGAATACTTCCGCATCCGCGCCGATGCCGGCAGCGATTTCTGAAGCCATCATGGCAGTATTGCCTGTGCCGCTCCAATAAATAACTGCGATTTTACTCATGGTTGTCAGCCTCCTTTTTGCTTGTTGAAAGGAAAAAATCCTTTTCTATATCGTTTCAGGCAGTCTCCAAAAGGGAAGGGATGGATCTGCCTGCTGCGACCTGTTGCATCATTTCGTTTCTGCATTCCTCATAGCTTTGGAAGATACGCAGGGCGGCGTTTTCGTCGCCGTAGACCTTCCAGCAGCCTATCAGCTTGCAGTTCTGGCCTTTTTCCCGGATAAAAGCGAAAACATCGGATATGGGATAGCCCAGAAAGAAGCCGATTTCGTGGGGAAATTCCTGATAGGCCGTCATCCTTCGGCGCAGGTGCATCAAAACCTGGAGCAGGGAGACCCCTTCCTCGGTAAGATCGGGATAGCCCAGGGAAGCCAGATAGCCGCGCACCATAGGCAACCGCAGAGTGCGTTCCATGGCGGATACACGGTAGACCATCAGGAAGATTCTTTTTTTACAGCAGTATAAATAAAGGAGCCGGATGCCGTAGGGCGCCAGCTGTTTCTGATAGCGGGCGATCTCCGCCCGAAATCTGGGCAGCTGCTCCAGAGGCAGGGAAAACAGATTGGCCTGCTTGATGCCCCGCAGGGTAGGCGCCGCGTGATGAATCAGCTGCGCTTCAAAATGTGACACGGCAGTCACCGTCCTTTCTGTAGTTAGTTATAGATAACTTTTGGGGTTTTAACAACAGCAGTGCTCTGCCAGAATGCGCTTCAGCGCGGAAGAGGAGCTGCTGTGGGAACGGGCGATGCAGATATTATTTTTTTCCGCCTCCTGTACCGCGCCTGTGGCCATGATATGGGACACAGTGGAGGTAAAGAGGATGATCAGATCTGCCTGACCGATCTGGGAACGGAAATTCCCTGGTAATTGTGTGAATACTTTGCTTTTGCAGTTATATTTCTTGCAGATATCCATGTACTGGCGCACCATTCTGTCGTGGCCGCCGACAATAACAACGCTCATGGTTTTTCCCTCCTTGTTCGGACTTGCCCTGTAATAGTTAGCAATAACTAACTTATAGGGTTTAATTTGAGTTAGCTTTTGCTAACTCTGTGATTATCCTAACATGGTTTCCCTATGGTGTCAATAGGAAAATGAGAATTTTTTCATTTTTTTTCTTCCGGGGAAGAAGCAGCCTGATTTTGGATATAATGGGCCTTCATACAGCGCAGGGTTTCCTCGCTGAGCACGTGCTCCAGTCGGCAGGCGTCCTCTTCTGCTGTGCTGGGGCTGACACCAAGCTGGATTAGACATTCTTTGATAAAGCAGTGGCGGTCAAAGATGTTTTCGGCGATCCGGCGGCCTTCTTCCGTCAGAACCAGCTGACCAATGGCGCCGATGGTGACATATCCCGCTTCCTTTAAAACAGAAACGGCCCGGCTGACGCTGGGCTTGGAGAAATTCAGCTCCGCCGCCACGTCTACGGCTCTGGCGATGCCGTTTCTTTTTTCCAGCACCAGTATGGTCTCCAGATAGTTTTCCCCCGATTCTCTTAATTTCATGGTAAAGCACATCCTTCCTCTGAAAAGTAGCATACACTATTTTTGAGAAATAGTCATTGACAACAAAAGTTAGCGGATATAAACTTATAGAGAAAAAATACTATATTTTGACAGGAGGTCATATTTATGTGGAAAGATTGTTTGAAGTGTGACAGAGTATGGGTATTTGTGGGCGGGATCGCCGCCGCTGTCATCGGCAAAAAGGTACTGAAAAGCCCCAAGACGAGAGAGGTATGCGTAAAGACTGTGGCCCAGGCCATGAAGCTGCATCAGGACGCCCAGACCACCTTCGCCAATATCAAGGAGGAAGCGGAGGACATCTGCTTCGACGCGAAACAGGAGGCGGCCGCTGCCTGCGACTGCCAGCAGTAAGGCCGGAGGATGTGTTATGCGGTATCAGATAAGGTATGACGGCCCCGGACGACTGCGCCTGCGGCTGGGACAGTACGCCTTTACCAGAGAGGAAGGCTTTGGCATTGCCGCTTTGCTGCGCCGGCGTCCCGGCGTTCTGGCGGTCCGGACCTGCTGCAAGAACGGCAGTGTTTTGATTATGTATGACGGGGCCGGAAAAAAGGAAGATTATCTTTCTTTTGTGGGCGGACTGCGCCGCTGTCAGATTCCGCAGGTGGAACCGACAGGGGAAGAGGATGTGCAGTCTATAGATCTGATGTTTCAGGAAAAAATAACGGCAATGATCGCAAAACGGCTGGCGGAACAGCTGCTTTTGCCTGTTCCGCTGCGGATGCTTCGTACAGGGCTGCGGGCGGCGCCCTTTTTATGGCATGGGCTGAAAAGCCTTTCCAAAGGCAGGGTGAATGTTTCTGTTTTAGACGCTGCGGCCATTACGGCTTCTTTGTGGCAGGGGTCTTTCCGTTCCGCGTCCTCCATCATGTTTTTGCTGTCGTTATCCGACGTATTGGAGGACTATACCAAAAAACGGACGACTTCCGCCCTTTCCGCCAGCTTGGCCGTGCATATCGATACGGTATGGAAGATTACCGGTCAGGGAGAGGTACAGGTGCCGCTGGCCGAGGTGGAACCGGGAGACCAGATCAGGATACGTACCGGCGCTATGATCCCTGTGGACGGGAAAATCTGCCAGGGAGAGGCCCTGGTCAACGAAGCGTCTATGACGGGAGAACCGCTTCCGGCAAGAAAGGCCGAGGGGGATATGGTATATGCCGGTACGATCATCGAGGAAGGCTCTGTGGCTGTGGAGGTCATGGCGCGAAACGACCAGACCAGAATCAGCAGGATCATGGATATGATCGAGCGCTCGGAGGAATTAAAGGCCGGGGTGCAGAGCAAAGCGGAACGTCTGGCGGACAGGATCGTACCATATCACCTGCTGGGTGCTCTGGCGGTGTATTTATTTACCAGAAACGCCGTGAAAACCCTGGCGGTGCTGACGGTGGATTATTCCTGCGCCATCAAGCTGTCTACGCCTATTGCGGTGATTTCCGCCATGCGGGAAGCGGCGGGCCACCGCATGATGGTCAAGGGAGGCCGTTACCTGGAGGCCTTCGCCGAGGCGGATACCATTGTGTTTGATAAGACAGGCACTTTGACGGAGGCCTGCCCGCAGGTTTCCCGTGTAGTGGCCTTCGGGGACTTCCAGAGAGATGAAGTGCTGCGGACGGCGGCTTGTCTGGAGGAGCATTTCCCCCACAGCGTGGCCAAGGCGATTGTGAAAAAAGCCTTTGAGGAAGGACTGCGCCACGAGGAACGCCATGCGGAGGTGACCTATGTGGTGGCACACGGCATCGCTTCGCAGCTGGAAGGGGAAAAGGTCATCATCGGCAGCCCGCACTTTGTTTTCGAGGATGAGGGCGTTCCTCTGACAGCGGAGGATCAGGCGAAACTGGCGGGCGTGGAAGGCGAGGACTCCGCTGTGTATCTTGCTGTCGGCGGAAGGCTGGCCGGTGCTGTGTTCATCCATGACCCGGTACGGGAGGAAGCGGCGGAGGTCATTACAGGGCTGCGCCGGCTGGGGATAAAAAATGTCATCCTGCTGACAGGAGACGGTGAGGCCGCGGCAAAATCGGCCTGCCGCAGACTGGGCATCGATCACTATCTGGCCAGAGTTCTGCCGGAGGAAAAGGCGGCGAAGGTGGAACGCCTGAAAGCGGAAGGCAGAAAGGTCATTATGGTGGGAGACGGCATCAACGACTCTCCGGCGCTTTCCGCGGCCCATGTGTCTGTGGCTATGAAGGACGCCTCGGATCTGGCAAGAGAAGTGGCGGATATTGCGCTGCTGTCAGCGGATCTTTGGGAGTTGCTGACCCTGCGGCGGCTGAGTATGGCGCTGATGGAACGGATCTCCGGGAATTACCGGAAAATTCTTTGGCTCAACACGGCATTTCTGCTGCTGGGGCTGGGCGGCGTGATACAGCCCTCGGTGTCCGCCCTTTGTCATAATGCCTCTACAGTGGCCATCAGCGCGGGAAGTATGCGTCCGCTGCTGGAAGAAAGAGCGAAAAAAGAGGCATAAGAAAAAAAGAAGGGACTTCCCCAAAAGCTGCGGCTTTGGCGGAAGTCCCTTTTTTGGCGGGCAGGCGTTTTAGAGGAGGCAGAAAGTAGACAGAAGGCCGTTGCCCAAACGGCGGGGATATAGTACAATAGAAAAAAGAAATACCTGTGCTGGAACAGAGGGGGGTGATGTTGTGGAAATCATTAACTGGAAAGAACTGCTGTATCCTTATGAGCAGACGGTGGAGGAACTGCTGCTGAAATTTCGCAGTCTGGATAAGGAATGCCGTCATTTGGGGATTTATTCGCCCATCGACTCGGTAACGGGGCGGCTGAAACGACCGGCCAGCATACTGGAAAAAGCGGGAAGGAAGCAGATTCCTCCCGATAAAATAGAGGAGCAGATCGAGGATATTGCCGGTATCCGTATTTTGTGTCAGTTTGTGGAGGATATCCCGAAGGTTATTGACATGGTGCGCAGCCGAAAAGACATGACGGTAGTGGAAGAGCGGGACTATATCACCAATACAAAGCCCAGCGGTTACCGCAGCTACCATATCATCATCCGGTATCCCCTGCATACGGCCCTGGGAGCGAAAAACGTGCCCGCGGAGATACAGATCCGCACCAACGCCATGAATTTCTGGGCAACGGCGGAGCATTCCCTGCGGTACAAATACAGCGGGAATATCCCGCAGGAGCTGCAGGACCGGCTGAAAAACTGCGCCGAGGCCGCGTTTCGTCTGGATACGGAAATGGCTACCATCCGAGAGGAGATCACCAACGCCCAGCGGCTCAATGAGATCAAGAACAATCTGGTGACCAATATACTGGAAAATATCCAGAACCTGTATTTTGTGGCGAAGCTGGATGATATGAACGAGATCAACAAGGAATTTGCCCGGGTATGGAACAGCGACGATATCGACAAGCTGCGGGAATTCAATACGAAACTCAACATTATGGCGGAGATGTACCGCACATAGAAAGGAGAAGGCCATGGGGCTGTATGCCATCGGAGATCTGCATTTTTCCTTTGCCGCGCCGAAGCCCATGGATATTTTTGGGGCGCATTGGAAGGGACATGACAAAAAAATCATAGAAAACTGGAAAAAGACCGTAGGGCCGGAGGATACGGTGCTGCTCCCCGGAGACATTTCCTGGGGAATGCGTCTGGCGGACGCGGCGGCGGATCTGGATGTCATTGATCGTCTGCCGGGGCGGAAGATGCTGCTGTCGGGGAATCATGACTACTGGTGGAAATCCTCCTCCAGGCTGGCAGGGCAGTACCCGAAAATGAAATTCCTGAAAAATGACACCACTGTCTGGGAGGAATGGTTTATCTGCGGCGCCAGAGGCTGGACCTGCCCCAATGATACGGCCTTTTCGGCGGAGGATGAAAAGATCTACCGCCGGGAGTTGATTCGTCTGCGGCTGTCTTTGGACTGCGCCATGGGGCAGGGGGCGGAAAAGATACTGGTGATGCTCCATTTCCCGCCGGTGAACGAAAAGCATGAGCCTTCCGGATTTACGGAGATATTTTCCCAGTACCCGGTCAAAGAGGTGGTCTATGGCCATCTCCATGGGGAAAGCAGCCACCAAATGGCGCTGGAGGGAGAATGGGAAGGTATCCGATACCATCTGACTTCCTCGGATTATCTGGATTTTTGTCCCAAGAGGATATTATAAACGAAAAACAAAAAGCCGAAAATTCCACTTGAATGGTAATTTTCGGCTTTTTATTTTTGGAACATCATTCTTCGTAATTGCTGATGGCGTCCAGAAGCATTTCCTTCCAGACTTTTTCGTCGAACTGGTCGAAATCCATTTCCAGGGATACGTCCTCCAGCTCGTCCTCGTCCTCCAGATAGGTGGCTTCAAAAGCGGAAGTCAGGTCGTCCTCAAAAACGATCTCCCCTTCTACGGAACAGACACCGTCTTCCCTGCTCAGCGAAAAAATGTTTACTTCTGTAATTTGCAGCATAAAACATTACCTCCTCATTTGGCGTTTCCTGAAAGCTGTTTCATGGAACGCTCAGCTTTTCCCTTTTCCCTTCTTTTTCTTTTTTTTCGGTCTGGTATTGCGCCAGCGGGCCTTTTTAGGACCTTCCGTCGTTTTTTTGCGGATGGAGTAGCCAAAGGAGCCGACCTGATCCCCCAGAGTGAAATAGCCGCCATGGGAGTAGCAGATGGGCTGGCTGCGGTTGAAATGGAATTTTCCGCTCTTATCCATGTATTCGTCGCTGACGCTGACGGAGACCACTTCCGCCAAAAACATATGATGGCTCCCCAAGGGCAGGATCTCCCTGACCCTGCATTCGATATTGACAGGACTTTCGGCAATGATCGGGCAGGAAGTGGCGTTCCCCGCCTCTGCCGTCAGACCCAGCTCCTGAAATTTATCCACGTCCCGTCCGCTTTTTACGCCGCAGAAGTCGCAGGCATAGGCCAGACGCTTCGTGACCAGATTGATGACAAATTCGCCGCTCTGGCGGATGATGTCATAGGAATGACGTTCGGGGCGCAGGGAGATATAGGTCATGGGCGGATTGGTATTGACGGTGCCCGTCCAGGCCACTGTAACGATATTCTTTTCCTCCATGCTGCCGCAGGAGACCATAACGGCGGGAACGGGATAGATCACCGTACCCGGTTTCCAGACTTGCTTTCCCATAAAGCGCACCTCCTTCTGCGAAATGGGCAATGGATTTTTAACGCTATTTATCTTATACGAGAACAGGGAGGTTGTAAATACAAAAAATATCAAAAAAGCCCGGATGTTTTTTGTTCAATTTCTTGCAAGCCCCCTTGTTTTTGAGTATCATGATACCAAAGAAACGGAAAGAGGAACTACGGAGGAAACTACATGGAACTACCATTGGAATATCAAAAGGCCATGGAAGTCCTGCTGCAGGAGGAATACGGAGCGTATCTGGACTCCTTCGGACAGGAGCGTCTCTATGGGCTGAGAGCCAACACTTTGAAAATAACGCCGGAGGCTTTGGCGGAAAAGGGAAACTTTTCTCTTTTGCCGGTGCCCTGGTGCCCGGAGGGGTTTTATTATGCCGAAGAGGAACGGCCCGCCAAGCATCCCTATTACCACGCGGGGCTGTATTACTTGCAGGAGCCCAGCGCCATGACGCCTGGGGCGGTGCTGCCGGTTGTGCCCGGGGAGCGGGTGCTGGATATTTGTGCGGCACCGGGGGGCAAGAGTACCCAGCTAGCGGCGAGACTGGCGGGAGAAGGTCTATTGGTGGCCAATGACATCAGCGCCGGCCGGGCCAAATCCCTGCTGAAAAACATAGAGCTTTGCGGCATCCGCAACGCCATCGTCATGAGCGAGCCGCCGGCAAGGCTGGCGGAGCGGTTCGGCGGCTATTTCGACAAAATCCTCATTGACGCCCCCTGCTCTGGCGAGGGGATGTTCCGCAAGGAGCCGGATATGGTCAAAAGCTGGACGCCGGAACTGCTGGCCTTCTGCCGGGAACAGCAGGCGGATATCCTGGAGCACTGCGCCGGGATGCTGAAAGCAGGCGGGATGCTTCTTTATTCCACCTGTACCTTTGCCAAGGAGGAGAATGAGGAAAGCATCGGCGCCTTTTTGAAGAAGCATCCGGAATTTTCTACGGTTCCCATAGAAAAAGCCCATGGCTTCGCGCCAGGGCTGCCGCCCTATGAGGACTGCGCGAGACTCTATCCTCACAAAATACAGGGAGAAGGCCATTTTGTAGCTCTGCTGCAAAAAAACAGCGGCGAAACAAGCTGCCGGACAAAAGAGGAAAAGGGGATTTCGGAAAAACAGAGGGAAGGCTTTCTGGAATTTGCCGGAGCATATCTGGAGCATATGCCGGAAGGTGTTTTTCAAATTTATGGAGACAGTCTTTGCCTTTTGCCTAAGGATGCCCCGGAAACAAAGGGGCTTAGGGTACTGCGCAGCGGCTGGCAGCTGGGGACTTTGAAGAAAGGCCGTTTTGCGCCTTCCCAGGCCTTTGCCATGGGCCTGAGGAAAGAGGATGCGAAAAACGTGCTGGATCTGCCGCTGGAGGACGAGAGAGTCCTGCGATATCTGAAGGGAGAAAGTCTGGAGGCGGCGGAAGCGAAAGATGGCTGGAACCTGGTCTGTGTGGACGGCTTTCCCCTGGGCTGGGGCAAGGCACAAAAGGGCAGGCTGAAAAATAAATATGCCGTGGGATGGAAATGGGAATAAAATGTCCTTCTGTTAAAAACATTTGTGCGGTTATGGTTGACAAATGAGAAAAACATCGTACAATAGAGATATCGTGAAAAAGAAAGGATGAAACACATGGCAGTGACAGCATATATGGGTACAAGAAACAAAGAGCTGACAGCAACGGCATCAGAGGCCATTGTTCGGGGCATCTGTCCCGACGGAGGTCTGTACATCCCCCAGGAGATCCCCAAGATGGACCGCAGCCCGGAGGAATTGCTGAAAATGGATTATCGGCAGCTGGCCTATGAGGTATTGAAGCTGTATCTGGATTTTTCGGAGGAAGAGCTGAAATACTGCATCGACCATGCCTATGATGATAAATTCGATACAAAAGAGATCGTTCCTCTGGTGAAAAAGGGCGACGCGCTCTATCTGGAACTGTTCCACGGCAGGACGCTGGCCTTTAAGGATATGGCCCTTTCCATCCTGCCCTATCTGATGAAAACGGCGGCAAAGAAGCTGGGGATGCAGGAGGAAATCGTGATTTTGACGGCTACCTCCGGCGATACGGGCAAGGCGGCTCTGGAGGGCTTTGCCAACGTGGATGGCATTCGGATCATGGTATTTTTCCCGGAGGACGGGGTCAGCCCTGTGCAGAAATTGCAGATGACCACTCAGGAGGGAGAAAATACCTGCGTGGTGGGCATCAAGGGCAACTTTGACGACGCCCAGAGCGCGGTGAAGCGTATTTTTACAGACAAGGAGTTGGAAAAGGAGCTGGCGGCCAAGGGCTATCGTTTTTCTTCCGCCAATTCCATCAATATCGGCCGCTTGGTACCCCAGATCGTATATTACTACTGGGCTTATATCCAGGCTGTGAAAATGGGCGAGATCCAGTGGGGAGAACCGTTGGACTTTACGGTGCCCACAGGGAATTTCGGGGATATTCTGGCAGGCTGGTACGCGGCCGAGATGGGGCTGCCGGCAGGCCATTTCGTCTGTGCCTCCAATGACAACAAGGTGCTCTATGATTTCTTCCGTACCGGCACCTATGATAAAAACAGGGCCTTCCATGTGACGGTTTCCCCGTCGATGGATATCCTGATTTCCAGCAATCTGGAACGTCTGCTCTGCCATATGGGCGGGCAGGCAAAAACAAAGGCGGAAATGACCAATTTGCAGGAAAAAGGCGTTTATCAGGCGGAGATCACGGAAAAACGGATTTCCGGGGAATACGCCACAGAAGCGGAGACCTTCGCCGCCATCAAGGATGTGTTCCAAAAGACCGGCTATGTGATGGATACCCATACGGCGGTGGCTTATGCCGCTTATAAAAAATATCAGGCGGAAAGCGGCAGCAGTACGCCTATGGTCATTGTTTCCACGGCAAGCCCTTATAAATTCACGAAGGACGTCATGACGGCGCTGGATGAAAAATACGCCAAAGAGGATGCCTTTGTGCTTATGTCGGAACTGGAAAAAGTCAGCGGTGTTCCGGTGCCCGCGCCCATCCGGGGCATTGAGGGACGTCCTGTCCGCCATAAAAATGTATGTGAAAAAGAGAACATTGCCGCTTTTGTCAGAGGATGGCTGTAAAAGAAATGTTTTTCCCGCAGAGAGGAGGTTTTTCTGCGGGATTTTTTTGCGCCGGCGAGGAGAAAATGTCCTTTTAAGACGGATATTCTTCCGCAGAAAACGGAGGAAGATGGGGCAAAAATCGTCCCGATGGGCACTTTTTGACAAAGAGCAAAAGTCGAAAAAAGCGTTTGTATTTCGTGTGAAGACAAACGCTTTTTTTTGTCCAGGAAAAACCAAAAGAAGCCGGGGGAAAACGGTGGGAATTCGGCATTTTGCCGAAATCGAAAAAGTGCCGGGAAGTCGTTGCTTTTGGGGGTTTTATGCAGTAAAATTAAACTAGCATATCCTGTGTGATATGAGGTATGTACGAAGAAAACGAAAAATCAAGAAAAGAGGAGATTACCCATGAAAATGTTTATCGACACCGCTAATGTAGACCATATCAGAGAAGCCAATGATCTGGGCGTGATCTGTGGCGTTACTACAAATCCTTCCCTGATCGCTAAGGAAGGCAGAGACTTCGTTGAGGTGGTAAAAGAGATCACAACCATCGTGGACGGCCCTATCAGCGCGGAAGTTATCAGCCTGGATCATGAAGGCATGGTGAAAGAAGCAAAAGAACTGGTAAAGATCCATAAGAATATCGTTATCAAGATTCCCATGACACTGGAAGGCCTGAAGGCTGTCAAGATCCTGTCCGCAGAAGGCATCAAAACAAACGTGACACTGATCTTCTCCGCTGCACAGGCACTGATGGCTGCCAGAGCAGGCGCTACATACGTAAGTCCTTTCCTGGGCAGAGTAGACGACGTTGGTTCCGTAGGTATGACATTGATCGAAGAGATTGTAGATATTTTTGATATCCACGGCATCGAAACAGAGATCATTGCCGCATCCATCCGTAACCCTCTGCACGTGATCGACGCTGCAAGAGCAGGCTGCCATATCGCAACCATCCCTTACAACGTGCTGATCCAGATGGCAAAACACCCTCTGACAGACATCGGTATCGAACGCTTCCTGAAAGACTGGGAAACCGTACCCAAGAAATGATTTTTCCCGCATAGCGAAGGAGAGAACATCAACGGAGGAGGAAGAGACCAATGAACATTGATAATTTGACTGTAAATACCCTGCGTTTCCTTTCCGCGGAAGCCATCCAGAAGGCAAACAGCGGCCATCCCGGCCTGCCTTTGGGCGCCGCTCCCGCCGCTTACGCTCTGTGGGCAAAGGAAATGAAGGCCAATCCCGCAGACCCTAAGTGGGATGACAGAGACCGTTTTGTGCTTTCCGCAGGCCACGGCTCCGCTCTGCTGTATTCCCTGCTGCACGTATTCGGCTATGGTTTGAAGATCGAGGATCTGCAGAATTTCCGTCAGAGAAATTCCCTGACACCCGGTCATCCCGAATACAAGCACACCGCAGGCGTCGAGACCACTACCGGCCCTCTGGGACAGGGGATTGCCAACGCTGTGGGCATGGCACTGGCGGAAAGTCATCTGGCCGCGAAATTCAACACACCGGAATATAAGGTGGTAGACCATTATACTTACGCTCTGTGCGGTGACGGCTGCCTGCAGGAAGGCGTGGCTTCCGAAGCAGCTTCTTTGGCTGGTACCATGGGCCTGTCCAAGCTGATCGTATTGTATGACTGCAACCATATCACCATCGAAGGCAGCACAGACGTGGCTTTCACGGAAGATGTGATGAAGCGTTTTGAAGCATATGGTTGGGATGTGCGGGAAGTTGCCGACGGCAACGACGTAGACGCCATTGCCGCAGCTATCGCGGCAGCGAAAAAAACAGACAAACCTTCCCTGATTAAAGTAAACACATTGATCGGTTACGGCGCGCCCAACAAACAGGGCAAGGCTTCCGCCCACGGCGAACCTCTGGGCGAGGAAGAAATCAAGCTGGCCAAGGAAAACCTGGGCTGGCCCTACACAGAGGCTTTCTATGTGCCCGAGGAAGTAAAGGCGCATATGGCAGCCTGGGCAGAAGAAGGCGCAAAAAAGGAAGCGGCATGGAAGGAAATGTTTGCCGCATACGCAAAGGCAAATCCGGAACTGGCAAAAGAATACGAGCTGTGGCACAGCGACAAGCTGGCTGTGGATCTGCTCAATGACGAGGATTTCTGGAAAGACGAAGGCAATATTGCTACTCGTGCTACTTCCGAGAAGGTTTTGCAGAAGGTAGCGAAGGCTGTGCCTAACCTCTTCGGCGGTTCCGCCGATCTGGCACCTTCCAACAAATCCGTCATGAAGGAAAGAGAATATTACAGCAAGGAAAATCCCGCCGGCTCCAATATCCATTTTGGTATCCGCGAATTCGCCATGACAGCTATGGCAAACGGTATGGCTGTACACGGCGGCGTAAGACCTTACATCGCAGGCTTCTTTGTCTTCAGTGACTACATGAAAGCCGGTCTGCGTATGGAGGCGCTGATGGGTCTGCCGGTTATCAGCATCTTTACCCATGATAGCATCGGCGTAGGCGAGGATGGCCCTACCCACCAGCCTATCGAGCAGCTGGCAATGCTGCGCAGCCTGCCCAACTATATCGCATTCCGTCCCTGCGACACCAGAGAGACGGCGGCTGGCTGGTATACCGCACTGACAAAAACGACTACACCTACGGGCCTGATCCTGTCCAGACAGAATCTGCCCGCTTTGGAAGGTACCGGCAAAGGCGCGCTGAAAGGCGCTTATATCCTGCGTGACTGTGAAGGCACACCGGATATCCTGCTGATGGCCAGCGGTTCCGAAGTGGAACTGATTTATAAGGCATACGACGAACTGGCTGCCAAAGGCGTAAAGGCCAGAGTCATCAGTATGCCCAGCTGGGAACTGTTTGCGGAACAGGAGGAAGCATACAAAGAAAGCGTAATGCCGAAGGCGGTGCGCGCGAGACTGGCGGTAGAAGCAGCGGCTGATTTCGGCTGGCACAAATTTGTTGGCCTGGACGGCGACGTGATCTGCATGGATGGCTTCGGCGCTTCCGCTCCCGCAGGCGCATTGTTCAAAGATTTCGGCTTTACCGTGGATAAAGTTGTGGAAAGAGCGCTGGCGCTGGTAAAATAAAGTTTTGCATAAAGGAGCGGAACTCTCTTTCCTAAGGGACGGATGCTCCTTTTTCCCCAAAAAAGGAGGAGCGGGATGCGCACATTTATTGCCATCGAACTGGAAGATGATGTGAAACATTATCTGGAAGAAGTACAGAAAAAGACGGAAGAGCTTTGTCGGAAGGGGAATTATACTCCCCGGGAAAATTTCCATTTGACCCTTCATTTTTTGGGAGAGATTACGCCGGAGGATGTGGAGTATCTGCGTCAGGCGATGATGGAAACAACAAAGTTCCAGCGGGCCTTTGACCTGACGCTGGATCGGATCGGATTCTTCCCCAGAGGACGGGAAGGCGTTCTTTGGGCCGGCGTGGAAAAAAGCGGCGAGCTGCTGCGCCTGTTCCAAAGCCTGGAAAAGAACCTAGGCAAGCAGGGATTTGCCCGGGAGAAAAAGGGGCTCAGCCCCCATATCACTCTGGGCAGAGAAGTGGAACCTTTTCATGGTTTTGCGGATGTACAGAAAAAGATCGAAGTAGAAAAAAAGACGGTTCGGGTGACGGGCATCTCTTTGATGGAAAGTGTGCGGATGGGCAGGAAACTGGTCTATCGGCCGCTGTTCCGCCAAAAACTGCGTGTGGCAAAAACTGACTGACCGAGCAAAGTATTTTTTTGTATACATTGTGGAAAAGCCCCGGCTTTTCCCGTATAATCATAAAGAATGCGGAAAACGCGGTGTTTGCGGCGTTTTCTGCGGAAAGAAATTTCACAAATGTTTTAAGGAGGACACAGATTATGGAGTTTGGATTTTCAAAGGAACAGGTACTGTTGAAAGACTTGTACAGAAAATTCGCTGAAACAGAAGTAAAACCTTTGGCGGAAGAACTGGACGAAGAAGAAAG
>CALWKZ010000095.1 GCA_944381385.1 uncultured Anaerotignum sp. | reverse complement strand
AGTTCAAGACGTCTACAAACGAATATCAGATGCTGAGCCGGTATAATGTAGAGAAATCGGATGACAGTGTGGAAAACAAACTTACGATCACCAGTGCCATCACCTCTTCCCTGACGGTATTTGAAAAGATGGCAAACAGCCCTGATGTGACGCTGTATGCGGAGATCAAAGCAGATGGAGATAAAAAGGTACAGGAAGTAACGGAAGCCTACCTGACATCTGCCAAGGGGACGATCGTGGAATATGAACCGGATTTACCTGTGGATGAGCGTTATATCACCATTGAGACCAGCGACGGCGCGCAACTGAAGCTGCATGTGGTTGCCAGACCGAAGACTGGCAGCGATAGCTATACCTATGAGGATATTGCGTCTACCAGCTATGTTGGCTCCAGCGTAGAATTGGAATTTAACAGCAGTGGGTATGTTTCCAAAATTACTGTGGATGAATCTACGATAAAAGGCGCGGCGAAAAAAGTTTCCGGTATAGCGGTAGGTGCCAATAATGGCCTGGAATTAAAGGGAGACAGCAAGGTATATGACTGGACGAGCGCAGTGGTTATTCGTAGTAAGAGCTTTGATACGGAACAGCTGTATCGTCTGAAGGAAATGATCGAGGACAGAGATGTGGAGGTATATATTACCGCACAGCTGTCCGATAAGGATCGTGTGGATGTTGCAGAGGTCACAGTACAGGGTGCCAGCGGCACACTGCAGGAATACGATGATGAAGACCATACCGTTCGTATTCTGACTTCTGATGGGAATAAGTTTACATTTAATGTGATCAGCAAACCTTCCTGTGATATTTCCGGTGTGGCACTGGAAGATCTGGATGATGATTGGGAAGGAAAAGAGATTGAACTGGTATTTGATGATGACGGCTATGTAAAGGCATTCCGTGATTAAAGAAATGACAATGCAATAAAAGAAAGCCTGCGTACTTCCAAAAGGAAGGGCGCAGGCTCTTTCTTTCTGCTTAGTATCAAAAAAAGAGGAGCCGAAACTCCTCTTTTCCCGATTGCCCGAAGGCAACCCTTTTAATTAATTAAGGCTTTTGATGCCGCGCCGTGCAAACAGAAGGAATGGGTGGGTGCTGCCGAAGCAGCTTCCGTTTCCAACGGCGGATTCACACAAGAAGACATCCAAAAGAGCAAAAAGCACACAAAAAAACAGCCGCAGTTGCTGTCCTCCCGTACGCTCGGAGCGCCTGTGTCTGCCCAATCGTGCAAAACAAAAGCCTAATTAACGAAAAGCTCAAGCCCTATTATAGTCAAAAAGTATGCGGCTGTCAAATGAAAAGAAATGGGTATTGATAAAAAAGGGGATTTCCCTGTATAATAAATAAGATATGAACAAAAAGAATGGGAGAGATGTGACCATGAGATATGAAGGAACCGTTTACAGACCACCCAGTGAGGCGGGCAGCCTGATTATTCAGCTGACCATTGGTTGTGCCAGAAACACCTGTACCTTCTGCAATATGTATAAGGATAAGAAATTCCGCGTGCGTCCCCTGGAGGAAGTGGCGGAGGATCTGGAAATGGCAAGAAGATATTACAGCCATATCAGGGTGCGCCGAATCTTTTTAGCGGACGGCGACGCGCTGATCGTGAAAACAGACGATCTGCTGTATATTCTGGATAAATGCCATGAATACTTCCCGGAGGTGGAGCGGATTTCCGTATACGGCGCCCCGAAGGATATTTTGATGAAAACGCCGGAAGACCTGAAGAGATTGAAGGACGCCGGTTTGGATATGGTATATATGGGCCTGGAAAGCGGCTCGGACGAAGTGCTGCGAGATGTGAAAAAAGGCGTTACCGCACAGGAGATGATCGAGGCGGGCATTAAGGTAAGAAATGCCGGCATGATCCTGTCTATGACCGTGATTTCCGGGCTGGGCGGCAAAAAGCTCTGGAGAGAGCACGCTTTGGGCAGCGCGGAGGTCATTTCCGCCATTAAGCCGGAGTATGTGGGCTTTTTGACACTGATGGTAGAGCCGGGCACAGAAATGTACGACCAGCTGAACCGGGGTGAGATCGAACTGCTGGACCCCCATGAGGTCCTGGATGAAACAGAGCTGTTCATCCGCAGTGTGGACGCGGAGGGCACTATGTTCCGCTCCAATCATGCCTCCAATTATATTGCGCTGGGCGGCACACTAAACGCGGAAAGAGACAAGATCCTGGCGCAGATCGAGGAAAGCCGGAAACGCAGCCGGTTCCGCCCCGATATTTTCCGCGGGATTTAAAAGCAACAGGAAACTAAAAGGAGTCTTGCACAATGGAATGGCTGGGTTTTTTGACCGTCATAACCGCATATTGGTGCTTTTTTCTGGCAGCTGTGACGAAACGGTGGGGCTGGGCCTTGCTGACGGGATGGCTGGTGCCGGTATTTGCCATGACCATCAATTATCAGTCGGGAATGGAGATCAACGGGCTGATGGTGCTGATCTGTGTGGTCATGTTCCTGCTCTGCCGCAAGGGCTTGA
This sequence comes from uncultured Anaerotignum sp., assembly GCA_944381385.1. Classification (GTDB taxonomy): domain Bacteria; phylum Bacillota; class Clostridia; order Lachnospirales; family Anaerotignaceae; genus Anaerotignum. The sequence goes on along the minus strand of CALWKZ010000095.1, from coordinate 2,645 downwards.
CAGACGTCAAAATGTGGAACGTAAAGGTGCGGAAAAAGCATAATATCATTTTTGGCCTCCTGTATCTTTTGGTGTTTCTGCTGTTGTTTTATTCCCTGGTGCAGGCACAGATGCAGGGGTACCTCCTGAATCTTCAGGGCTGGGGCAGCAGCCGCCTGAGCGTATGGCGGGTGGGACTGCCGCTGATCCCTTTGCTGGCGCTGAATGTGGTCTATACCCGGATGGTCTATACGGTCATCGACCGGCTCCACTGCAAAAAGGAGCAGGTGACGCTGCTGGCCTGCCGGACGTATATCGCCAATGAGGCCGGTGTGGAAAAAGGCCTCAATCAAGGATACTTTTTTGAGGGCATACAAAACGGCGTGACCTATTATTTCCGGATGACCCGCCGTACCTTTTACATGATCCGCAAGGAGACGAAGCTGCGTCTGGAGGTATGCACCGGAATCCTGGGCGGCAGATATGTAGTAGACCTGGGGCAGCCGGACTGGCTCAAGCGCACCAGACGCCGGGACCGGCAGGACGCCAAGCTGAGCATGATCTTATTTGTGCTGCTGTCGGCGGCGGCCATATGGTACTATTGGTTTTTTCGATAAAAATGGAATAAAGAAGGACGAGGGCAGGCTTTGGAAGAGGCCTGCCTGTTTTTTTGGAGAAAATCCGGCATGGCCCGGCGGGGCTTCTCATATCCTTGTAACAGAGAGGATGTGGGGACATGGCGAAAAAAATCCTTGCCGTGTTGATCGTATACGGAGTAATGGCGGTACTGCTGGTGCCGCTGCTGGTGACGGCGCTGTTCGGCGGCTTCCGGGAAGAGGCGCAGACGGAGGCCAAGGCCGTTTATGGATTGGCGGAGTATTACGCCTGCCGGAAGGCGCATTTGGAACTGGAGGACTACGTGCTGGGGGTGGTGTCGGCGGAGATGCCGGCATCCTTTCCACTGGAGGCGCTGAAGGCCCAGGCGGTGGCGGCCCGTACTTATGAAGTACGGAAAATGGAGGAAGCCGGCAGTGCGGAGGTCCTCTATGACGTGGGACAGGCCTACTGCACAGAAGCGGAACGCCGGGAAAAATGGGGCGAAAATTATGAAGCGTACCTGGAGAAAATGGAGGAAGCCGTGCGCCAGACAGCGGGGGAGATCATGGTCTACGAGGAGGAGCCGATTCTGGCCGTGTTCCATGCCCAAAGCGGCGGTATGACGGAGGATTCGGAAAATGTATGGGTCCAGGAGATCCCCTATCTGCGCAGTGTGGACAGCACGGGAGATCAGGAGGCCCCCGGTTTTGAGACAGAAGTGGAGCTGACGGCGGAAGAGGTATGGGAAAAGCTGTCGGCCTATGGGGATTTAGGCGTGACAGCGGAAGAACTGGATTTTTCCGGGGCGGTACGCAGCCAGGCGGGCTACATACAGACCATACAGGCGGGGAATCTGACCCTGGAGGGGCAGGAAATCCGGACGGCGCTGGGGCTGCGCAGTACGAATTTTACGGTAAAACGGCAGGGTGACGCCTTTATTTTCAAAACAAAAGGCTATGGCCACGGCGCGGGCATGAGCCAGTACGGCGCCAAGGCCCTGGCGGAAGAGGGCATGGATTACCAGGAGATCCTGCGGCACTATTACACGGGGATTTCTTTTGAAAATATTGCATAAAAGCATCGGACGCGGGCAAGAATATCCGTGGAGGTGTTTGGCATGAAAGGAAGAAAGAAAGACGATAAGATGGTAACGACGCTGGTTTCTCTGGGGCTGTGCGTCGTGGCTCTGGGGGCGGGGGTTTCCTATTACGCCTGGGACCAGATGGAAAGCGCTGTGACCCAGGAGCCCGCGGCCCAGACTTCGCCTGTTACGGCGGCAAAGACCCCCTCTTTGGAGGTGACCAAGGAGCAGTCCGCGCAGATGAGCCAGGATGACGGGGAAGCGCCGGAAGAGGAGACGGAAGCCGCTCAGGAAACGGCGAAAACCACTGTGGCAAAACCGGAGGAAAACAAGACGGAAACGGCGGAATTCATTTATCCCCTGTCGGGAGAGATCCTGCTGCCTTACAGTGTGGATACGGCTATTTTTGACCCGACGCTGGAGCAGTACCGTACCAATGATAATATCTGTATCGCCGCGGCGGAAGGAACGTCGGTGATGGCAGTGGCGGACGGCACGGTGGCGGAAGTGACCAATGACGAGCGGACAGGCAGAACCGTTGTGATCGAGCATGCCGACGGCTGGCGGACTACATACAGTCCGCTGAGCGAGGAAGGGACTGTAGCAAAAGGCGACACCGTGCAGCAGGGAGATGCCTTGGGGACGGTAGCAACGCCGGAAAAATACGGAGCGGCCCTGGGCAGCCACTTGCAGTTTTCCATGGAGCAGAACGGACAGAGCGTAGATCCGCAGACAAAGCTGTCCTGACGGAGGAAGCGGAGAATTTTCCGGCAAAAAGGGAACTTCTCCGCTTTTTTACGGATGGGAGCGGCCTTCGGTGGGTTTCACAAAAAATATGTTCGCTTTTTGGGATTTTTTAGTTTTTTGAAAAAATACCTTTACGAATTTTCGGAAAAAGGATACAATGGGACAAAAGGGGAATGAACGATTCCCGGACAGGGGGTAAAGGTATATGGAACGTTTTTCTATCATAAAAGGAGACATTGTA
>CALWKZ010000094.1 GCA_944381385.1 uncultured Anaerotignum sp. | reverse complement strand
CCACGAGCGGCTCCAGTTAAAGACTGGCCTGGCTCCGCTCTCGCTTCGCCAGACCAGTCTTTAACTCAATTTGTTCTATCCTTGCAGGCCTCTTTTTTGTACTGTCCGCACAATGTGGGGCGGTTCATACAACAAGGATTCCAACCGTTTTATATTTACCGGGATTGTTTTCTGATAAAGACAACCATTACAGTCTCCCTTTCAGAAATCAAGAAAAACAAAATGTTTTCTTAAAGAGAGCCTGTATTTCCTCTCTATCCGTTTTATCTTTTATTCTGTGGTCTCGTATTTCGCCAATCTGTTCTTGGCTTCCTCATCGGCATAAACCTCCAGAAATACGCCTTCGGCCCGGTGTTCCTCCCGGATGATCTCACATCTGCCATGGACCCAGCCCGTCAGCGCCCCCTCCTGATAGGGCACCAGTACCTTCATGGAGGTACGGAAGCTCTTCAGAAGCCGTTCGATGCAGGAAAGCATATGCTCCAGCCCCATGCCCGTTCTGGCGGAAATCTGCACCACGTCCCTTGCCGTTCTGTCCATGGGCAAAGGCAGTTCCACCTCCCGGTCCATTTTGTTGTATACGGTAATGACCGGCGTATCCTGGCAGCCCAGATCCCGCAGGGTATCATAAACTACCTGCATCTGTTCCTCCCGGTTAGGGTTGGAAGCGTCTACCACATGCAGCAGGATATCCGCGTACTTCATTTCCTCCAGCGTGGCCCGGAAGGCCTGGATCAGATGATGGGGCAGCTTCTGGATAAAACCTACCGTATCCGTCAGCAGGATCTCCGATCCGCCGGGCAGTTCCACCTTCCTGGTGGTGGTATCCAGTGTGGCAAAAAGCTTATCCTCCGCCAATACGCCCGCGTCTGTCAATGTGTTAATCAGAGTGGATTTTCCCGCGTTGGTATAGCCTACCAAGGAAACTACCGGCGTGCCTTTTTTCCCTCTCTGGCTCCGCAGCAGTTCCCGGTGTACCTGTATTTCCTTGGCCTCCCGGTTCAGTTCCGCGATCCGCTCCTTGATATACCGGCGGTCCGTTTCCAGCTTTTTCTCACCGGGGCCTCTGGTACCGATACCACCGCCCAGACGGGACATGGAGGCGCCCATGCCTGTCAGACGGGACAGCCGGTATTTCAGCTGCGCCAGTTCCACCTGGATCTTCCCTTCGCCGGAAATGGCCCGGGCGGCGAAAATATCCAGAATGACAATGGTGCGGTCCATGACCTTCGTTTCCAGCATTTTTTCCAGATTTTTCAGCTGAGCCGGGGAAAGCTCATCGTCGCAGACAATGCCCGTGGCGTCATATGTACGCAGCATCATCTTCAGTTCCTCGATCTTGCCCTTTCCCAGATAATGGGCGGGATGGACCCGCTCCCGCCGCTGGATGGTGCGGGCCACAGTTTCTGCCCCCGCCGTCTTTACCAGTTCCTCCAGCTCATCCAGACAGGCTTCTGTTTCCATGGCGGAGGGTGCGTTTTTGTCCTCCAGTTCAATGCCTACCAGGATTAGCCGTTCCTCCGCCGCTTTATTCTCATGCATTTCTCTTGCCATGTTGCTCTCCTCTCTTACCGCAGCCAGACGCCGTCAAAGGAAAATCTGGCAGGGCCAGTCATATAGACGTGATTGTCCGATTCTCTCCATTCGATCTCCAGCGTACCGCCCAAAAGCTGAATACGCACCTTTCTCTCGCAAAGGCCGTTGAGCACCGCCGCCACCAGAGCCGCGCTGGCTCCTGTGCCGCAGGCCATAGTCTCGCCGCTGCCCCGTTCCCAGACCCGCATCGCTAAATGCGTCCGGTCAATGACCTGTACAAATTCCGTATTGGTCCTATTGGGGAAAATGGGGGCGCACTCCACCAGGCTGCCGTACTTTTCCACTTCAAAATCCTGGGTATTCTCCACAAAGGTCACCGCATGGGGGTTCCCCATGGATACACAGGTAAAATCGAACTCCCTGTCCAGCATCCGCAGCGCTTCGCCGATAACAGGATGCTTTTCGCTGCGGACAGGGATTTTTTCCGCCTCCAGAATCGGCTCGCCCATATCCACCGTCACGGCAATGACCTGTTCCTGCTGGATATGCAGTTTCAGGTATTTGATGCCGCCCAGCGTTTCCAGGGAGATCTCCTCCTTTTTCGTCATGCCCCGTTCATAGACATATTTCCCGATACAGCGCACGGCGTTGCCGCACATTTCCCCCTCGGAGCCGTCCAGATTGAACATCCGCATCCGGAAATCCGCCGTTTCCGAGGGTAGGATCAACACCAGCCCATCGGCGCCCACACCGAAATGGCGCTCGCTCATGGCCACCGCCAAAGCCTCCGGCCATTTTACCTCTTCCTCAAAACAGTTGATATATATGTAATCGTTGCCGCAGCCTTCCATTTTTGTAAAACGCATTTTTCTCCCCCTTTTCTCTATGTAAGGCGGCGAACCGCCCTGCTGCTTAGTCCTGTGGTCCATGTCCCGCGAAATGCAACTCCGGCTCGTTGCCCACAGAGCGGTACAGGTTCAGGCACCAAAGGCCTGCCAGACCTACCAGAGCAAAGATCACCCGAGCCAGCCAGAACATGGAGCCGCTGAAAATAGTCGTCACCAGATCGAAACCGAAAAAGCCGATGAGACCCCAGTTCAGCGCGCCGATGATCACAAGTGTCAAAGCAATAAAATTACCTGTTTTCATGCTTTCGACCTCCTTGTATATAATAAAACGGATGATTCCGTATTCATAGTATACCTGGGTCCGCATTTTTTATGAAAAAAATTTGTCCGCCGTGCTGGCAAAATCCGCCTGCTTCAAATTTCCCACAGCGGAATAGCTGACTTCCTTTCCGCCGAAGATCAGCTCCATCACCCGTTGGATATCCTCCTCCGTAATGGCCTCGATGCGGGCAATGACCTCTTCCATTTCCATGACCTCGCCCCGCAGCAGCAGCGCCGCGCCGGCGGAGGTCATACGGTTCAGTGTGCTTTCGGAACCAATGATGAAATTACTGATCATCTGCTCCTTTGTCACCTCCAGCAGCTGCTGGGAAACGCCTTCCTTCCGGATCTGCTGAATCTCATGGAAAATACTTTTATATACGGCGTCGGCCTGGGCCGGGTTCATGCTGGCGTAGATGCAGAACAGGCCCGTATCGGCGAAAGCCGTGGTATAGCTGTAAATGGAATAAGCCAGCCCCTGCTCCTCCCGAACCCTTTGGAAGAGCCGGGAACTCATGCCGCCGCCGAAAATAGTCTGGAACACCGCCAGCGCGTATTTCAAAGGATGCTCCCGCTCCAGTCCCGGAAAAGCGATACAGGTATGAAGCTGTTCCACATCCTTCTCCCGATGGATGCGCACCTGCTTCGTCACGGCCTCTGTCGCAAAGGGGTGATAGGGCGCTTTGGGCTGCCATCCGCCAAAATACGCATTCAGCAGCGCCATCATTTCCTCTTTTTTGAAATTCCCCGCTACGGAAAGAACCGTATTATCTGTATGGTAATTCTTTTCGTAATAATCCCGGATCGTTTCCGACGTAAAGGCGGAAATAGTCTCCTCCGTGCCCAGAATTGGCATCCCAAGGCTGCAGTCCTGCCAGATGGCATCCTGAAGGCAGTCATGAACCATCTCCTCCGGCGCATCCTCATACATATCGATTTCTTCCAGAATCACATTCCGCTCCCGCTGTACATCCTCCTCCCGAAAAGCCGGATGCAGCAGCATATCGCTCATAACATCCATGGCTCTGGTGATATGCTTGTCCAGCACCCTGGTATGGTAGCAGGTATACTCCTTTGTGGTGTAGGCATTGATCTGGCCGCCCAGAGCATCCATTTCCTCGGCAATCTCCTTGGCGGAGCGGTGTTCCGTCCCCTTGAACATCATGTGCTCGATATAATGGGAAATGCCGTTTTCCTCCGGCCGCTCGTTTCTGGTACCGTTTTTTACCCAGATACCGAAGGAAATACTGCGGACATAGCCAATCTCCTCCAGCACCACCTGTATTCCGTTGTTCAATCTCTCTATGGTCAGCATATCTTCTCTCCTGCGCAGTATTTTTCACATGTTTTGTGTTAGCATATTCCATACAGCAAAAACTATACTTCCTATCCAAAAAACTCCTTATATTTTAGCATAACAAAAAGGCCCTCTTTTGCGCAAGAGGGTTTTCTCGTTTTTTCAAAAAGAGAGAATCTATTTTGCTCCGCCGCAAAAAAATAAACCGGAAATCCCTGGTTTTTGCAGGAAATTTCCGGTTCATCCCTTCTATGAAATCATCATGGAACCGAAATTACATTTCCGGTTCTTCGTCAGGGATCAGCGCGTCCTTCATAGAGAAGTTCAGTCTGCCCTGTTTGTCGATTTCCATCAATTTTACAGTTACTTCATCGCCAGGAGCCACAACATCCTCTACTTTGGCAACTCTCTTGTTGGCCATCTTGGAAATGTGGATCAGGCCCTCCTTGCCGGGCGCGATCTCTACAAAAGCGCCGAAGGTCATCAGACGGGTGATGGTGCCTTTATATACCTTGCCAGGTTCCGGATCGCTGACGATAGCGGTGATCATATCAATGGCACGCTGCATATCCGCGGGATCTGTGCCTTTGATGAAGATCTTGCCGTCATCCTCTGTATCAATTTCGCAGTTTGTTTCCTCAATGATCTTTTTGATAACCTTGCCTCTAGTACCAATGACCTCAGCGATCTTGTCCACGTCGATCTGCATGGTCGCGATCTTAGGCGCGTATTTGGACAGTTCTTTTCTGGGTTCGGCAATGGCCTTCAGCATTACTTCGTTGAGGATATATTCTCTGGCTCTGCCTGTCTGGGCAAAAGCCTGTTCGATCATTTCAAAGGTCAGGCCCTTGATCTTCATATCCATCTGGATGGCGGTGATGCCTTCGGAAGTGCCGGCTACTTTAAAGTCCATGTCGCCGAAGAAGTCCTCTACACCCTGAATGTCTGTGATTTCAATGAAGTCATCATCTGTATCGCCAGTTACAAGGCCAACGGAAATACCTGCTACGGGGCGTTTGATAGGTACGCCTGCCGCCATCAGGGACAGTGTGGAGCCACAGATGGATGCCTGAGAGGTGGAGCCGTTGGAGCTCAGAATATCGGAAACCAGACGGATCGCGTAAGGGAATTCCTCTTCGCTGGGGATCACAGGCAGCAGCGCTCTTTCGCCCAATGCGCCGTGACCGATCTCACGTCTGCCGGGACCTCTGGAGGTCTTTGCCTCGCCTACGGAGAAACCGGGGAAGTTATAGTGATGGATATAGCGTTTGCCTGTTTCGTTGGTATCCAGACCGTCCAGACGCTGGCCTTCGCTGATAGCGCCCAGTGTAGTTACAGTCAGGGCTTGTGTCTGGCCTCTGGTAAACAGCGCGGAGCCGTGTACACGAGGCAGAACGTCTACTTCCGCGCTCAGAGGTCTGATCTCTTCGATGCCGCGGCCGTCGGGACGCTTATGCTCTCTGAGGATCATTCTTCTTACGGTCATTTTCTCGAATTTATAAATGATTTCATCTACCAGAGCGGGGATGTCCGTATCCTCCTCGGAGATTTCTGTCAGTTTTTCTGTCAGCTGTTCCAGAACTTCTTCTGTGATAACTTTGATCTTGGCATCTCTGTCCTGTTTCAGTTCCGCAAATACAGCTTCTTCCATTCTCGCATCGGTAATATATTCTGTTACCATCTTGTACGCGTCCTCAGGGATCACATGCTCTGTATAAGGCGCTTTTTCCTTACCTTCCTTAGCCGTTACTTCCTGAATGAATTTTACGACTTCCAGATTGGTATCGAATGCCAGATGGATGGCTTCCATCATCAGATCATCGGGGATCTCATCCGCGCCCGCCTCGATCATCATAACCTTGTCCTCTTTGGAGGAAACAGTCAGAGACAGTCTTGTATTTTCTCTCTGTTCCGCCGTGGGATTTACTACCAGCTTACCATCACAGTAGCCGATGTTTACAGAAGAAACAGGGTCTGTGAAGGGAATGTCAGAAATATTCAGGGCCAGAGAAGCGCCGATCATTGCTACGACCTCGGGAGAGCAGTCCTGATCTACGGACATAACGGTTGCCACGATGGCTACGTCGTTTCTGTAATCCTTGGGGAACAGAGGACGCAGAGGTCTGTCGATGCATCTTGCTGTCAGGATAGCCTTTTCGGAAGGTCTGCCTTCTCTTTTGATAAAGCCGCCGGGGATCTTGCCTACGGAATACAGTCTTTCTTCGTAATCAATGCTCAGAGGGAAGAAATCAATGCCTTCTCTGGGTTTTTCGGATGCTGTCGCGGTCACCAGAACGGTGGTATCGCCGTAACGCATCAGCGCGGCGCCGTTGGCCTGTTCCGCCACGCGGCCGATCTCCACGCTCAGTGTTCTGCCTGCCAGTTCCATGGAATAGGTTCTAAACATAATCAATCTCCTTTTCGTTTTTTGTTTTTTCCCTGCACCATAGATCTTCAACTTCAAAAACATGGGCCGCCCATATTTGCAAAGTTGGAAATCTATAGTGCACCTTCTCTTGTTTTTTCTTTGTCTGATAGAAGAAAAGAGAGGAAAAAATCCTCCCTTTTCCTTATCTTTTGGGTTGTTTCTTACTTTCTCAGACCCAGTTCTGCGATAACTGCACGATATCTTTCGATATCCAGCTCTTTCAGGTAGTTCAACAGACCTCTTCTCTGACCAACCATTTTCAGCAGACCTCTTCTGGAGTGATGGTCTTTCTTGTGGCTTTTCAGATGGTCTGTCAGCAGAGCGATTCTTGCTGTCAGCAGAGCGATCTGTACTTCGGGAGAACCTGTGTCGTTAGGTGTTCTGCCGTATTTTGCGATAATTTCCTGTTTGTTGATTGTTGCCATGATCTTGGCCTCCTTATAAAAAATAGTATTTTGCGTAACCCCAAGGACTAAGTAATGGTCGGAGCGTCCAAAAACCGGGTCCTGGTTTTTACAACGTTTTCATTTTATCATAGGCTTTCCCTGATTGCAAGAAAAACATTGCATTTTTGTCTGTTTTTCCTGAAAAATCAAGGTCTTTCTCCGGAAACGGCTTCTTGCGGCACTGCCTGAGACGCCGCGGTGTCTTTCTTCTCAAAACGGAACTGGGAAAGGAGCACCGCGATGAATACCACCACAAAGCCCACCGCCATTCTTGGCGTCACCACTTCATGGTACAGCAGTACGGAGAAAATAACGCCGAACACAGATTCCAGACTCAGCAGAATGGTGCCTACAGCCGCATCTGTATATTTCAATCCATAGGACTGGAGGAACAGGCACAGCGCCGTGGACAGGTATGCCAGATACAGCACATTCCCCGCCGCACCCATGGAAATGGACGTGGGAAATCCGCCGGTGGCGATGGTCCCGATCCAGCCGATGAGGGCGGAAAAGGTAATCTGCATGGTCGTCACCAGAAGGGGGTCACGCCCCTTGGAGAACCAGGCAATGGCCGTCAGGTCACAGGCGAAGATCACACCGCAGACCAGCGTTACCACATCGCCGTTCTGCATGGTCAGATCCCCGTTCAGGGAGATCAGGCCGATACCCGCCAAGCAAAGCACCGCCGCAAACACGTGATTTTTCTGGGGACGTTCCTTGGAAACGAACCAATAGAAAAAAGGAACGATCACACAATATACCGCCGTCAAAAAGGCGCTTTTGCCCGGCGTAGTACCCATGGTCAAAGCCACTGTCTGCACCGCTGTCGCCGTTCCCATGGTGCCGCCGGTGATAATGCCACCCAAAAGGTAGCCTTTATCCAGCTTCCCCCATTTGGGAAAGGTAATGATCCACATCAAAACGGCGGCCAGCGTAAATCTGGCGGCCGTAATAAACCAGGAGGAAAGCTCCTCCGTGGCAAATTTCTGAAAAACGAAGGCGCTGCCCCAGATCATAGCTGTCAAAAGCAGCAGCAGATGGGCACGCATTCTCTTTCCTTGCTCCATAACTCTACCTCTTTACTTTTCCCCCGGTTCCTTCCAGCGGGCATATTCCTCCGAAGCGAAATACGCTCTGGTCTGCTCCGCGTTGATGGCGATCTGCCGCTGCAACTCCTCTACACTTTCAAACTTCCGCTCACTGCGCAGGAAGCGATAAAAGAAGGTCTGCAGCGTTTCCCCATAAATGGTCTGGTTAAAATCGAAGAGGAAGGTCTCCACGATCTTCTGGGTCCCATTGACCGTAGGGTTTTTGCCGATATTGGTCACACCGTAGTAATATTTCCCCTGGTACAGGGTCTTTGTGGCATATACCCCGTTAGGCGGGAACAGCTTCAAGGGATGGGGCTCGATATTGACCGTAGGGAAACCAATGGTTCTGCCCAGCTTCTTGCCTTCCTTTACCGTGCCCAAAATGAAATAGGGCACCGTCAGCATACGGTTGGCGTCCTCCAGATCCTTTTCCACCAAACACTGGCGGATACGGGAGCTGCTTACCCGTTCGCCCTCATACTGCACAGAGGGTACGGCGATGACCTTCACGCCGTGCTCCTGACCTACCCGGCGCAGGTATTCATAATTCCCGCTGCGGTTGCTGCCGAAGTGGTAATTTTCTCCCACCACCAGCACCTTGCATTTCATCCTTTCAAACAGCAGCTTCACAGCGAAATCCTCCGCCGAGGTAGCCGCGAATTCTTTATCAAAAGGATACTCGATATACGTATCCACGCCCATCTGCTCCATGGTGAACTTCTTTTCCGAAGGCGCCATGATCAGGGCGAAATCCTCTTTTTTGCGAAATACCAGCATGGGATGAGGAGAAAAGGAAAATACAACGCTTTCCAGACCTTCTTCCTCCGCATACTGCTTTGTCAGTTGTATCAAGGCGCGGTGTCCCTGATGCAGGCCGTCAAAATTGCCTAAAGTGATGGCAGTCGGTCTGCTGCGGTCTACGCGCCCGTCCGTGATATGTTCCATTTTTCTGCTACTCCTTTTAAACCAGCATCTTAAACGGCTTAATATATGTTTCCTCCTCCTGGCAGACCTGATACAGTCCTACCAGATGTTTCCCGCTGTCATACACCGCGGCCAGCTCGCCCGGCTCCAGCCGGTCTTTGCTCTGATAAAACGCGGAGCGGATCTTTCCGCCGTTGTACAGCAGCTTTGTGGACTTTTCCGATACGACCGCCGCGGGATAGCCCGCCAGCGCCTCATCCATGGAAAGCATGGCTTCCTCCGCCCGGCCTTCTTCCGCCAGAGATTTCAGCTTCTCCAAAGGGATGGCATTCTCCAAAGTAAAGGCCCCTGTCTTTGTCCGAAGCAGACTGGCCATATGGGCGCCGCAGCCCAAAGCCTTGCCGATATCGCTGCAAAGGGTGCGGATATATGTCCCTTTGGAGCAGTCCACATCTATTTCAAAGGCATCGGGCGGCAGAAAACGCCGGATGGTGATGCCGTAAATGGTCACGACCCTCGCCTTCCGTTCCACTTCCTTGCCTTCCCTCGCCAGTTCATACAGTTTTTTTCCATTGATCTTAATGGCGGAATACATAGGCGGAATCTGGCGAATCTCTCCTACAAATTCTGCCACAGTCCGGCGGATCTTATCCTCGTCAAAATCCACAGACTTTTCCTCCAGCACTTCCCCGGAGGCGTCCTCTGTGGTGGTGGTGACTCCCAGCCGAACCACCGCCCGGTAGCTTTTCCTGCCGTCCATGATGATATCTGACAGCTTTGTGGCTTTGCCTACGCACACCGGCAGCACGCCTTCGGCGTCCGGGTCCAGGGTGCCCGTATGCCCTACCTTTTTCATATGCAGGGTCCTGCGCACCACCGCCACTACATCATGGGAGGTATATCCCTTTTCTTTATAGATATTGAAAATACCGTCCAAGCGATTTCCTCCTTACAGCATTTTTTCTATTTCCGCCAGCACCATTTCCTTCGCTTTTTCAATAGGCGCCGCAATGGTGCAGCCAGCCGCCTTTACATGGCCGCCGCCGCCGAATTTCTGGGCCAGCGCGCATACGTCATAGCCGTCTTTCCCCCGGAAGCTGGCCTTGACCTCTGTGGGTGTTTTTTCGTAGAGGAAGCAGGCGACATCCGTTTTCTGCACCCCATTGAGGTAATTGATGATGGAATCCAGCTCCTTATTGGTGCCATGGCATGTTTCGATCTCCGCCGCAGTCACCGTAGCGCAGACCGCTCTGCCGCCGAAGAACAGCTCCGCGTTCTCCAGAGCCTGTCCCATGATCTTCAGCTCCGAAAAGCTGCGGCTGTCAAAGAAACGGTTGTAGATCTCCGTAAAAGGAATCCCTTTTTCCATCAGCGCCCCGGCGATCCGCATCGTCTCCGGGGATGTGGAGGAATGGCGGAAACCGCCGGTATCATAAATCAGACCGGCATAAAGGGCCGCGGCCATCTTTTCGTCTATCTCATACTCCCCTGCCAGAAATCCATAGACGATCTCACAGGTAGAGGAGGCGTCTCCCTCCACATAGTTCATCTGTCCGTACCGGGTATTGCTGCCGTGATGGTCGATATTGATGGCAAAGCCCGCCTGATGGAACCATTCCGCCGCCTTGCCCAGTCGTCCCTCGTCGCCGCAGTCCAGCGCCAAAAACAGCTCCGCCGGCTGCTCCGCCGCTTTCACCAGATGGCCGTTGGGAATAATGTCATACTTTGGCGCGTAGGCCTCCAGCAGTACAGTGACATCCTTACCGGCCGCCGCCAGGGCCGCACCCATGGCAAGGCAGGCCCCGATGGCGTCCCCATCGGGATTGGTATGCCCTGCGATCTGAACGGTTTTCGCCTGGGCGATCCGCTCCAAAATCTCCTGTTTTGTATTATTCTTCCTCATGGCTTTCTTCTCTTTCCTGTCTGTCCTGAGAGATCTGGCGCATGAGCTGCTCCATACGCACGGCGTATTCCGCGGACTCATCCAGCTTGAAGATCAGCTCCGGCGTAATCCGCAGATTCACCCTTTCCGCAATAAGATGACGGATGAAGCCGCCGGCGTTTTTCAGCCCCTTCATGACGCTTTCCTTCTGGGCCTCGTCTCCCAAAACAGATACATATACCTTGCAGTATTGCAGATCCTGTGTGGTATCCACCCGCACCACGCTGGTCATAGCGCCAATTCGGGGGTCCTTCAGTTCTGCCCGCACAATCTGAGAGATCTCCTTGAAGATCTCGTCATTGATACGGGAAATTCTTGTATTTTTCTTCATTCTTTCACCTGTTTACCGGGGTACCTCTACCATAGTAAAGGCTTCTACCCAGTCGCCTTCCTTTACATCGTTGAATTTTTTGAATACCAGACCGCATTCATAACCGGCCGCAACTTCTTTCACGTCGTCCTTGAAGCGTTTCAGGCTTTCCAGATCGCCTTCGTAAACAACGATGCCGTCACGGATAATACGTACCTGGCTGTTTCTTGTGAATTTGCCGTCTTTGACATAGCAGCCGGCAATAGTGCCTACGCCGGAAGCCTTGAACAGCTGACGCACCTCCGCGTGACCCAGTACCTGTTCTTCAAAGACAGGGTCCAGCAGACCTTTCATTGCCGCTGTAATATCCTCAATGGCGTTATAAATGACACGATACAGACGCACATCTACCTTTTCCGCGTCTGCGAACGCCTTTGCCGCAGGCTCGGGACGCACGTTAAAGCCAATGATGATAGCGTTGGAAGCAGACGCCAGCATAACGTCGCTTTCTGTGATAGCGCCGACACCGCCATGGATGATGCATACCCGCACTTCCTCATTGGACAGACGTTCCAGACTCTGGCGCACAGCCTCTACGGAGCCCTGTACGTCCGCCTTCACGACGATATTCAGTTCCTTCATATTGCCGCTCTGGATCTGGCTGAACAGATCGTCCAGGGATACCTTCTGCGGTGTTTCCTTGATCAGGTTTTCTCTGTTCTTGGCAATAATGCTTTCCGCTACCTGTCTTGCCTGTTTTTCATTTTCCGCTACATAGAAGCTGTCACCGGCGGAGGGCACTTCTGACAGACCCAGAATCTCTACAGGCGTGGAAGGGCCAGCTTTTTTCACACGTCTGCCCTTATCGTCAGTCATGGCACGGATCTTTCCGTAAGCCGCGCCGGCTACGATGGGATCGCCTACCTGCAAGGTACCGTTCTGTACCAGCACCGTTGCCACAGGGCCTCTGCCTTTGTCCAGCTGTGCCTCCACAATGGCGCCTCTCGCCTTTCTCTTGGGGTTGGCTTTCAGTTCCTTCATTTCCGCTACCAGTGTAATCATTTCCAGCAGGGAATCAATGCCTTCCTTTGTTGCCGCGGAAACGGGCACGCAGATGGTCTGGCCGCCCCAGTCCTCTGCCAGCAGTTCGTATTCCACCAACTCCTGCTTTACACGATCCGGGTTTGCGGAGGGCTTATCCATTTTATTGATGGCTACAATGATCTCAACGCCTGCCGCCTTGGCATGGTTGATAGCCTCTACGGTCTGGGGCATTACGCCGTCATCGGCCGCTACTACCAGCACCGCGATATCCGTAATCTGGGCGCCGCGCATACGCATAGCCGTGAAGGCCTCGTGTCCGGGCGTATCCAGGAAGGTAATGGGCTTGCCGTCGATCTGTACGGTATAAGCGCCGATATGCTGTGTAATGCCGCCGGCCTCGCCTTTTGTCACATTGCTGTGGCGGATAGCATCCAGCAGAGAGGTCTTGCCGTGGTCAACGTGGCCCATAACTACAACAACGGGGGGACGTTCCTGCAAATCCTTTTCGTCGTCCTCTTCCTCGGCGAATACGGTCTCCATAATGTCCTTTTCTTCTTCTTTTTCCAGGATCACATTGTAATCCTCCGCGATAGCCGCCGCGGAATCGAAGTCCAGTGTCGCGTTGATATTGAGCATCTGGCCTTTTTTCATCAGCGCCATTACCAGGTCAGAGCCTTTTTTGCCCAGGACTTCCGCCAGATCCTTCACGGAAATGCTTTCCGGAATGGTCTTGATAACAGGATCAGCGCCAGCCGCCTTTTCCGCTGCTTCCAGTGCTTCCAGCTCCGCCATCAGCGCCGCTTCCTCCTCCATTTCCCGTCTTCTGCGTTCCATGGGGTTTTCTCTGGGTTTCTGGTCCTTTTTGCCCTTGCCTTTTTTATCCTTTTTGCCCTGGTTCTGGGTATTCTGGTTATTCTGGCCGTTCTGGTTATTGGGCTTGTTTTTCTGGTTCTGATTATTCTGGGCAGGTCTGCCGTCCTGGGGCTTTCTGTCGCCTTTGTTTCTCTGGTTCTGTCCGTCCTTCTTTTCCTGTCTGTCCTGAGGTTTCTGTTTCTCCTGAGGCTTTTGTCTGGATGCATCCTGTTTGGGGGCATTCTGCTTCTTCTGCTGCGCAGGCGCCGCCTTCTTTTCCTCTTTCTTCTCTTCCTTCTTTTCCGCCGCGGGCCGGTACAGGGCAGTGATCTTTTCCGCATCCGCTTCCGATACCATACTCATATGGCTGTTTGCCTCCAGCCCGATGCTCTTCATTTTTTCCATCAGATCCTTATTGGCTACGCCCAGCTGCTTCGCCAATTCATAAATTCGCATTTTCGACATTCGCCGCACCTCGTCTTTCTCTCTATCTTCAATCTTCCATATGTTCCATCCGTTCTTTCCTTTCTTCCGCGCAGAGAGCTTCCAGCTTTTTGGCAAAGCCTTCCTCCGTCACAGCCAGTACCGCCCGGATCTCCTGTCCGATGGCTCTGCCCAGCTGTGTCTTTTCTCCCGCCTCCACAATGGGGATATGGTAATAAGCCGCGGAATTATGGAATTTCTTTTTTGTATTGGCAGAGGCGTCCTCCGCCACGATCAGCAATCTGGCGCTGCCGTCCCGCACGGCCTGTTCCGCCGCTGCTTCGCCGCCTGCCAGTTTTCCTGCTTTTTTGCAAAGTCCCAAAAGGGAATATATCTTACGCATGGTTTTCTTCCTCCAGCTGCGCCAGCAACGCCTCATAGACCTCCTTGGGGACCGGCGCTTTAAAGGATCTTTCCAGGCCCTTGGATTTCTGCGCCTTGGCCAGACAATCCGCGTTGGGACAAATATATGCGCCCCGGCCCGGTTTCTTGCCTGTACGATCCAAAGAAAACTCTCCCTCGTCGTTTCTGACGATACGGATCAGCTCTCTTTTATCCTTCATTTCCTGGCAGCCGGTGCATTTTCTGAGAGGTACCTTTCTCTGTTTCATGTTCCCGATGCCTCCCGTGTTCTTATTCTTCTGTCAGCACGTCGTCCTGTGCTTCTTCCATCAGTTCCACATCTTCCATGGATTCTGTCTCATCCTCCGCAGAGGTCTTTTCTTCCAGGAAGTTGGTTTCTCTGGCCTGTGTCTCGCTCTTGATGTCAATTCTCCAGCCGGTTAGCTTCGCGGACAGTCTTGCGTTCTGGCCTTCCTTGCCGATCGCCAGGGACAGCTGATGATCCGGCACAACGATCTTCGCGCTCTGTTCCTCCTCGTTTACCGCTACCGCAACGACCTTCGCGGGATTCAGTGCCGCCGCGATAAATTCCTTGGGGTCCTCGCTCCAGTTGATAACGTCGATCTTCTCGCCGCCCAGCTCGTTCACAATCACATTGACACGGCAGCCGTTCTGGCCAACGCAGGCGCCCAAAGCGTCTACATTAGGGTTCTTGGAGTATACGGCGATCTTTGTTCTGCTGCCTGCTTCTCTGGCGATGCTCTTGATCTCTACAGTACCGTCATGCACTTCCGGAACCTCCTGCTCGAAAAGGCGTTTCACCAGTTCGGGGTGTGTTCTGGAAACAAAGATCTGAGGGCCCTTGGGCATCTGTTTTACCTCCAGCACATACACCTTGATGCGGTCCATGAAATTATACTGCTCGCCAGGGATCTGCTCGTTGGCGGAAAGCACCGCGTCGATCTTGCCCATCTGTACGATGATATTTCTTCTTTCTCTGCGCTGCACAATAGCGGTCACTACCTCACGCTCTTTGGTAATATACTGATTGTACAGGATTTCTCTTTCCGCTTCTCTGAATTTCTGCACTACTACCTGTTTTGCTGTTTGGGCAGCCACGCGGCCGAAGTCTCTGGGTGTTACCTCAAAGTCGATCATATCCCCCAATTCATAATTAGGTCTGAGTACTCTCGCCTCTCCCAGGGAAATTTCCGTCTGAGGGTCCATGACCTCTTCCACCACTTCCTTCTGGGCATAGCAGGCAACTTCTCCTGTTTCTCTGTTGATGGTTACCTTGATGCTCTGGCCGGAGCCGAAATTCTTTTTGCAGGCGGATACCAGAGACGCCTCAATGGCCTCAAAAATGATCTCTTTATCAATGCCTTTTTCTTTTTCGATCAGATTCAGCGCGTCCAAAAATTCCTTACTATCCATTTTTCCTATTCCTCCCTTAGAAAATCACAGCCAGCTTCACACTAGCTGTATCCTTTTGTTCAAATTCCAATATATTTCCGTCTTCTTCCTCCAGGGTAATCATACCATCGGCATACCCCGCCAATTTCCCCTGGAACTGTTTTCTACCGTCTCTTGCCTGATACAGCTTCACATCTATGATCTCACCCTGGAACCGCTCAAAGTCCGCCGGCTTTTTCAGCGGACGGTCGATGCCGGGAGAGCTTACCTCTAAAATATAAGCCTGCTCGATGGGGTCCTCCGCGTCCATTTTTTCCTCCAGCAGACGGCTTACCGCCTCACAGTCATCAATGGTCACGCCGCCCTCCTTGTCGATATAGACCCGCAGGTACCAGTTGGCGCCTTCCTTTACAAACTCCAGATCCACCAGCTCCAAGCCCTTTTCTTCCACAATGGGTTCCAAAAGGGGCAGGACCTTTTTTTCCGTATTGCTGCCTTTTGCCATTCTTTCACCTCATTATTCCAATCATTTACACCTATGCAACAATAAAGAGTGGGCTTTCACCCACTCTTTTTCCTCACAGTTATCATCTTACTGTTCATAGTATACCATTCTTCCCGGGTTCATGCAAGGGTTTTTCTGATTTTTCCCAATATAACGGTCTTTTTTCCCATAGGAACAGATCTGTGGTATACTTTTCCCATAAAAACATGTTAACAGAAAGGAGAATCCTATGCATCCGTTTTCCCAGTATTCCTCCCTGCCCCCTCCCTGTTATGTCTATCGAAAATCCATCCTGCTGCGGCAGGCCGAACAGCTGCGGCAATTAAAGGATATCGGCATCCTCTATTCCGTAAAAACCAACCCCTTCCCTCCCATCCTGCGGACTCTAGCAGAAATGGGCTTTGGCGCCGACGCGGCTTCCGCAGCCGAGGTCACCCGTAGCATAGAAGCAGGAATTCCGCCGGAGCGGATCTATTATTCCGCCCCGGGCAAAACAAAGGACGATCTCCTGGCCGCATGGGGGCAGTGCCATCTGATTGCGGACAGCCTGCATGAGCTGAGTCTGTGCAGTGAGATCTCCGTCCAAAGAAAGGAAACTGTCTCCGTAGGTCTGCGGCTCCATCCGCCCTTTTCTCATAACGGCAAAGAGGCCGGCCCCTCTAAATTCGGCATAGAATGGACGCAGTTCCTGGAACAGAAAGACTATATCCGGCGTCTGCCCGGCATCTCTGTCGAAGGCATCCATATCC
Organism: uncultured Anaerotignum sp.; assembly: GCA_944381385.1. Classification (GTDB taxonomy): domain Bacteria; phylum Bacillota; class Clostridia; order Lachnospirales; family Anaerotignaceae; genus Anaerotignum. The sequence continues at coordinate 15,427 of CALWKZ010000094.1, read as the reverse complement.
ATCTGCGTTCCCAGATGCTGGATGCTCAAAAGCTGGCCGCTCTGGAAGAGAATATCCTCCGCCTGGCTCTGCGGACGGAAGAACTGCTTTCCCATCCCCTCTCTTATGTCAATCTGGGCAGCGGCATTGGTATCCCCTACGACGATACCTTGGATACCGCCTTTGATCTTGCTTTCTTCCGGAAGAAAATGGAGGAAATGGCAGACCGCTTCCACAAAAGCACAAAGGCCCGTCTGCTGATGGAAAGCGGGCGCTTTCTGGTGGGGGAATGCGGCGCTTATTTGACAGAAATCACGGACATCAAAACCTCCTGCGGCAAAACGTATTATATTGTAAAAAACGGGGCCAACGGATTTTTCCGTCCCGTTCTCAGCCAGCTTCTGGGGAAAGAACACGCCCCAGCGGAGCCCTTTTATACCCACGCTTCCCCCTCCCAGATCCTTCTCCTGGCGGAACGGGAAGGGTGGGAAACTGTGGATATCGTCGGCCATCTCTGCACCGCCCAGGATGTTCTGGCTTCCGACGTTACCCTGCCCAAAGCCAGAATCGGCGACCGTCTGCTGTTCTCCCACGCAGGGAGCTACGGCTACAGCCTTTCTCCTCTGCTGTTTTCTTCCCATCCGCTGCCGGAGCAGATCTGGCTGGAAGAAGACGCGGAGGTTTAACCAAAAAGAGCGCCTATCTTTTTGAAAGACCGGTGCTCTTTTCTTCTTATGCTTTTCTCAGGAACAGTATGCCCAAGGTATTGGGGCCGCAGTGACAGGATACGGTACAACCTGCCGTTGTCACCAGAACCTCCTGAAAAGGCTGGTATTTCCGTACCTCCTCCACAGTCATCTCCACCATTTCCGGCGGACAGAGGGCATGTGTCACAAAGATCCGGCGCAAATCAATATCCTCCCGCCCCTCCAGTCTATCATGGATATACTGGCGCAGGCACTTTTCCAGGCTGCCGCGGTATTTTTTCCCTACGGTCATGGCACCCTCCTCTACTTTAATAGAAGGCTTCATTTTCAGCGCCGTCACCGCAAAGGCCGCCAGCGAGGAACACCTGCCGCCTTTTTGGAGGTATTCCATGGTATCTATGACAAAGCTGGCTTCTACCAAAGGCGCCAGCTCCCGCAATCTTTCCACGATCTCCTCCGCCGGCAGGCCCTGCTCTGCCATTTCCGCCGCCTGCAAAACCAGATGGCCATGGCCGGTGGATAGATTTTGAGAATCTACGATATACACATTCGGGAAATCCTCCGCCGCCAGCAAAGCATTTTGATGACAGGAAGAAAACTTCGCTCCCAGGTTCAAATGAACCACCGCCTCATACTTTTCCGCCAGAGGCGCAAAAAAATCCGCATAATCAGCCACATTGACGGCAGAGGTTTTGCAGAGTTCGCCACCAGCCGCTACATGGGCAAAAATATCCTGCGGGGATATATCCCCGCCATCAAGGAATTCCTTTTCCCCTTTGATGATCGTTAAAGGAGAAATCTCTATGTGGTATCGCCGCAGCAAATCCTCTGACAGGTCACAGGTACTGTCTGATGTTATTTTGATCACCGCAAATCGCCTCCTTTGATTTCAGCCTATCACGATTTTTGTCTTTTGTCCATCCTCCTTCCCATAAGGAAAGTATGATTTCCATATTACGAAAAAAGCCGAAACGGTCTGCAACCGTTCCGGCTTTTTATTTCTCGTTTGTGTCCTTATGGGTATATTTCTTACAGCACTTTGTTCAGGAAGTCCTGTGTTCTTTTGTTCTGAGGATTGCCGAAAACTTCTTCCGGTGTGCCTTCCTCTACGATATAGCCGCCGTCCATAAAAATTACGCGGTCAGCTACTTCACGGGCAAAGCCCATTTCGTGAGTAACAACGATCATAGTCATACCGTCTGCCGCCAGCTTCTTCATAACCTCCAGTACCTCGCCGACCATTTCCGGGTCCAGTGCGGAGGTAGGCTCGTCAAAGAGCATGATATCCGGTTCCATGGCGAGGGCGCGGGCAATGGCTACACGCTGCTGCTGACCGCCGGAAAGACTGGCGGGATACACGTCCGCTTTTTCAAGCAAGCCGACACGATCCAGCAGTTTTTTTGCTTTTTCCTCTGCCTGCTCCTTTGTCATGCGTTTTCTGTCTACCGGCGCAAGCATGATGTTTTTCAATACCGTCAGATGGGGGAACAGATTGAACTGCTGGAATACCATACCGATATTCTCCCGAATCTTATTGATATCGGAGGTTTTTGCCATCAGATCGTAGTCATCCACGATGACCACGCCGTCTGTAGGCTCCTCCAGTTTATTCAGACAGCGCAGGAAGGTACTTTTGCCGGAGCCGGAAGGCCCGATCAGACAAACCACTTCCCCTTCCTTTACTTCCAGATTGATATTTTTCAGGACCTCAAGACTGCCAAAGTTTTTCTTCAGGTTTTCTACTTTTACCTTAATCAATTTGCCAGCCTCCTCTCCAGAAGTTTAAAGAGCTTTGTCAGGATAATAACCAGAACATAATACCAGATAGCAACTACGGCATAGGTTTCAAAACCGCGGAAGTTGCCGGATACGATCTGGTTACTCTGACGCATCAGTTCCGCTACGCCGATAACAGACAGGATAGAGGTATCCTTCAGCGTAATGATGAACTGGTTCGTTACAGAAGGAATCACGATACGGAAAGCCTGCGGCAGAATTACCTTACGCATTGCCACGCCATGAGGCAGGCCCAGGCTTCTTGCAGCTTCCATCTGGCCTTTATTGATGGCGTTGATGCCGCTGCGGAAGATTTCCGACAGGTACGCGCCTGCGTTCAGCATCAGAACGATGATTGCCGCGGAAAAAGATGTGATCCGGATATCCAGCGCGCCGGTGATACCAAAGTAAATGAACATAGCCTGTACCATCAAAGGGGTACCGCGGATGATGCTCAGATACGCACCGGAGATCTTATTCAGGACCTTGACTCTGGAAATGGAGAAAAAGCAGGAGATCAACCCCACAAGAATACCCAAAGCCAGAGAACATACCGTCATTCCCGCCGTAAGCTTCAGCCCCTCAAAAAGTCTGGGGGCAATAGATACAGCATAGGTTATAAAATTTATGATTGCTTGAAAAAACTCACCCATAAGGCACTACTCCCAACTAGATTACAAAAGATTTTTCGGATAATGTCTTATCCATAAAAGCAAGGCGCAAGCCCCGGCCCATGCCGAGGCTTGACCCAGCAGATAGTTTAGATTATTCCTGGATATAAGTTGCCAGGATTTCGTCGTACTTGCCGCTTTCCTTCAGGTTAGCCAGACCAGCGTTGAACATTTCCAGCAGTTCTGCGTTCTGATCTTTGTTTACAGCGAAACCATAGGAGCTGCCCTGTTCTTTTTCTGTTACCATTTTCAGGCCAACACCCTGTGTGATAGCATAACCCATTACAGGATAGTCTTCAAAGCAAGCTACGGAGTTGCCTGCTGTTACGTCCATGTACATTGCGTTGGAATCGTCAAATGTAACGGTTGTGAAACCATACTGATCCTTGATGGATTCCGCAAAAGCCTGACCTTCTGTACCGATCTTAACAGCAACTTTTTTGCCTGCCAGATCTTCGTAGCTTGTGATTTCTTCGTTGTCAGCCTTGATGCCCATAACTACGCCGCTGTCGAAGTAAGGATCGGAGAAGTCAAATTTTTCCTGTCTCTCCTCTGTGATGCTCATGCCGGCAATAACACCGTCAACCTGACCAGCTTCCAGAGCCTGTACTGCTGCGTTGAAGCCCAGAGAGTTGAATTCTACAGTGAAGCCCTGGTCTTCTGCGATAGCGTTCATCAGATCGATGTCGATACCAACGAAGTCACCAGCGTCTGTTGTGAATTCAAAAGGCGCGAAAGTTGTGTCTGTACCGATCACATAAGTCTTGCCTTCTGCGCTGTCTGTGGATTCTGTGCTGCCGCCGCAGGCTGCCAGAGAGAATACCATGGTCAGTGCCAATGCTGTTGCTGCGAATTTCTTGAATAAACTCATTTCAATTCCTCCCTTAGATAAATGGATTGTTTTTATATGGTACAAGCCGCTTCTTCCCGAAACCGGTCTGTATCAGTCCTGTTCATGGAGCATCGCTACCAAAGAGCTGCTGCCCAGACGATCCGCTCCCAGAGCCAGAAATTCCTCCGCGTCCGCTACGGATCGAATACCGCCAGCGGCTTTGATCTTTGTGCCCTCAGAAACATGCGCCGCAAACAGCGCCACATCCGCCGCTGTTGCCCCGCCGCCGCCAAAACCGGTGCTGGTCTTGATGTAATCCGCCTTAGACTGGCTGACCACACGGCAAAGCGCTTTCTTTTCCTCTTCCGTCAGCATACAGGTCTCTACGATCACCTTCAGGATACGGCCGCCGCAGGCGTCCTTCACCTGGTTGATTTCCTCCAGAACATCTTCCAAACGGCCTTCCTTTACCATGCCGATATGGATGACCATATCAATTTCATCGGCGCCATTTGCCACAGCGTCCTTTGTCTCAAAAACCTTGACCGCTGTCGTCTGGTATCCATTCGGGAACCCGATGACCGTACATACAGGAACGCGTCCCTGTAAAAATTCCGCCGCCTGTTTGACGAAAGCAGGGGGAATACAGACAGACGCCGTATGATTCTCCAGTGCTTCCCTGCAAGTCTTTTCTATTTCCTGCCAAGTTGCCTGCTGTTTCAGCAAGGTGTGGTCCACATGAGAAAGTATCTCCTGTCTTTGCATATATTCACCCTCTTTTTCATTGTTATACATACTAAATAAGTATAGCACAAAATGAAGCCCACAACAATACAGAAAATTTAATTGATTTCCAAAAGTTTTTTCTATAGATTCGCCTTTGTTATTAAAATTTCACATATTTAAGAAGAGTATTTGCTTTTCCCCGAAAATCCCGCCTCTTTTCAAATGCCGCTCTGCCGCCTTTTTCCTTCTCCTCCAATTTTTGATGATGCAAAAAATGAATGGAATCCCTATTTTTTGACGAAAATCTGCCTATGGCTGCATAGAGGCTGTTAATTATGCATAAATATAACATTTTTGTTTTTAAAAAATAAAAAACGGCAAAGCGATCTGCCTTGCCGTTTTTATGCTTTCTTGCTTTTCCGAAAGAATTATTCTTCTGTTGCTTCCTCAGCAGCTGCTTCCGCGGGAGCTTCTTCCACAGGAGCGTCAGCCTGTCTCTTGGAAAGGCTGATCTTCTTCTGTTCGGGGTTAACTTCCAGAACCTTTACGTTGATGATTTCGCCAACCTTCAGTTCATCTTCAGGTTTTACAACGTGCTTGTTGGCAATCTGGGAAATGTGTACCAGACCGTCTACGCCGGGCTCCAGTTCTACGAATGCGCCGAAAGGCACCATGCGAACTACTTTACCTTCCACAATGGAACCAACTGCGTATTTGTCCACAGCCAGCTTCCAGGGGTTCATATCTGCGTCTTTCAGGGACAGGCTGATTTTGCCTTTTTCCTTGTCCACATCCAGAACGAATACTTCTACTGTCTGACCTTCCTTCAGAACTTCTCTGGGGTTGGAGATTCTGCCCCAGCTCATTTCGGAAATGTGGATCAGGCCGTCAACGCCGCCCAGATCAACGAATGCGCCGAAGTCTGTCAGTCTGCTTACTGTACCTGTGATCTTGGAGCCAACCTGGATGGTTTCAAACAGAGCAGCGCGTTTTGCAGCGATTTCCTGTTCTACCAGAGCTTTTCTGCCGCCGATGATACGACGTTTTACTCTGTCCATCTCAATGATGTTGAATTCCAGATCCTGACCTTTGAATACACTCAGGTCTTCGATAAATCTATTAGAAACCTGAGAAGAAGGAATGAAGACGTTTACGCCGTTTACCACAGCGATCAGGCCGCCTTTGACTACCTGTGTCACATTGCCTGTCACAACAGATTTTTCATTGAAAGCAGCTTCCAGTTCTTCCATGCCCTTCTGTGCTTCAATACGCTTTCTGGAAAGAACTACATTACCGTCGCCGTCGTTTACACGTACTACGAATACTTCGATCTCATCTCCAGGCTGAACTGTTTTGCTGGGGATTACTGTAGGATCACTGCTGAATTCGCCTCTGGAAATAATACCGTCGGACTTGAATCCCAGGTTAACGGATACTTCTTCGTTGGAAACCTGAATGACAGTGCCTTTTACCACGTCACCTGTGTGCAGGGTAACGAGGGATTCTTCTAACATCTGTTCGAATGTAGCTTCCTCACTTCCTCCTAAATTTTGTACTGCATTTTCTAATGCTTCGCTCATAGTAACAACTACCTCCTTAATTATTGCGGGCGGTGTCGACGCACCCGCAGTTATCCCTATTTTATCATCCTTTTTAAAATTATTCAACACTAAATCGCAAATTGTTTCAATATGAATGGTATTTCGACAATTTTTTGCGCAGATTTCCACAAGTTTCTGTGTATTGGAGCTGTTTTTCCCACCAATTACGATCATTTGATCCACTTCTTTGGACAGCTCCACAGCCTCGCTCTGCCGTTTTTCCGTTGCGGAGCAGATGGTCTGGAACACATCCAGCGCAATGCCCCTTTCTTCCAGAATCTTCAGAATCTGGTCATATTTGCTCTGGCGGAAAGTGGTCTGCACCACCACGGCATATCGTTCCATAGGCGGGATCTGTGCCGTCTGCGCCGCCTCCGGGCTTTCCAGGATCACGGCGCTATTCTCACACCAGCCATTGATGCCCTGCACCTCCGGATGGCTGCCATCACCGACGATGATGATGCCTTTGCCCATCTCTTTCTGCTCATGAACAATGTTATGTATCTTTTTCACAAAAGGACAGGTACCGTCCAGAATTTTCAGTCCTTTTTCCGCCGCCTGGTCATACAAGGCCTTGCCTACGCCATGGGAACGGATAATCAGAGTCCCTTCCCTCAGCCCCTCCAAGCTGTCCACAATCTGTACGCCCTTGGCCGACAGATCGTCTGTCACCGTTTTATTATGAATCAGCTGCCCATAGGAATACAGGGGGCTTTCCTTTCCAATGGCGTCGTAGGCCATCTCAATGGCCCGTTTTACGCCGAAGCAGAAGCCTGCCGATGCCGCTACTTTAATACTGCTCATTCCTTCACCTTCATTTCCCGGATTTTTTCCATAACTTTTTCCGTGATCTCTTCCATCAGCTCCGTAGTCAGCTTCTGGCCCTGATATTCCTCCAGAGAAATAGGCTCGCCATAACGAATGTAAACCGTAGAACGGAAGCGGTAAGTGCTGCTGACCGCCACAGGCACAATGGGAACGCCAGCCTTAAAGGCAAACATGGCAACACCGGCCTTTGCCGCCTTGGCCTCCCCCTCCTTGACTCTGGTGCCTTCAGCGAAAATTCCCAGAACTTCGTTGTTTTTCAGCAGTTTAATGGCCGTTTTAAAAGCCTTCATGTCTGTTGTTTCCCGATCCACAGGAAAGGCGCCCAGGGAAAACAGGAGCTTTGCCATCATACGTTTGTAAAACAGCTCTTTCTTTGCGATAAAACGCACCTGTCTGGGAATAAAGGCCGCCACCGTCAGGGGGTCATAATTGCTCATATGATTGCTGCAAAGGACGAAGCCGTCCTCCTTGGGCATATGCTCCTCCCCCTGGATATCAATTTTAAACATCAGATGCATATAGATTTTTACCAGATTTTTCGCAATGGGATATAATGACATATTCTCACCTCATTTTACTTTTTCTGCGATATAGGAAAGAATTTTTTCCTTTACTTCCTCTATGCCAAGGCCCGTAGAGTCCAGCCGTACCGCGTCCTCGGCGCAGCGCAGCGGGTTCAGTGCCCGGTTCATATCGTTTTCGTCTCTGGCCTGGATCTCTTTTTTTATGGTTTCCAGATCGGCAGTTCTGCCCTGCTGCTCCAATTCACCCACACGGCGTCTGGCCCGTTCTTCCACGCCCGCGTCCAGATAAATCTTCACTTCCGCCTGGGGCAGCACCACCGTACCAATATCTCTGCCATCCATGATGACGGAATGCTCCGCCGCCAGCTCCTGCTGCATCTGGGTCAGACGGTTTCTTACACTGCCGTAGACCGCCACCTGGGAAGCGCCTTTGCCGATTTCCGGCGTCCGTATCTTCGCGGTAATATCCTCCCCATTTAAAAGGATTCTTTGACCGCCTTCCTCCGGCAGAATCTCCATTTTCATTTCCTCCAGACAGGCCGCTACCGCCGCCTCACTGGACAGGTCCACGCCCTTCTGGATACAGTCATAGGCCACCGTACGGTACATGGCTCCCGTATCCACATAAATAATGCCCAATTCTCTGGCTATGGCCTTGGCTACGGTGCTTTTGCCGGAACCGGCAGGCCCGTCCACCGCCACCGCGAATTTCTTCATAATACGTTCCTCCTTATTCCTCGCCGCAGACGCTATCTCCGGCAGCATAACCTGTGGAAAAAGCAATCTGTAAATTGAATCCGCCTGTATAAGCGTCCACATCCAGGACTTCTCCGGCAAAATGCAGATGTTGCACCAGCTTGCTTTCCATGGTGGAGGGGTCGATCTCATCCACCAGAATACCGCCGCTGGTCACAACGGCCTCGTTGTATCCTGTCACGCCGACAATGGTCAGGGGCAGGGCTTTCATGAGCCGCAGAAGGCTCTTTCTCTCTTCCTTCGTAATGCTGTTGACCTTCTTCTCCGGGTCAATGCCGCACAAACGGATCATGACCGGGATCAGCTTCTGGGGCAGAAGGTCCCCCAGGGCATTGCGGAAATCCTTGTTGCTGTATTTCTCAAAATCTCGCAGCAGGCGGCTGTCCAGTGTTTTTTCGTCCAGCGCCGGCTTCAGGTCGATGTAAAGCGGATAACCCTTTTCCGTCTCCGTCAGGATATGCCGGCTGGCGCTGAGGATCACCGGGCCGGATACGCCGAAATGGGTAAAAAGCAGTTCCCCGAAATCCTCATATACGCATTTTCCCTTTTCGTTGCAGATGCGAATGAATATATTCCGAAGACTCAGCCCCATCAGCTCCTGACACCAGCTCTCCGCCGTTTTCAGGGGTACCAGAGAAGGATACAGCTTCGTCACATGATGGCCTGCCGCCTTCGCCATGCGGTAGCCGTCCCCAGTGGAGCCTGTGGCGGGATAGGAAAGCCCGCCGGTGGCCACGATGACCCCGTCAAAATCCAGTTCCTTCTTATTTTTCAGGGTAATGCCCCGTACCCGCCCCTGGGCAATGCGCAAGGATTCCACCGGCGTCTCCAGATGGAGGCGGACGCCGTTTTTCTTCATATAAGCCGCCAGTGCGTCTACCACGTCCTGGGAACGGTCAGACACGGGGAAAACTCTGTTCCCACGCTCTACCTTCGTTTCCAGTCCCATATCCAGCAAAAGCGCCCGCAAAGCCTGATTGTCGAAGCGGTAAAAGGAGCTGTATATAAAATAGGGATTGCCGGGGATATTGTCCAGAAAATCCTCCAATTCCCCGTTATTGGTTACATTACAGCGGCCCTTGCCGGTAATCAGTATCTTTTTTCCCAAACGGTTGTTTTTTTCATATAAATGGGTCTCATGCCCTCTTGCCGCACAGCGTCCCGCTGCCAGCATCCCGGCGGCTCCCCCGCCGATGACCGCAATCTTTGCCATCTTCATTCCCCTTTATTTCAAAAGCTCCGCCATCTCCAGATGGGCCTTGTCGTTGAGCGTCATCAAAAGGCGCCGTCCATCGGCCATAACATCCACCGTGGTGATGGAGGTATTTGTCATCCATGTTTTGCGGTAAAAATTCAAGTCCATGCCCATGATAGCCACCAGCAGCACCCGCAGCAGACCGCCGTGGGAAACGATGGCTACCCTCTGGCCATCATGCTTTTTCAAAATATCCTCAAAAGCCGCCATGGAGCGTTCCGTTACCTTAGCAAAGGAGCCTTCTCCCGGGAAAGGATGGGAAAAAGGGTCCGCGTAAAAATCCAGATAAGCCTGTCCATAGATCTCCTGTAATTCGGGGATGCTTTTGCCTTCCCATTCCCCGAAATTGATCTCCCGGAAACGATCCTCCACCACAGGCGTCAGTCCTGTTTCTCTGGCAATGGCGTCGGCTGTGGCTCTGGCCCGTTTCAGCGGGGAAACATATACGGCATCCAGCGGCAGATAACGAAACCGTTTCGCCATCAATTCCGCCTGAGCCAGCCCTTGCTCCGATAATTCTATGTCAGTGGAACCCTGATACCGCCCCTGTCTGTTCCAAAGGGTTTCGCCATGGCGGATCAAGTAAAATCTTGTTTTCTTCTCTTCCATTTTGTTCTGCCTTCCTTTATTTCATACTCTAAACTTAAATTATATGGTATAATCGTCTCTCTTTCAACCGAAAACGGCAAATTTCCCTTCTCTTCCCCAAAAAACCAAAGAAGGAGCCCCTGCGGCGCCGCCGCGGAACTCCCTGTTTTTATAAAGATTTCAGATATTTGATCTCCTGCTCCGTCAGGAAACGGTATTTTCCTTTGGGCAGGTCGCCCAGCTTCAATTCTCCTGTGGCGATCCGCTTCAGCTGCGCCACGGGATGATGGATGGCATCGCACATCTTCCGCACCTGCCGGTTCCTTCCCTCATGGATCTGGATTTCCACCGTGCAGAACCGCAGATCCTTTTCCCGGGAAATGATCTGTATTTTCGCCGGGCTTGTTTTTCTGCCGTCTATAACAACACCACGGCGGAACTTCTGGAGGTCTCCGTCGTCAGGCACGCCGTAGAGCTTCGCGATATACGTTTTGTCCACATCATGCTTGGGATGGGTCAGACGATACGTCAAATCGCCGTCATTAGTCAAAAGCAGCAGTCCGGAGGTATCGTAATCCAGTCTGCCTACGGGGAAAATACGCTCCGGCACCCCATGGATCAGATCCAGCACCGCGGGACGGCCGAACTGCTCTTTGGATGTGGTCACATACCCCTCCGGCTTATGGAGCATTAGATACACCTTCTTCTCCGCCTTTTGGGAAAGGGCTTTGCCGTCAAATTCCACCTTATCCTTCCGGGGGTCGATCTTGACGCCCTGTTCCTTGATGACTACGCCGTTTACCTTGACTCTGCCGGCGGCAATCAGTTCCTCCGCCTTTCTTCTGGAAGCAACGCCCGCCTCCGCCAAAAATTTCTGCAATCTTTCTTCCATGGCTTTTCCCTCCGTTTTTCTGTCGCTCAACAGTATACAGGAGAACCATGGGAAAGTCAAAGGAAATCGCCTTCTAATCCCTTTGCAGGCTCCGCCAATCCTCCGCCAGCACCTCCAGCCACTGACCGAAGGTATAGGACGGCGCGTCGGCCCCTGCCGCCAGAGGCACCTCCGCCAGGACTTCCCCCTCCAAAGAAATTTCCAAGGTTCCCAGCTCCATCCCCTGTTCCACCGGCGCCTCCACAGAAAGAGGGACATAAGCCGTTTTTTTCAAGTGTTCCAGCTCCTCTTCCGAGAAAATGCCCGAAAAATCCATCTCCGTCACCAGAGGAATCTCCGCCACCGTGGAACGCCCTACGGCTACGGAACCACAGACCGTCCCCTCCTGCACGATCTCCGTCTTCGCAAAAGTATCATACCCATAATCCAGCAGTGCTTTTGCGTCCTTCCATTTCTGCTCCCTGCCTTCGGCGCCCCAGCCGCAGCCCAGAACCACGGCGATCAATCTGGCGCCGTCCCGTTCCGCCGCGCCTACAAAGCAGTTGCCCGCTTTATTGGTGTATCCTGTTTTTACGCCAATGGCCCCATCATACATCTGTAAAAATCGGTCCGTATTGACCGCCGTATGGCTGCGTGCTCCAGTCACATCCGTGAAGCTGTGGGAAGGCAGTGAAATGATCTCCCGAAATACAGGATCTTCCAGCGCCCAGGCCGTCAAAAGCCCCAGATCCGCCGCCGTGGTATGGTGCTGCTCCAGGGAAAGACTGCTGTCCAGTCCATTGGGCGTACCAAAAACCGTATTTGCCGCCCCCAGGGCCTTGGCCCTGGCCGTCATCTCCATGCAGAAGGCCTCCACAGACCCACTGGCGTGCTCCGCCAGAGCCACTGCCGCGTCATTATAGGACTGCAGCATCATGGCCCGCAGAAGATCCCCCACGTACCACTGCTCTCCTTCCTTCAGCCCCATCTGTACATCCGGCTGGGCGGCGGCGTTTTTGCTGATGGTGACGATCTCATCCATGCCGCATTTTTCCAGAATCAGCATAGCCGTCATGATCTTTGTGGTGCTGGCCATTTCCATAGTTTTTTCCTCGTTTCGCCCCCAGAGTACCCGGCCCGTTTCTCCGTCCACCAGTGCCGCCCCTCTGGCGGCCACCTGCGGTTCCGCCGCCCATACCGGACGGGCCAGCAGCAGCAAAATTCCCAAACAGATCCAAAGCCTTTTCACAGACATCCCCTCCTCCCATCATTCTATTCCGGAAAAAGACGGATTATGTTTTCTGCCTTTCCGGACAGCAAAAAAGCCGCAGGCCTTTTTTTCCAAAAGACTTACGGCTGTTCTGTATCCTCTTTTTCTTCTGTGGGTTCTTCTTCCAGCGGGGGCAGCTCCCCTACGGATTTAAAGCCAAAATACCGGAGAAAATCGTCCGTGGTACCAAACAAAATGGGTTTCCCCGGCGTATTCTGCCGGCCCACCTCGCAGACCAGCTTCTTCTCTACCAGCTTATTGACGGCATGGTCGGCGCTGACGCCCCGGATCTCCTCGATCTGGCCCTTGGTGATGGGCTGTTTATAGGCAATGATAGCCAGGGTTTCCAGCAGCGACTGGGTCAGGCCCTGCCGCTGGGGACTTTTGTACATATTCCGGATGTACTCGAAGCATTCCGCCGCCGTACACATCTGGTAGGCGTCGTTGATCTCCACGATACGGATGCCCCGCTGTTCTTCCTCATATTTATCGGCCAAAGACTGTATGATGGCCTTTGCCGTGGCCTTGTCCATTTCGATGGTCTGGGCAATGGCGGAAAGGCTGACGGCCTCCCCCGAGATAAAAAGCAGGGATTCCACCACTGCTTCTAATTGTGCCAATCTCATTTCTTCTCACTTCCATCATTTGCGGTAATATAAATCTCCCCAAATATTTTCTCCTGGGAGATTTTCACTTCTTTTGTCTTAATCAGTTCCAGCAAAGCCAGAAAGGTCACGACCTTTTCCATTTTTCTGGCGCCCTTGCGGAAAATGCCGAAAAAAGTGATCTTTGGCCGCAGGATCAGCAGGTCTCGGATATATTCCATTTTATCCTGTACCGTAAACAAATCCCGTTCCACGGCCCGGAAACTGCTCCGCACACGGTCTACCTTGGATTCTCTTCGGTTCATGACCTCCTGAAAGGCATGGTAGAGATCCTCCATGGTGACTCCCTGCAAAAAATCGTCCAGAGGCTGTTCTTCCTTCTGGCGGAGCCGCTTCACCGCCTCGTCGGCTTCTTTGTAAAATACCTGGGCCGCCTCCTCCGCACGCTGCTTCCAGTCGTCGGTGACTCCCTTGATCTTTTTGTATTCCAACAGACGCAGCACCAGTTCCTCTCTGGGGTCAGGGCCTTCCTCCTCCGCCTCTTTTTTGGGAGAAGGCAGGAGCATCTTGCTCTTGATCTCCAAAAGCGTAGCCGCCATCACCAGAAATTCGCTCATGCCGTCCATATTCCGGTCCTCCGCCGCGTCCAGATAAGCCAAATACTGGTCTGTCAGCTGGGCGATAGGGATATCGTAAATATCAATCTCATTTTTCTCGATCAAATGGTACAGCAGATCCAGCGGGCCTTCAAAGGCGTCCAGCCGTATGGTCACATTCTGCATAACGCCACTTCCTTACAGTATAAACATCGCATGGCCCAAAAAGTTCATGATGCCATAAACAACGCTCTGGAAAATACCGCCGAAAAAGCCCAAAAACAGCAGGAACAGGAAGATCATCTGGATCATCTTCTCATACTGTAAATAGGTAAAATACTTATTGGCAGGCAGAACCACAGAAAGCACCTTCACACAGTCCATGGGGGAAACCGGCAGAACATTATATACCGCAATGCCTACGTTATAATAACAAAGATAAACCAGAATATCCGTCGGTATCCCGTTTGTCCACCGGGTCAAGGAAAGGAAAATCATCCCCAGAATCAGATTCACTACAGAAGGCAGGATGGCCACGATGAGGGAATCCCGTTTTCTGTTTTTGTAGTAAAGCCCACTGGTCTCCACAGGTTTTCCCCAGCCAAAACCTCCGCTGTAAAACAGCAGCAGAAAGCCGATGGGCTCAAAATGCTTCAAAGGATTCAGGGTCAGACGCCCCTGTTTTTTGGGCAGATCGTCCCCCAAAGCCGTAGAGGCAAGGGCTCTGACAAATTCGTGCAGGGTCGTTGCCACGATCAGTCCCGGTATGCTCAAAACAAATGCCATTAAATAATTATCCATTCATTCAATTCCTTTCTTCTTCGGATGTTATCCCATGTTATGATACCAGACTTTCCCCCGGAAGTCAAACCTCTGCCCCTCTTCGGCATAAAAATCTTTCCATATTTTTGCAAAGTTCGCTTGACATTTTTTGCAAAGCGAACTATACTAAAATTGCAAAGCGAACTTTGCGAAAGGAGGTTCTTATGAAAACAAGAATCGCGGAATTAAGAAAAGCGAGACATCTTTCCCAGGATCAGCTGGCGAATCATGTGGGCGTCACCCGCCAGACCATCACCTCTCTGGAGGTAGGAAAGTATACGGCCTCTCTGACACTTGCCTATAAAATCGCCAAGTTTTTCGGACTGACCATCGAAGAAGTTTTTTTATTTGAAGAGGAGGAAGAGAAATGAATTATAAACGAAAACTGAAATGGAGCATCCTGTTCGGCGTTCTATGGATCGCTCTGGGCATCCTTGCCGTCTGCTGTGCTGTTTTTTGGATTCCCTCTTCCGGCGGCGGATATCCATTTTCCTACCTATGCGGCACCGGCGGCAGTTTATTTGCCATCGGAGGTCTTTCCATCTTCCGTTCCCTGCGCCTGATGCACAATGAGGATCTGTGCCGAAAAGAGGAAATCCGGCTCTATGACGAAAGAAATGTCTACATCCAGAAACAGATTTCGTCCCTGCATAGCACCCTTTCTCTGGCGCTGCTTTACGGCGCTACTCTCTGGGCCGCCATCTGCCGGCAGGAACTGCTGCTGCCCTTTATTTTTCTGATGATCGCGGATGTGGCGCTGCTGCTGATTACCACTGCCGTTTTCCGTATGAAAAACAGCTGCTGAAAAGGAGGAGATTTCATGAAGCCCGATCCTTTTGAACGAAGACTCAAACGCGAAAAATACATGGTGGCCGCTCTTTTCCTGGTCTTTCTTATGATGTATATTTTCGCAAAAATCGAACTTTATCCCAAAAGATTCTATGAAAGCTGCGGCTTTTCCGGCGCCATCGCTTGTGCCGTCAACTATATCCGTCTGGAAATGGTGCTCCATCACCCGGA
>CALWKZ010000093.1 GCA_944381385.1 uncultured Anaerotignum sp. | reverse complement strand
CGTACCATCCGCGACCATATCGGCGAAGAAAAGAAGCATTTTTGTATTTTTGAACATATCTATTTCTCCAGACCCGACTCTGTGGTAGACGGCGTCAGTGTACATCATGCCAGAGCCACCGCAGGCGCCTGCCTGGCTATGGAGCATCCCGTACACGCGGATGTAGTCATCGGCGTACCCGACTCCGGTCTGGACGCGGCCATCGGTTATGCGAGACAGTCCGGCATCCCCTATGGCATCGGCTTTATCAAAAACAAATATATCGGACGTACTTTCATTGCTCCCGGCCAGAAGGTGAGAGAGGATAAAGTACGGATCAAACTGAATGTAGTATCTGAGACCATCAAGGGCAAACGTGTCGTTATGGTAGACGACTCCATCGTCAGAGGCACCACCTCCGCCAGAATCGTAAAGCTGCTGCGTGAGGCCGGCGCTGCCGAAGTACACGTTCGTTCCTCGGCGCCTCCCTTCCTGTATCCCTGCTACTACGGCACAGACGTGGATTCCCAGGAGAACCTGATCGCCGTAAACCACACCATGGATGAGATCAAGGAGATCATCGGCGCTGACAGCATCGGCTATCTGAGTCTGGACCATCTGGGCATGCTCATGGGCGTTCCCAAGGGAGAAGGCTACTGTTCCGCATGCTTCGACGGCAATTATCCTACAGAAGTACCCTCCGAAACCTGCAAAAACAGATTTGAATGCAAGCTCAGCGAAAGGAGAAATAAACAATGAAAAGCCACAGCGAAAGCTACAAAGCGGCCGGCGTTGACATTACTGCCGGATATCAGGCCGTAGAACTGATGAAAAAGCATATCGCAAGAACGGTGACCGCAGGCGCCATGTCCGATATCGGCGGCTTTGGCGGACTGTTTGAAATGGATCTGACCGGGATCAGCAAGCCTGTTCTGGTCAGCGGCACAGACGGCGTTGGCACCAAGCTGAAACTGGCCTTTTTGATGGACAAGCATGATACCGTAGGCATCGACTGTGTGGCTATGTGTGTCAACGATATTATCTGCTGCGGCGCGAAGCCCCTGTTTTTCCTGGACTATATTGCCGTAGGCAAAAACTTCCCCGAAAAGGTGGCTGCCATCGTTTCCGGCGTGGCGGAGGGCTGCGTGCAGTCCGGCGCGGCGCTCATCGGCGGCGAAACAGCGGAAATGCCCGGCTTCTATCCCGTGGATGAATACGATCTGGCGGGCTTTGCCGTAGGCGTTGTAGACAAAGACAAAATCCTGGACAACAAGACCATGGAAGCGGGGGACGTTGTCATCGCGCTGCCTTCCAGCGGCGTACACTCCAATGGCTTCTCCCTGGTGCGCAGAGTGCTGGATGTAGAGCATGAGGATATCAAGACACCTTTGGCGGAGCTGGGCGGAAAATCCATCGGCGAGACGCTGCTGGCTCCCACAAAGATCTATGTAAAGCCTATGCTGGCGCTTTTTGAGGAAGTAAAGGTAAAAGCCGTTTCCCATATCACCGGCGGCGGTTTCTATGAAAACATTCCCAGAAGCATCCCCCAGGGCTTTGGCGCGAAGATCGACAAGAGCGCCCTGCGGATTCCTCCCATCTTTGATATGATCGCGAAGAAGGGCAATATCCCTGAAAGAGATATGTTCAATACCTTTAACATGGGCGTTGGCATGAGTGTTGTAGTGGCGAAAGCAGACGCGGAAAAAGCCATCGAGATTTTGAAGGCCCATGGCGAGGACGCATATATCATGGGTGAGATCATCGCATCCGAAGAGGGCGTGGTTATATGCTGAGAACAAAAATCGCGGTTTTTGTTTCCGGCGGCGGCACCAATCTCCAGGCCCTCATCGACGCACAGAAAAGCGGTCTGCTCCAAAGCGGGGAGATCGCCCTGGTGCTGGCCAGCAATGACAAGGCCTATGCACTGACCAGAGCGGCGGAAAACAACATCCCTTCCGCCGTAGTAGTCAGAAAGGATTTTGCCACCCAGCTGGAGTATGAGGAGCGGGTAAAGGAAGTGCTGACGGAGTACGGGATCGAGCTGATCGTTCTGGCGGGCTTCATGTCCATCCTCAGCGAGAATTTTACCTCTGCCTACCCCAAACGCATCATCAATATCCATCCTTCCCTGATCCCTTCTTTCTGCGGAAAGGGGTATTACGGACTGAAGGTACACGAGGCAGCTTTGGCCTATGGGGTGAAGGTGACGGGAGCCACGGTCCATTTTGTCAATGAGATCCCTGACGGCGGCGAGATCCTGCTGCAGAAGGCCGTTGAGGTAAAAGAAGGAGATACGCCGGAGGTATTGCAGCGTCGTGTTATGGAGGAAGCGGAATGGGTATTGCTTCCCAGAGCGACGGAACAGGTAGCGAAGGATTTGCAGAAAGGAAGATAATCATGGACATTTATAAAAGCGAACCCATGGACGTGCTGGTAAAGGATAACCCTTATGTGGGCAGAGGCATCGTCATCGGGAAAACAGCAGACGGCAAAAAGGCTGCGGTGGCTTATTTTATCATGGGCAGAAGTGAAAACAGCCGCAACCGTATTTTTCTGGAACAGGGCGAAGAAGTGATTATCAAGCCTTATGACGAATCCAAGGTGGAAGATCCTTCTTTGATCATCTATTCCCCCATCAAGAAATGGGAAAACAACCTGATCGTGACAAACGGCGACCAGACAGACACCATTTACGACTATATAAAGGAAGGAAAATCTTTTGAGGCCGCATTGGAAACAAGGGAATTTGAGCCCGACGCGCCCAATTTCACCCCTAGAATCAGCGGCATGCTGACCTTTGGCGAAAAAGATTTTACCTATAAAATGAGTATCCTGAAAAGCGCGGACGCTGCCGGCAGCGCCTGCAACAGATATACCTTCAATTACGCAGCGTTGGCAGGTCTGGGACATTTTATCCATACATACGCTTGTGACGGCAATCCCCTGCCTACCTTCCAGGGCGAGCCGGAACGTGTGGCGATCGGCAATGATATTGACGCTTTCGCCAAAGAGATTTGGGAAAATCTGAACGCGGACAACAAAATCTCCGTATATGTAAGATTTGTGGATCTGGAAACAGGCGCTGTGGAAAACAGAATGATCAATAAATACGAATAAAAAAATGCGTGAGGCTACAGCGGAAGAAAAGAGAAATCTTTTCTTCCCTGTCTTGACGCTTTTTTTCACAATAGGACATTTTTCCGTGACGCGGAAAAGAATATGGAGGAGGAGAGGATCGCTATGAAAGAATTTGAATTGAAATACGGCTGTAACCCGAATCAGAAACCGGCAAAAATTTTTATGGCCGACGGCGGCGAACTGCCCATTGAGATCTTGAACGGCAAGCCCGGCTATATCAATTTTCTGGACGCCTTCAACAGCTGGCAGCTGGTAAAAGAATTAAAGGAAGCCCTGGGCATGCCCGCGGCAACATCCTTTAAGCACGTCAGCCCCACATCCGCCGCTGTAGGCGTGCCCATGAGCGACGCCCTGAAAAAAGCCTGCTTTGTGGATGATATCGAAGGTCTGGATGATTCTCCCATCGCTTTGGCCTATGCCAGAGCCAGAGGTACCGACAGAATGTGCTCCTTTGGTGACTGGGTGGCGCTGAGTGATGTCTGCGACGAAGTGACGGCCCGCATGCTCAAAAGAGAGGTTTCCGACGGCATCATCGCCCCCGGCTATACCCCGGAAGCGCTGGAGATCCTGAAAAGCAAGAGAAAGGGCGGCTACAATATCGTAAAGATCGACCCTGACTATGTGCCGGAAAAACAGGAAAAGAAACAGGTGTACGGCATCACCTTTGAGCAGGGCAGAAACGATTTCAAAATCGACAAGGAACTGCTGAACAATATCGTAACAGACAACAAAAACCTGACGGAAGAGGCAAAGAGAGACCTGATTATCGCGCTGATTACGCTGAAATATACCCAGTCCAACTCCGTATGTTTCGCCAAGGACGGCCAGGCCATCGGCGTAGGCGCCGGCCAGCAGTCCAGAATCCACTGCACCAGACTGGCAGGCGGCAAGGCGGACGTATGGCATCTGCGCCAGCATGAAAAGGTACTGAACCTGCCTTTCCTGCCGACAGTAGGCAGACCCGACAGAGACAATACCATCGACGTATACATTTCCGACGACTATGAGGATGTACTGGCTGACGGCGTATGGCAGACATTGTTCTCTGAAAAGCCGGAGCCTCTGACAAAAGAAGAAAAGAGAGCTTATCTGGATACTATCACCGGTGTGGCTCTGGGCAGCGACGCTTTCTTCCCCTTCGGCGACAATATCGAACGGGCGGCAAAGAGCGGCGTAAGCTATATCGCGGAACCCGGCGGCTCCATCCGTGACGACAATGTTATTGCTACCTGCAATAAGTATGATATGGTCATGGCATTTACAGGCATGAGATTGTTCCATCACTAAGAAGAAGCGGAGGACAGTAGAAATGAAGGTTATGGTAGTTGGCGGCGGCGGCAGAGAGCACGCCATCGTAAAAAAGATCAAGGAAAACCCTGAGGTGACAGAGCTGTATGTACTGCCCGGCAACGGCGGTATGGCCCAGGACGCGATCTGCGTGGATATCGGCGCAAAGGATATTGACGGCATGGTGGCCTTTGCCAAGGAAAAAGCCATTGATTTCGCAGTAGTAGCACCGGACGATCCCCTGGTGCTGGGGGCAGTGGATGCGCTGGAGGCCATTGGTGTGCCCTGCTTCGGTCCCAATAAGGATGCGGCGATTTTGGAAGGCAGCAAGGTGTTTTCCAAAAACCTCATGAAAAAATATGGTATTCCCACAGCGGCTTACGAAGTTTTTGACAACGCCGAAGACGCTCTGGCTTATCTGGAAACAGCGCCCATTCCTACGGTTATCAAAGCAGATGGTCTGGCACTGGGCAAAGGCGTGATTATCGCTGAAACAAGAGAACAGGCAAAAGCCGGTGTAAAAACCATCATGGAAGATAAAGTATTCGGCGCCAGCGGTGACCACATCGTTGTAGAAGAATTCCTGACAGGTCCTGAAGTTTCCGTTCTGGCATTCACAGACGGCAAAACCATGATCCCTATGGTTTCTTCCATGGACCACAAACGCGCTCTGGATGATGATAAAGGTCTGAATACCGGCGGTATGGGTACTGTAGCTCCAAACCCTTACTATACAGAAGCTGTTGCGGAAGAATGTATGAAAACCATCTTCCTGCCTACTATGGAAGCTATGAACAAAGAAGGCAGAACCTTCAAAGGCTGCCTGTACTTTGGTCTGATGCTGACACCCAATGGCCCCAAGGTCATTGAATACAACTGCCGTTTCGGCGATCCCGAAACACAGGTGGTCCTGCCTTTGCTGGAAAGCGATCTGCTGACCATCATGCGGCATATTGCCAACGGTACACTGGCAGACGCGGAAGTGAAGTTCAGCAAAAAATCCGCTTGCTGCGTCATCATGGCGTCGGAAGGCTACCCCGGCAAATATGAGACAGGCTATGAGATCACACTGCCTGCGGATTCCAGCCGTATTTTCGTGGCTGGTGCGAAAATCAAAGACGGCAAACTGGTAACCGGCGGCGGCCGTGTGCTGGGCGTGACGGAAGTGGCGGATACCCTGGCGGAGGCTGTGGACAAAGCCTACGCAACGGTAAAAACCGTAAGCTTTGCAAACGCGTATTATCGGAAAGATATTGGTAAAAAAGCCCTTGCGGCGGAGGTGTAACATCTATGGTTTATAGAATTTATGTGGAGAAAAAACAGGGCCTTCAGACAGAAGCGGACGGCCTGAGAGCCGATCTGGTGAACCTGCTGGGCATCAAAAGCCTGACAGGCCTGCGCCTTTTGAATCGTTACGACGTAGAACACATCGACAAAGAATTGTTTGAAAACTGCAAAACAACGGTACTTTCCGAACCCCAGCTGGACGATCTGCTGACAGAGATCCCCCAGGACGGCGCGCAGGTATTCGCTGTGGAATTTTTGCCCGGCCAGTTTGACCAGAGAGCCAACTCCGCGGCGGAATGTATCCAGATCATTTCCAAGCAGGAAAGACCTCTGGTAAAGAGCGCTAAGGTGTATCTGCTCTACGGCGATCTCAGCGACGCCGATGTGGCAGCCATCAAGAAATATGTTATCAATCCTGTGGAATCCAGAGAAGCGTCTCTGGAAGAAGCGGATACGCTGGAAATGGTATATGATATCCCCACTTCCGTAGCTGTGCTGGAGGGCTTCCGTCAGATGGACGAGGCGGCTTTGGCGCAGTTTGTGGCGGATCAGGGACTGGCCATGGATCTGGATGACATCAAGGTTTGTCAGGCATATTTCCTGAGCGAAGAGAGAGACCCGACCATTACGGAAATCAAAATGATCGACACCTACTGGTCCGATCACTGCCGCCATACCACCTTCCTGACCACCATCGACAAAGTGACCTTCGAGGATGAGCTTTTGCAGGGGGCTTATAATGAATACCTGAAAACAAGAGAAGCCATCGGCAGAACAAAACCCATCAACCTGATGGATATGGGCACCATTGTTGCCAAATACCTGAAACAGCAAGGCAAGCTGGATAAACTGGATGAATCCGAGGAAATCAATGCCTGCACAGTAAAAATGGACGTAAAAGTGGGCGACAGAACAGAAAAATGGCTGCTGCTCTTTAAAAACGAAACACATAACCATCCCACAGAGATCGAGCCCTTCGGCGGCGCGGCAACCTGTGTGGGCGGCGCCATCCGTGACCCCCTCAGCGGCCGTTCCTATGTATACGCCGCTATGCGTGTGACCGGCGCCGGCAATCCCCTGACGCCCGTTTCCGAAACATTGCAGGGCAAGCTGCCCCAGCGGAAGATCGTGACAACGGCGGCGGCAGGCTACAGCTCCTACGGCAACCAGATCGGTCTGGCAACGGGTCAGGTAGACGAGATCTACCACGACGGCTATGTGGCAAAAAGAATGGAGATTGGCGCTGTTATCGGCGCGGCTCCCGCGGAGAATGTCCGCAGAGAACGCCCTGAGGACGGCGATATCGTTATCCTCTTGGGCGGCAGAACGGGCCGTGACGGCTGCGGCGGTGCTACAGGCTCCTCCAAATCCCATACACTGGAATCTCTGGAAAGCTGCGGCGCGGAAGTCCAGAAGGGCAACGCTCCCGAAGAAAGAAAGCTCCAGAGACTCTTCCGCAACGCGGAGGCTTCTCGCCTCATCAAACGCTGCAACGACTTTGGCGCCGGCGGTGTATCCGTTGCCATTGGGGAGCTGGCCGATGGCCTGGAAATCAACCTGAACGCCGTTCCCAAGAAATACGAAGGTCTGGACGGCACAGAGCTGGCCATCAGCGAATCCCAGGAACGTATGGCTGTTGTGGTAGCGGCAAAAGATGTGGAACGCTTCAAGGAACTGGCTTATGGCGAGAACCTGGAGGCTACCGTTGTGGCGGAAGTAAAGGCAAACCCTTATCTGGTGATGTACTGGAACGGCGAGAAGATTGTTAATATCTCCCGGGAATTCCTGAACTCCAACGGCGCGGAAAAGCATATCGAAATTGCGCCTGACGCACCCAAAGCCTTTGATAAGGAAATCAAGGGGGATTTCAAGGAAGCCTATCTGGAAATGGCCGGTGATCTGAATGTATGCTCCAAACGGGGACTTTCTGAACGCTTCGACTCCACCATCGGCGCGGGCACAGTATTGATGCCCTTTGGCGGCAAGAACCAGAGAACACCTATCCAGGCCATGGTAAACAAGGTTTCCATGGAAAAGGATACGGCGGAGACCTGCTCCATGATGGCTTGGGGCTATAACCCCTATATCGCCGAAAAGAGCCCTTACCACAGCGCATACCTGGCTGTTGTGGAATCTGTGGCGAAACTGGTTGCCACCGGCGGGAAGTTTGAGGACGTATATCTGTCCTTCCAGGAATATTTTGAGAAACCCATGAAGGACCCCAAACGCTGGGGCAAGCCTATGGCGGCTCTGCTGGGGGCGTTTATGGCGCAGAAGGGTCTGGAGATCGCTGCTATCGGCGGCAAGGACTCCATGAGCGGTACCTTTGAGCATATCGACGTTCCGCCTACACTGGTTTCCTTTGCTGTAACAACAGAAGATACCAAAAACATCATCTCTCCTGAGTTCAAGGGAGAAAATCATAAGGTCGTATGGCTGAAGCCTGTTTACGACGCAAACGGTCTGCCTACGGCGGAAAGCCTGAAAGCCCTGTTCGCTCAGGTGAACGACCTGATGCGTGCCGGCAAGGTATGCGCCGCTTACACACCCACTTATGGCGGCGTGGCAGAGGCTGTACTGAAAATGGCCATGGGCAATGACATCGGCTTTGCCTATGCTGACGGCCTGAGTCAGGAGGATATTTTCGGCTACGCTTACGGCTCCTTTATTCTGGAACTGAATACAGAGGACGAAGCGGGTGTAGTTCTGGGCAGAACCGGCGGCAGCGCCATCACAAAAGACGGCGTTTCCATCCCTCTGGCGGAGCTGTATGACGTATATGAAGGCAAGCTGGAACCCATCTATTCCTGCAACATTGCCACAGAGAAGAAGGAAATCCCTGTGTTCTCCTATCATGCGGAAACCGTGGCAAAACCCCGGATGCAGTTCGCGAAGCCGAAGGTTTTGATCCCCGTATTCCCCGGCACAAACTGCGAATACGATTCCGCCAAGGCTATGGAACGGGCAGGGGCGGAAGCGGAAATCTTCGTCATCAACAACCTGTCCGCGGCAGGCATCGCAAACTCCGTAGAGACCTTCGCGAAAAAGCTGCGTGACAGCCAGATGATCTTTATTCCCGGCGGCTTCTCCGGCGGTGACGAGCCCGATGGCTCCGGCAAGTTTATCACAGCTTTCTTCCGCAATCCGGAAATCAAGGAAGAAGTGACCAAACTGCTGGAGGACAGAGACGGTCTGATCTGCGGTATCTGCAACGGCTTCCAGGCGCTGATTAAATTGGGTCTGGTGCCTTACGGCAAGATCATCGAAACAGACGAAAACTGCCCGACACTGACTTACAACACCATCCACAGGCATCAGTCCAAGCTGGTACGCACCCGTGTGGCGTCCAATAAATCCCCTTGGCTGACCAATGTACAGGTGGGCGATATCTTTACGGTGCCTATTTCCCACGGGGAAGGCAGACTGCTGGCGGATGAGGCGCTGCTGCGTCAGCTGGCGGAAAACGGCCAGATCCTGACACAGTACGTGGATCAGGCGGGCAATCCGACCAACGATATCCAGTACAACCCTAACGGCTCCGCCTTTGCCATTGAGGGCCTGCTGTCTCCCGACGGACGTGTTCTGGGCAAAATGGGCCATTCCGAGCGTTACGCCGATGGTCTGTACCGGAACGTACCCGGCGAATTTGACATGAAGCTGTTCAAATCCGCGGTAGAATATTGGAAATAAACGGATCAAAAGCTATTTTTTGCGGAGAGGATTCTAAAAAAACGGAGTCCTCTCTGTTTTTTTATGGAACAAAATGCCTTTTATCCCCGTATCATATCAGTTGGGATATGGTCCCGGCTTGTGCTTTCCTGTCTGCCATGATACACTTAAAAGCAGAGAACAAACGATACAGAGCAGACAGAAAAGGGGGATACAATATGATTCGTTTTGAATGTGACTATGCGGAAGGCGCCCATCCGAAAATTCTGGAACGGCTGATGGAAACCAATGAGATACAGACAGGCGGTTATACGGACGACCCATACAGCGACCACGCCAGAGCGCTGATCCGTGGGCTTTGCGGCAGAGAGGACGCGGATGTGCATTTTCTGGTGGGCGGTACCCAGACGAACCTGACGGTGATCGCTTCCATCCTGCGTCCCCATCAGGGCGTGATCTGTGCTGCATCCGGCCATATCAACGTCCATGAGACCGGAGCGGTGGAGGCAACAGGCCATAAAGTGCTGACTTTGCCCAGCCGGGACGGCAAGATCACGGCAAAACAGGTACAAAAAATGGTGGAAGGCCACTGGGCTGATGTAAATCATGAGCACGTGGTACAGCCGGGGATGGTCTATATCTCCCAGCCGACGGAAAACGGGACCATGTATAGCAAACAGGAATTGACGGAACTCTATGAGGTATGCAGGGAAACAGGACTGCCTTTGTATATCGACGGCGCCAGACTGGGGTACGCTCTGGCTTCTCCCGCCAACGATCTGACCATGGAAGAGATCGCGGGGCTTTGCGATGTGTTTTATATCGGCGGTACAAAGGTGGGCGCCATGTTCGGCGAGGCGGTAGTCGTCTGCAATCCCGGGCTGAAACAGGATTTCCGGTACTATATCAAACAGCGGGGCGGCCTGCTGGCAAAGGGCAGGTTCCTGGGCCTTCAGTTTGAGGCGCTGCTGGAGGATGGCTTGTATTTTGAGATATCGAAAAACGCCGTGGAGCGGGCGCTGGAGATCCGAAAGGCCTGCGAGGAAATGGGTTTCCCCATGCTCTATGATTCTATGACGAACCAGCAGTTCCCGGTGCTGCCCAATGATTTGATCGAAAAACTGGGACAGAAATACGCCTTTTTCGTATGGGAGCCGGTGGACGCGGGACACAGCGCTGTGCGCTTTTGTACCAGCTGGAAAACGACGAAGGAGCAGGCGGAGGCCCTGGCGGCGGATCTGCGGGGCTGATTTGAGAAAAAAGGATACCCGAAGGAACTGAGGTGAGACGGTTGGACAAATACAGCCAAAGAGACGCCGTGGAGCTGGTGGCTCTGGCAAAAGAAGGAGATATGGACGCCTTTGAGACGCTGATCCTGCGCCATGAAAAAATTGTTTACAACATCGCCTTTCGGATGATGGACGGCGGGGAGGACGTAAAGGATATGGCCCAGGAGGTCTTTTTGAAGGTCTACCGGAACCTGGACCGATTTGACGGGAAATCCGCTTTTTCCACCTGGATCTACCGGATCGCCGTCAATACCTGCATTGATGAAATTCGGAAATGGAAGGGGAAGCAGACCTATTCCCTGGACGCGGAGCTGGAGGACGAGGACGGCAATTACAAAAAGCAGTTTGCCGACGAAGGCGCGACGCCGGAGACGGAAATGCTGCAAAAGGAGCTGCGGGGAGAAGTGCTGGCGGCATTGGAGACTTTGTCGCCGGAGCACAAGGCGGCGGTGATCCTGCGGGATATCCGGGGATATTCCTATGAGGAGATCGCGGAGATGATACAGCTGCCTCTGGGTACCGTAAAATCCAGAATCTCCCGGGGGAGAGCCCAGTTAAAGGAAGAAATTTTAAAAATCAGGGAACGAAAGACAGATTCTTCCCGTCAAAAGAAAGGAAAGGAGGGAAGGAAAGAATGAAATGCGAAGATTGCAGAGAAAAGCTGTGGGAATTTCTGGACGGCACACTGCCGGAGGAAGAAGCCCAGGAGTTGTGGGCGCATTTGATGGAATGTCCGGCCTGCGCCGAAGAAGCGAAGCTCGTGAAAGATCTTTCCTGTACCCTGCGAGACCTTCCGGAGGAAGGACTGCCTGAGGGGTTCCATGATGAATTGATGCTGAAATTAAGCCGGGAGAGCAAGCTCCCGCTGGAGGATAAAACAGCTGCTGTACAAAAAGAAGGAAAGGTCGTGCCTTTTCCCAAAAAGAAAAAGCAGAATTGGCGCAATTTGGGACTGGTGGCGGCAGCCGTGGTTATGGTGGCTGTCCTGGGCGGTACCCAGGGTCTTTTGCAGATGCGTCCGGCGCAGGATGCTGTGGTGCAGGATATGATGGAACAAGCCGATGAAGCCCAGTCGACAACAGCGGCGATGGATGCGGAAGAGGCGGAGATGGACGCGGTTCCGGAGACAGCGGATTATAAAGCGGAAAACGATGCGGTTTCTTCTGAGATTGCCCAAAAGAGCAGAAGCGGCGCAAAAACGGCCGTTCCGGTGGAAGGGACAGAGGAAGTATCCGGCCGGGAGCAGGCGGAAACGACAGAAAGCATGCCTGAGCCCCAGACCATGAATGCGGTGACGGCAGAGACGGCGGAGACGATGGAACAGGCGGATGTCCAGCCTATGACTGTATCTCAGCCTGTTATGAATCAGCCGGGACTGCGTTCCGCGGCGCCTGTGTGGGAGAATGTGACATTGACGGTGGCGGATGTCCCCGCCGCTATGGAGCAGATCACAAAGATCGGCACAGAAATGTCCCTGACAGAGGTGGAAAAAACAGAAACCAGCCTGACCTATGAAATGGCGGAAAGCCAGAAAAAGGAGTTTCTGGAACGGCTCCAAGAGGTAGGCAGTCATGAAGCGGATGCCGCGGAGACGGACAGCCAGACCAGTACGCTGGTCAAGGTGACCTGCACAGCAGAGGAAAACTGAAAGGATAGCGGCGGAAAATAAGGGATATTTTCGGAAAGGGAGTCTGCTTATTTCTCGCCGTTCTGTTTTTATGGGCCGATTACGGCAAAGGAGGAAGTGCCATGGAACAGGAAAAGGTATTTGATATGCGATTTTCCAAGGTGTATCCGCTGCTGATCGCCAAGGCGGAGCGGAAAGGGCGGACACGAGAGGAAGTGGATACAGTTGCCTGCTGGCTGACGGGATATGCCAGGGAGGAGCTGGCGGCATTTTTGGAGGGAGAGCTGACTTACGGCGATTTTTTCAAAAAGGCGCCCCATCCTCATCCTAACAGGACGAAGATCAAAGGCAGCATCTGCGGAGTGCGGGTGGAGGAGATAGAAGACCAGCTGATGCGGGAGATCCGCTATCTGGATAAATTGGTGGATGAGCTGGCAAAGGGAAAACCCATGGAAAAAATACTGCGCTGAGAAACGGGACGATGGCCGTATAGGGCCATCGTTTTTGTATTTTTCAAAAAACGGTGGAGATAGGACGGCAGATATGTCATAATGAAGTACAGCGACGGGAAATCCGCCCGCAATCTTTGGAAATGAAAAAAGGATTGTATTTTTGCTTATACAATTTGCATAATTTACACAAAGGGAATGGGACAATTTGTATAGAGGTGCCAAACTTTAGTAATCTACTTGACTAAAGTGTTTTGCTGTTCTATGATGTTTCTATGATGAAAAATAAAAGTTTCGGAGGGTCAGTTATGATGAAACAAGAGGGTTTTCTGAAAAAAGGCGAGCAGACGGTATTTCTGCTCCGTTCGCTTTTTGAACAATATGGATACAGGAAATTTAAAATGAGCAAGTTTGAGGAATACGATTTCTATGCGGACAACCGCAGTTTTCTTTCGGCGGAGAACATTCTCACGTTCAACGGTCTGAAAGGGCGGCTTCTGGCGCTGAAGCCAGATGTTACCCTGTCCATTGTAAAAAATACCAAAGGGAACCGGGAATGCCCCGAGCGGGTATATTATACGGAAAACGTATACCGGGCGGAAAAGGGCGACGGCGAGTACCGGGAAATGATGCAGGTGGGGCTGGAATATATCGGTGATGTGGATGATTACGCTGTTTCGGAGATCATACTGCTGGCCAAAAAGAGCCTGGATACCATCAGCGCCCGGTCTGTGCTGGATATTTCCCATATGGGCTTTGTTTCTGGTTTGATGGAAGCGGCAGGCATTTCTCCCAGCAAACAGGGCAGGATCTTGGCCTGCATGGGAGAAAAAAATCCTCACGGCATCCGCCAGCTGTGCCGGGAAGCAGGCGTTTCGGAAGAAATGACGGAACGGATTGCCCAGACGGCGGAACTGGGCGGCTCTTTGGAGGAGATGCTGCCCAAGGCAAAAGCCCTCTGCTGCAACGAAAAAATGGAACAGGCTGTGGCAGAACTGGAAAAGCTGCTGGCCTGCCTGAAAGCATGTGTCTATGACCAGGGGGTCAATCTGGATTTCTCCGTTGTCAACGATATGGATTACTACAACGGCATTATTTTCCAGGGATTTGTAGATGGTATTCCAAAGAAGATACTGTTCGGCGGCAGATATGACAAGCTGCTGGAGAAATTCGGGAAGGACGCCGGCGCTATGGGCTTTGCTGTGGCCATGGATCTTCTGGAACGCTACGGCGAGACAGAAAAGACATATGATGTGGACGCGCTGCTGCTGTACGACGATACCACAGACACCATCGCCAAAATGCGGGCGGTGCAGATGCTCCAGAATATGGGTCTGAGCGTGGCGGCACAGAAAAAGGATGACGGCAGCATTACATACAAACAGCTTTGCCGTCTCAACGAAAGAGGGGTGGAAGTCATTGGCTGAGTATATCAACATTGCCCTGCCAAAGGGCAGACTGGGAGAAAAAGCATACGATATTTTTGAATCCATCGGTTACGGCTGTCCCTCTATCCGGGAGCAGAACAGAAAACTGATTTTTGAGAACGAGGAAAATGGTGTCCGCTATTTCTGGGTAAAGCCTTCGGATGTTGCCGTTTATGTGGAACGAGGCGCCGCGGATGTGGGGATCGTAGGGAAGGATATCCTGCTGGAGCAGGGCTCTGATGTTTATGAGCTGTTGGATTTGGGCATCGGTAAGTGCCGCATGGCAGTGGCCGGCCTGAAAGGCACTAGAGTCCACAGCGACCACACCCTGCGGGTAGCTACCAAGTTCCCCAATATCGCCAGAGAGTATTTCCGGCGTCAGAGCCAGGAGATCGAGATCATCAAGCTCCATGGCTCCATTGAAATCGCTCCCATTTTGAATATGTCCGATGTGATTGTGGATATCGTGGAAACAGGGACGACATTAAAGGAAAACAACATGGAGCCGCTGGAGGATATCGTGCAGATCAGCGCAAGGCTCATTGCCAATAAGGCGGGCTATAAATTCAAGAGCCGGCAGATCAAGGAAATGTGCGAGAAGATCGCCGCTTTGCGGGAAGGAAAGGAGTGAGCCGTTCCCATGATTCAGCAGTATCGTTATGAAGAAATCAAAATAGAAGATATTTTTCACAGAACAGAGGAAAAAACAGATGTGGCGGATACCGTAGCCGCTATTATTGAGGATGTGCGCAAAAACAAGGATGAGGCCCTGTTTCGCTACTGCCGTCAGTTTGACGGGGCGGAGCTGGAATGTTTGGAAGTATCCGAGGAAGAACGGGCGGCGGCGCTGTGGCAGGTAGACCATGAATTTCTGGATATCCTGCGGGAGGCGGCGACCAATATCCGCGCCTTTCATGAGAAACAGAAACGGCAGGACTTTGTTGTGACGGAAAAGGACGGCGTGGT
>CALWKZ010000092.1 GCA_944381385.1 uncultured Anaerotignum sp. | reverse complement strand
ATCTGTCTGCGTTTCGTTTGCGGATGATAATACTCCAGTTCCTCCATCAGGTCGATATCCGTTATTTGCTTTTTTGTATTCTTTTTTCTCATTCGTTCCATCCTTTTTCCAGGCGTACCCTGCCTCCCAAACAGGTCAGGGCCTCCTCTATTTTTTCATAGCCCCGTTCCACATAGGACGAGCCATAGATCCGGCTTTCCCCTTCCGCCGCCAAAGCGGCGATCAACAGCGCCGCCCCGCCCCGCAGATCAGAGCCGGTCACAACAGCGCCATGGAGCCGTTCCACACCAAAAACCACGGCGTTTCTTCCCTGCTTCTGAATATTCGCGCCCATACGGCACAAAGCGTCAGCATGCTGAAAACGGGCCTCAAACACCGTTTCACTAATCATACAAGTTCCCCTTGCCAATGTCAATAGACTCATGACCATGGGCTGCATATCCGTGGGAAAGGCAGGATAAGGGCCTGTCGTCAGGGTAAAATCCGAAAGCAGACGCTTGGGTGCCTGCAAAAACACACTATCCTGTCCATAGCGCAGGCCGCAGCCCATCTGCTCTAGCACCTCTAGCGTCCCTTCCATCTGCTGCCGTTCCGCCCCCAAAAGGCGAATCTCTCCGCCGGTAGCCGCCGTGGCGCATAAAAAAGTGCCTGCTTCAATCCGGTCAAAGGGAACGGAAAAATACGCTCCATGGAGTTTTCTTACGCCTTCCACCATAATGGTCGGTGTTCCCTCGCCATAGATCTCCGCGCCGCAGGCCCGCAGAAACCGGGCCAGACAAACGATCTCCGGCTCTCTGGCGGCATTATGGATCACGGTAGTCCCTTCCGCCTTTACCGCCAGCAGCAGGATATTCTCTGTGGCTCCTACACTGGGATATTCCAGATAAATATGGTAGCCCAGCAGTAGCGGCGCTTTGCAGCAGAAAATATCATTCTCCTCTGTAATAACAACGCCCATTTTCTCAAAGGCCTTCAGGTGCAGATCTATGGGCCGGCGGCCAATGGCGCAGCCGCCGGGATGCCCCAGCTTTGCCTCCTTTTTACGACCCAGCAGGGCCCCCAGATACAGCACAGAGGAGCGCATTTTCGATACCTTTTCCTCTCCTACCTCCGTTTTTTCCAGACCGCGGCTGTCGATCACAACGGTTCTATCCTCCAGCTTCACGCCGCAGCCCAGCGACCGCAGGATATCCAGAGAAACATAGAAATCCGAGATCAGCGGACAGTTTTCCAGCACCACCTCGTCATCCGCCAGAATACTGGCCGCCAATACAGGCAGCACTGCGTTTTTGCTGCCGCGCACACGATATTCGCCGCAGATCCTTCTGCCGCCCTCCACTGCGTAATACCCCATAGTCCCACCTCGCGCATTCATATAACCCATAATAAACAGGGACAGTCTCTTTGGTGCTTTTCCGTGTTTACTTTTTTCGGCAAAACAGGTAAGATGGTAACAAATACAGGAGGATACAGGAGGTAAAACTCATGAAAAGAAATATTTTGGATATTCAGGGTCTGAAGGTTGGTCAGGCAGAAGATAAAGAAGGAAAAACAGGCGTCACCGTCGTTCTGGCAGAACAGGGCGCTGTCTGCGGCGTAGATGTCAGAGGCGCCGCCCCCGGCACTAGGGAAACGGACCTGCTCCAGCCCCTCAACGCCATGGAACGGGTACACGCTGTTATGCTGGCGGGCGGCTCCGCTTTCGGTCTGGATGCCGCCGGAGGGATCATGGAATACCTGGAAAAGCAGGGCATCGGCTTTGACGTAGGTTGTACCAAGGTCCCCATCGTTCCCGGCGCGGTGCTTTTCGATCTGGCAAACGGCGACGCTTTCTGCCGTCCTGACCGCCAGATGGGCATGGATGCCTGTGCTGCCGCCTGTGATTCTGTGCTGAAAGAGGGCAGCTTCGGCGCAGGCTGCGGCGCCACTGTAGGCAAGCTCAACGGTATGGAGCACTGCTGCAACAGCGGTATCGGCTCCTGGTCGGAAAGTACGGAAAACGGCATCTGTGTTGCCGCGCTCATTGCCGTCAACGCCTTTGGGGATGTCTGGGAAAAGGGAAAAATCATTGCCGGTACAAAGGATGATACCGGGAATTTTGTCAATACGGAGGAAGGCGTACTGCAAATGGCGTCCAAGCTCTCCTTTGCCGCCGGTCAAAACACCACCATCGGCGTCATCGCCACTAATGTAAAACTCACCAAAGCCCAGACCCAGAAGGTAGCCGGCATGGCCCACGACGGTCTGGCCAGATGCATCCGCCCTATCCACACGACTTTAGACGGCGATACCCTCTTCTGCCTTTCTACGGAAGAGATCGAGCTGGAGGCCGCTCCCGTAGACGTGGTAGGCATCCTTGCCGCCAGAGTCACGGAACAGGCCGTCCTGCGGGCGGTCAAAGCCGCTTCGGAAGAAGTATAATTCGCGAAAACAGAAAAAGCACGGCGTCTCTTTTCAGAGATACCGTGCCTTCTTTTTTGTTCAGCCTTCCAAACCTTTTCTGTCTTTTGTACGCTGAATGATATATTCTTTAAACTTCTCCACCGCCGGCGGCAGATACCGATTCAGCACATAGGCCATATATACCATACGTTTGGAATAAGGTGTATCAAATTCCAGCTTCTTTACTTTATAATTCTGGATAGAAGGGTTGTCTGTAATGATGGCAATGCCCTGGTTAGCCGCCACCAGCCCTGCCATGGAATTGACATCCTCAAACTGACAAAGGATATTGGGCATGATCTGCGCCTTTACAAACAAATTATCAATAATCCGCCTCATCCCGCTCTCTTTTGTATAGCAGATCAAAGGATACGGGCAGATATCCTGTATCGCTACCTTTTCCTTTTCCGCCAGAGGATGGTTTTCCGGAACGATCACCACCAGCCCCTGCTCATATACAGGGATAAATTCCACATC
The DNA here is from genome assembly GCA_944381385.1 of uncultured Anaerotignum sp. Lineage (GTDB taxonomy): Bacteria > Bacillota > Clostridia > Lachnospirales > Anaerotignaceae > Anaerotignum. The sequence continues at coordinate 6,534 of CALWKZ010000092.1, read as the reverse complement.
ATTTTCACTTTCTACCATGGAGCAGAAAATCAGATCATATTTTTCCCGTTTCAGATTATACAGCAGTGTTTTCGTATTTCCCTCATAGCAGGAGAACGAAATGTTCTTGTTCTGGGGGTCATCCAAAAATCCCGCAATGATCTCCGGTACGAAATTGGTCCCTACAGAAGTCATATAGGCCAGGCCCACATGACCGCCGCCTTCCGCCACCAGCCGCTCGATCTGGTTCTTGCCCAGCTCCAGCTGTGTCAGGGCGTTCTCCACATAAAACATATAGATCCTGCCGTATTTGGTCAAAACCACGTTCCGACCCTGTTTCTCAAACAGGAATGCGCCCAGCTCCTTTTCCATGGCCGCAATGGAATGGCTCAGGGTAGGCTGGGAAATATTCAGCTTCTCCGCCGCTTTTGTGTAATGCTCCAATTCTGCCAACGTTTTGAAATAATACAACTGATTCAGATTCATGTTGCTTTTCCTCCGCCTTTCTATGCTTATATTATACCAAAAAACACAGAAAAATCTACGAAAAAAACAGAAATTCAGCAAAAAACCCTATTTTAATGAAATTTTTTGCATAGAGACAGTATATTATAATTCAAAATATTAAAAAATTTTCACTTCTTTTTCCATTTCCGCTAAAAACGCTCTCCCAGCATTCCGGAAGAGCGTCCAAAGCCTCTTATTCTTTTTCCATAAACCGCCGCAGAAATTCCTCTTCGTCGATGATAGGAACCCCTAGCTCCTTTGCCTTTTTATTTTTGGAGGAAGCGGAGTCCACATCATTGTTGATCAAAAAGCTGGTCTTTTTCGTTACACTGCCGGTGACCTTGCCGCCCATGGCTTCGATCTGAGCCGTCAGCTCCTTTCGGTTGGCATAATGCTGCAAATCCCCTGTAATCACGAAAGTCAGGCCGGAAAGAGAAGCCTCCGCCGTTTCTTCCTGCGCCTTCCATCTCAAATATGGCAGAACCTCCGCCAAAAGCTCCAGATGCTCCTGATCCCGGAAATAGGCATACACGCTGTGGGCAATGATCTCGCCGAAGCCTTCCACGGCTACCAATTCCTCCGTTTCCGCCGCCTGTATCTTTTCCAGATCGTTGTCAAAGGCCCTGCACAGCAGCTTGGCGTTGCGCAGCCCCACATGGTTGATGCCCAGGGCATAAATAAAATTCGCCAGCTCCACGTCCTTAGCCTTCTCCACAGAAGCCATCAAATTGCTGTAGGACTTCTCGCCGAAGCCTTCCATTTCCCGTATCTCCGCCTGATACCGTTCCAGCCGGAACAGATCGGGATACTGGCTGACAAACCCCCGCTCCATAAACTTTTTCAAAGTTTCCTCGGAAAGCCCTTCTATATTCATAGCGTCTCTGGAGACGAAATGACTCAGCGTCCGCAGCCTCTGGGCCTTACAGCTGGGATTAGTGCAGTACAGAGCTTTGCCGTCCCGCAGACTGCGCACCTCTGTTTCCCCGCCGCAGACGAAGCAATGGTCCGGAATCTCCGCCGTAGCGGAGCGAGTCAGATTCTCCGCAATCTGCGGAATAATCATATTAGCCTTATAGACCTTGATGGTATCGCCGATACCCAAAGCCAGTTCCTCCAGAATGCTCACATTATGAACACTAGCACGGCTCACCGTAGAGCCTTCCAGCTCCACCGGGTCAAACACCGCGATGGGGTTCATGAGTCCCGTCCGTGAGGTGTTCCATTCGATCTCCCGCAGCGTTGTCTCCGCCATTTCATCGGCCCATTTAAAGGCAATGGAATCCTTGGGGAACTTGGAAGTCCGCCCCAGGCTCTGGCTGTAAGCCACGCTGTCATAAGTAAGAACAAGACCGTCAGAGGCAATGTCATTCTGCTCGATATGGCTGCGGAAATATTCCAGCGCCTCCAGCACGTTTTCTCCCGTCACCACACGGCGCTCCACCGCCGTAAAGCCCATGGATTCCAGCCACCGCAGGTTTTCCTCCTTGCTGTCGGAAAGCTCTTTTCCTTCGGCACTCACCAGCGTAAAAGCAAAAAACTGCACCTTTCTTTTGGCCGCGATCTCGCTGTTGAGCTGACGTACCGTGCCGCTGCACAGATTCCGGGGATTTTTGTATTCCCCCCCTTCCTCCAGCTCCTCATTGATGCGGCGGAACTCGGAATAGGAAATGACGCCTTCGCCCCGCAGCACCAGTTCCCCCGGAAAAGAGATACGTACCGGCAGATTGGCAAAGACTTTGGCCGTATGGGTCACATCCTCGCCGACCTCTCCGTTCCCTCTGGTGACCGCCTGCTGCAAAATGCCGCCTTTATATTTCAGCACAATGGTCAGACCGTCCAGCTTCCAGGAAAGAATTCCCCTTTTGTCCCCCAGAAAGCTCACCAGCTTTTCCGGCTCCTTCGTCTTATCCAAAGACAAAATAGGGCTGTCATGACGGATCTTCACCAGATTGCTCAAAACCGTATAGCCTACTCTCTGGGTAGGGCTGCCAGCCATGACCACGCCCGTCTCTTTCTCCAACCGCACCAGCTCATCGTACAGGGCGTCATACTGGTGGTCTGTCATGATTTCTCTGTCCTGCTGGTAATAGGCCTCTGACGCCTGATTCAAAAGGACGATCAGTTCCTTCATCCGTTCCATGGTGCATCACTCCTTATATCAACCCTCGCTGACCTTAATCAGCTTGGAAAGTTTCGCCATAAATTTTTTCGTTCCTTTTTCTCCAAAGGATACCTCTACCTCATAATCGGCGCCGCCGGGATTTATGGATTTTACTGTGCCGATGCCGTATTTCGGCGCCCGCACCTTATCCCCTACCTGATAATCCAGCACAAATTCCTTAGGGGCCGGCATCTCGAATTTCTTTGCCGCCGGAGCGAAGGGACTGGTCTTGCTGCGGGTGGTAATGGGGCCAACCTTCATACTATTTCGCATGGCGTACTGCTTGGCCATATCGGAAATCTGTCTGGTGGGCATATCCACCAGATCCGCCGGGATCTCCTTCAGGAACCGGGAAGGCGGATTATACTGCGTCAGACCATGCTGCATCCTGCTCTTGGCATGGGAAAGGAACAGTTCCTCCTTGGCTCTTGTGATGCCCACATAGCAAAGCCGGCGCTCCTCCTCTATCTCCTTTTCCCCACCGTACATAATGGCCCGGAAGCCGGGAAAAATCCCCTCTTCCATACCGATCATGAACACATAGGGGAATTCCAAGCCCTTGGCGCTGTGCAGGGTCATAAGCACCACTGTCTCGTCCCCTTCCTGATAGCCGTCGATGTCCGCCACCAGCGCCACATCCTCCAAAAATCCTTCCAGCCCGCCTTCGGGATTCTGTTCCTCATACTCTGTGGCTTTAGAAACAAACTCATCCAGATTTTCGATTCTGGCCAGCGCTTCGTCGGTGCCTTCCATCATCAGCTGCTGGAGATAGCCTGTCCGTTTGATAACGGCATCCATCAGCTCCGACACCTTCATCTGGCCGCAGTCCGCCCGCAGACCCTCAAACAGCTCATAAAACTCCTTGCATTTTTTCCCTCTGGTCTTCAGCTCCGTGATTTCATCCAAATGAGCCAAAGCGTCATAAAAGCTGAGACCATGAAGCTGGGCATAATTGGATATCTTCTCCAGAGAGGTTTCCCCAATGCCTCTTCTGGGCACATTGATGATGCGCCGCAGAGCGATGGTATCGGCAGGGTTCGCCAATACTTTCAAATAGGAAAGGATGTCCCGGATTTCCTTTCTCTCATAGAAACGCACACCGCCGAACAGACGGTAGGGAATGCCTTTTTTCACCAGCTGATCCTCCACGGCCCGGGACTGGGCATTAGTACGGTACAATACGGCGAACCGATTCAGGCTCTGGCCCTCCCCATGCATTTTCTCGATCTGCTCCGCCACATATCTGGCCTCGTCATACTCATTGTCGGCCTTATAGATATGCAGGATGCTGCCGCCGTCGTTTTCTGTCCAAAGGCTTTTTTCCTTTCTGGTCACGTTATGGTGGATGACCGCATTGGCCGCGTCCAGAATCTTCTTTGTGGAACGGTAATTCTGTTCCAGCTTGATTACGACCGTATTGGGGAAATCCTTCTCAAAATCCAGGATATTGCGGATATTGGCCCCTCTCCAGCCGTAAATGCTCTGGTCATCATCGCCAACAACACAAAGGTTCTGATATTTGGATGCCAAACGGTAAACCAGTTCATACTGGGAAGTATTGGTATCCTGATATTCGTCTACCATGATGTAGCGGAAGCGTTCCTGGTATTTGTCCAGTACATCGGGACAGGTACGGAACAGCTGCACTGTTTTATAAATCAGGTCATCAAAGTCCAAGGCGTTGTTTTCCTTTAGCATCTTCTGGTACAGCTGATAGCATTTGGCCGTCTTGGAGGCCCGGATATCCATAGGGTCCACTGTTTTCGCGTAATCCTCCACGCTGACCATTTCCTCTTTCAGCTTGCTGATAGCCGCCAGCGCCGCCCGGGAGGAAAAGGATTTATCCACAGGGCTGTAATTGAGCTGCTTGAATACCTCTTTCATCAGTTTTTCCTGGTCGTCGGCGTCGTAAATGGAAAACTGGTTGTCGTAATCCAAATGGTGAATCTCCCGTCTTAAAATACGCACACAGGTAGAATGGAAGGTACTGATCCACACATCCTGGGCGCCGCTGCCCACCAATGCGTCTACTCTTTCCCGCATTTCCCTGGCCGCCTTATTGGTAAAGGTAATAGCCAGAATATTCCAGGGCTTTACGCCGCTTTCCAATAAATGGGCGATTCTTACGGTCAGCGCCCCCGTTTTGCCGCTGCCGGCGCCGGCCAATACCAGTACAGGGCCCTCCTGCTGCAATACGGCCTGCTGCTGCATTTTGTTCAGCTGTTCAAATCCAATCATTTCTATATACTCCTTCTCATAGGCAAAGAAAAGGAAGCGGCTTCCGGTCCTCCCAAAGGAAAACCACCTGCCGACTTCCCTGTCCGACTTTTCCTGCAATATTTTTTATTCCGTTTTTCCAGCCTCTTCTTCCTGCTGTTTTTTCACACGGTCAATGGCCAGCTTGTAGCCGTCCGTGCCGTAATGCAGGCATCGGTTCACTCGGCTGATGGTAGCCGTAGAGGCGCCCGTTTTCTCCGCGATCTCCACATAGGTGCATTTGGCGTCCAGCATGGCGGCAACCTCCATCCGCTGCGCGATGGCCTGGATCTCATTGACTGTGCACAAATCCTCAAAGAGCTGGTAACATTCGTCTATGGTTTCCATACTGAGAATACAACGAAAAAGCTTGTCTGTTAATTCACTTTTGATTTTCTTATTCATTGTCACGCCACCTTTACTTTTCAATTCTCTTATACATATTAGCATACTAAAGTGTTAAAGTAAAGGGGTTTTTTCCCTTTTACCGGTTTCTCTTTAAAGCGCTTAAAAGCCGGTCCATATCCTGATTCAGCACCAGCTGCTCGGGAAACTCTACCTTCTCCATCAAGTCAAAGACATAGCCGAACTCCCCAATGCCTGTATAAAAATGTGCGTCGCTGCCAATGACCACCGGCAAGCCCGCTTCCTTGCAAAGACGCAGCATCCGTTCCACATGAGCGCCGCTGCCGTCCCGGAAGCCACCGGGGATCAAAGAAGTATTATTGATTTCCAGCAGCGTGCCTGTTTTCATGGACTGCTCCACCAATGCCTCCAGATCCACCGGATACCGTGGGTCTCCCGGATGCCCCAGAATGTCCACCAAGGGATTTGCCATGGCTTTCAGACAGGCTCTTGTATTTTCTTCCTTCGTTCCCGGCTTGATACAGGGCGTATGGAGACTGGCAATGGCCATATCCAGCCTTCCCAGCACCTTGTCATCCATATCCACTGTGCCGTCAAAATCCATAATGTTCAATTCAATGCCCTTGAGCACCTGTACCCCATGGAGCATACTGGGCAGCACATGGAGATTGGCGAAATAGGCATGGCTGGTGGTATGTGCCATCATCGGCGCGTGATCTGTCATAGCTACCGCTTTCAGGCCGATCTGGGCAGCATAGCTGATGTTTTCATCCAAAGTGCTGTAGGCGTGCCCGCTGGCCAGGGTATGGGTATGGGTGTCGATTTGTATTTTCATGGGTCTCTCCCCCTTTATGGCCTAATTTTATCCTACCAGCCAAGATTTTTTGCCAGACGAAAAACAAGCGGTATGACTGCCTGCATTTCTCCGGCGATCAAACCACATGAATCATTTCTCTCTCTTTTGCTGTGGATAAGGCTTGTACTTCATTTCGTGAAGCCATTATACCATTTTTCCCACAGAAAAGAAAGCCGCTGGATGGGAAAAGCGGTACAAATTTTTGGAATCCTCACAAAAAAAACGGACAGAGCTTTTGGGGCGTCCTCATAAGAAAACAAACATCCCTGAAATCCTCTATACTGAACCGAACCAGTAAAAATGGACAATGAAAAAAGAAGACCTCCTGTGGTAGAATGGAACTACTACAGGAGGTCTTTGCTATGCCTAGAAAATACAGCCATATCCAGGAACACGAAAAAGAAATACT
>CALWKZ010000091.1 GCA_944381385.1 uncultured Anaerotignum sp. | reverse complement strand
TGCAAATGGCGGCGGCGGTATCGCTGCTGGCGGAAAAAATGGGCTGATTTAAGAAAAAACGCTTAATTTTGAGAAAAATGCTTTTCAAGGGACTTTTCTTCTATTATACTGGAGATACTGAGAAAAGACTGGAAGAGTACGAAGGAGCAAAGCTATGTTGGACTTTATGAGTTTTGGCGAGAATATCGGGATCGACCTGGGAACAGCCACGGTCCTGGTTTACATCAAGGGGCAGGGGATCGTCATTCGGGAGCCCTCTGTGGTAGCCATTGACAAAGACAGCAACACCATCCTGGCCGTAGGGGAAGAAGCGAGAAGAATGCTGGGCAGAACTCCCGGCAATATCGTTGCCATCCGTCCTTTGCGGGAGGGTGTTATTTCCAATTATGACGTTACGGAAAAAATGCTGCAGTATTTTATTGAAAAGGCGCTGGGGAAAAGATCTTTTGTAAAGCCTACCATTGCCGTATGTGTGCCCAGCAGCGTAACGGAAGTGGAAAAAAGAGCCGTAGAGGACGCCACCCGCCAGGCTGGGGCAAGACGGGTGCATATCATCGAGGAGCCTATCGCGGCGGCCATCGGTTCCGGCATTGATATTTCCAGAGCCTGCGGCAGCATGGTAGTAGATATCGGCGGCGGCACTACGGATATTGCCGTGATTTCTTTGGGGGGCACCGTAGTGAGCTATTCCCTGAAGATCGCCGGAGATAATTTTGATGACGCTATCATCCGGTATATGCGCAAAAAGCACAATGTGCTCATCGGGGAGAGAACGGCGGAGGAACTGAAGATCAAGATCGGCACCGCCTTTGAACGTACCATTCCTGTGACGCTGGATGTAAGAGGCAGAAATCTGATTACGGGACTGCCGAAGAACATTACCGTAACATCGGAGGAAATGCTGGAAGCATTGCAGGAATCTGTCCTTGCTATCTGTGACGCGGTACACGGCGTTCTGGAAAAGACGCCTCCGGAACTGGCGGCGGATATTTATGAAAGAGGCATCGTAATGACCGGCGGCGGCAGTCTGCTGTACGGGCTGGATAAGCTGATCCAGAGCAGGACCGGCATCCATGCCATGGTGGCGGAGGACGCGGTCAGCTGTGTGGCCATCGGTACCGGCAGATATATTGAGTATGTTTCCGAGGGCAACGGCGAGGAAGAGGCGGATACGCCTTCTATGCTGCGCAGTGTGCTGCAAAGATTCAAGAAAAGATAAAAAAATGAGCCATGACGCGGATGCGCCGTGGCTTTTTTTTGCAGAGAAAACACCGGAAAAAACCCTTTTTTTCCTATACTGGAAATAGGGTTTGTGCAGAGTGTTGGAAAAAAGTCAAAAAATCATTGTTAAAACTATGCCAAAATTTTGGGAAAAGGCTATGTACTTCAAAAAAAAATATAAAACGTTTTTTTGCATAATTTTGTCTTTGAATTTTTGTGTAAAAATAAATCCAAATCTTCAAAAAAATGCTACACAAGTTGGAAAAGTGTGGTATAATTACAAAGACGAAAAAGTTCGTGGAAGGTCTCATTTGGAGAAAACAGTGAGAATACGCAGCTTTTTCTTCTGGTTTTTGTCCTTCTTTTCAGGGGCAAAAACGCGGCACTGCACGTAAAAAACAGTTAAAGAAAAGACAAAATGTAGGAGGTCAATGAGTTATGAACGCTTATATCGAACGCGTAATCGAGCAGGTTAAAAAACGTGACGCGCATGAACCCGAATTCATCCAGACAGTAGAAGAAGTATTCTCTTCTATTGAAAAAGAAGTTGAACAGCATCCCGAATATGAAAAAATGGGTCTGCTGGAAAGACTGGTAGAACCTGAAAGACAGGTTTCCTTCAGAGTAACATGGGTTGACGATGCCGGCAAAGTACAGGTTAACCGTGGTTTCAGAGTACAGTTCAACTCCGCTATTGGGCCTTACAAGGGCGGTCTGAGATTCCATCCCACAGTATACTCTGGCGTAGTTAAATTCCTGGGCTTTGAACAGATCTTCAAAAACTCCCTGACAGGTCTGCCTATCGGCGGCGGCAAAGGTGGTTCCGACTTCGATCCCACAGGCAAATCCGATATGGAAATCATGAGATTCTGCCAGGCATTCATGACAGAACTGTACAGACACATCGGTCCCGACGTTGACGTTCCTGCTGGTGACATCGGCGTAGGCGGCAGAGAAATCGGCTACCTGTATGGTCAGTATAAGAGAATCAAAGGCTGCTGGGAAAACGGCGTTCTGACAGGCAAAGGCCTGGAATATGGCGGCTCCCTGTTCAGACCCGAAGCTACAGGCTACGGCGCTACATACTATGTAAACGAAGTACTGCAGCATGAAGGCGACACATTCGAAGGCAAGACAGTTGCTATGTCCGGTTTCGGTAACGTAGCTTGGGGTATCGCAATGAAAGTTGCTCAGCTGGGTGGTAAAGTTGTTACACTGTCCGGTCCTGACGGCTACTGCTACGATCCCGACGGTATCACAACAGAAGAAAAATTCAACTACATGCTGGAAATGAGAAACTCCGGCAGAAACCGTGCACAGGACTATGCTGACAAGTTCGGCGTAGAATTCTTCCCTAAACAGAAACCTTGGGGCCAGAAAGTTGATATCTGCATGCCCGCTGCATACCAGAACGAACTGGATGTTGCTGAAATCGAACAGATCATCGCTAATGGCACGAAATACTACATTGAAGTTGCTAACATGCCTACAACAAACGCAGGTCTGGCTCGCGCTATGGCAGAACCCGGCATGATCGTTGCTCCTTCCAAGGCTGTTAACGCTGGTGGTGTAGCAGTTTCCGCTCTGGAAATGGCTCAGAACTCCATGAGATACAGCTGGGACGGCGCAGAAGTTGACGCTAAACTGGTTGGCATCATGAAGAACATCCACGCTATGTCCGTAGAAGCAGCAGAAGCAGCAGGTCTGGGCTACAACCTGGTAGCTGGCGCTAACATCGCAGGCTTCAAGAAAGTTGCAGCTGCTATGATGGCTCAGGGTCTGGTATAATCTATCAGAATCTGAAGGGGTACGTAAGTATCTGACAGCATAAGTGAGTGAAAATCCCAAAGGAAAAATCCTTTGGGATTTTTTTTGCTTTTTTTCTGACTTTTTATCTATCCCTATTGTCTAAAAGACAGAAGGAGGAAAAAAGAAGATAAAAAGAGAAAAAGAAGAGTGGAAAAAAACGGGAGGTGAGAAGATGGAGCAGGAGAGGAAAAGCAGGGAAGCCGTTCAGCGGATCGGGGATTATGTATCGGAAAATCAGGAGCGTTTTTACCGCCTTGCTTTTTCTTATGTGAGAGAGCAGCAAGCCGCCTTGGATATTGTGCAGAATGCCATCGTAAAGGCGCTGGAGCACAGTGAACAGCTGCGGCAGACAGAATATATGAAAACGTGGTTTTACCGGATACTGGTCAACGAAAGCCTGAATTATATCAAGAAGGCGCAGAGAGAGGAGCCAAGAGAGCCGGAGCAGATGGCGCGGCTGGCGGAAACGGAAGCGCCGGAAGAAAGCGAGGAAATCCACGAAATGGTGCTGGGGCTTCCGGAAGAGATGAAAACCGTGGTAATGCTTCGCTTTTATGAGGACATGAAGCTGGAGGATATCGCGAGAGTCACAGGAGAAAATCTGAGCAAGGTAAAATACCGGCTGTATACGGGGTTGGAAAAACTGCGCAAGGCCATGGGAAAGGAGGCGGCAACATGACGGAAGATGATTTCAGAAAAGAGATGGAGATGGCGAAACAGAATTATGAGCAGATAGAAATTCCCAAAGAGCTGGGTGAGATGGTCGCAAAGACATTAGACAAGTATGGATACGAGACAAGAGAAGAACAGGAAAGAAAAGAAGAGACAGCAAAGAGAGGAAAGGTGATCCAGATGAGAGAGAGAAAGAAAAGAAGTTTTGGAAAAACAGCGGGTATCGCGGCGGCATGTGCGGTATTTTGTTTTACGGCAGGTCTGAATATCAGTCCGGCTTTTGCCGAAGAAGTGAGCAAGGTGCCCGGGCTGAGCGCAGTTTCCAAAGTGCTGACCTTCCGCAGCTATTCGTTTTCTGATGGGGATAAGACCATAGATGTCAATGTGCCTCAGGTTCAGGCGGACGGAGATTATACGGAACAGGTGAACGAGGAGATCCAGCGGATCGTATCGGATTATCAGACCAGAGCCAATGCGGATATCGCAGCTTACAAAGAGGCCTTTTTGGCCACAGGCGGCACAGAGGAAGAATTCGCGGCAAAGGATATTCAGGTGAAGGTGGATTACGATGTGAAATGCGAAACAGAGGAAATCCTTTCTCTGGTGCTGACGGGCTGGGAGGACTGGAACGCTTCTACGGCGGTAATGGAGTATTATAATATTTCCCTGGCCGATGACAGTGAGATTACATTGGAGGATCTGCTGGGAGAGAATTATATCCAGACGGCCAATGAACAGATTCAGGAGCAGATCGCGGCCGATGACAGCGGACTTTTCTTCACACCGGAGGAAGGCGGCTTTACCACCATTACAGAGGACACAAATTTCTATATCAATCAGGCGGGAAATCCTGTGATCGTATTCCAGAAATACGAGATCGCCGCAGGTGCGGCAGGGATGCCGGAGTTTGAGATTGTAAAATAAGGCGTTGTACGCTTGGCAAAAGGATTAGGCTTCGGAAGGATAAAGATAACAGATTTCTTTCGGAGTCTAAATCTATCTTACGATTGGCATAAAAAATAATTTTGGGAGAACTGTAGGATATACTGAATTTGCATAGACAGCGGCGAATGGAACGTAAGGAGGGAAACATATGAAAAGGTCAAGAAAATGGAGTGCGGCAGGGATGGCTTTGACGCTGGCGTTTATTTTGAGCGGATGCGGCATAGCGGAAAAATCGACGGACACAGGAGCGACCACGCTTCGGACGCAGCTGCAAGAAGGCGCTGATACATTTGAGATCACATTTTCCGTACCGGAGGAGGTGTTGCCTTATTTGAAGGCTACACCTTTTACACAGGATGTTTCGTCGGTGGGCCTGACGCTGGTTTCCGGAGAAAACCAGGGGAATATGTGCTATCTGGTTTTATATGATACAGAGAAATACGATGGGTTGAAGCAGGAAGATGTGCCGTTGGAAGAAGAGCTGCTGCGGGATACGGCCAATGGTGTGGTACTGGCTTATGGGGGAATGCAGGATACGGTATTTGAGCAGAATACTGCGGAAGCGGAGCTGGCACAGAGATTTCAGGAAGAGATAGAAAAGGTGAAAAGCAGCTTTCAAATGGAAAAGGTAAGCGGACTGCCGGAAACGGCCAATCTGGAGACGGTATTGCAGCTGGGAGAGAGAAGATACGCATTATCCCTCGCTGTGCCGGAGAACTTAGTGGATTACATGCGTTTTGGCGCGTTTTCCAGGGATGACGCGGCGGTTTCCATACAGATGGATTTTCAGGGACAGATAGGAAATGTGGGGTCTTTTGTGCTGTATGACGCGGCGGAATATGACCAATTAAAACAGGAAAATCTGCCTTTGGAAACGGAGCTTCTTCGAGTGGAAGGAGAAGGTATCGTACTGGCTTACAGCGGACCGCAGGATTCTGTGTTTGAACCGGGGACAGAAGCGGCCAGGATGGTACTACGGTATCAGGAGGCTCTGAGCGATATTTTGAAAACAGTGCAGCTGGAAAAAAGCGCATAAAATAATCCAAACAAAAAAAGTGAGTTTGCACTCACTTTTTTTATTTGGATTATTCAGCTTTGATTGCGCCTGTAGGACAAGCACCCATGCAAGTACCGCAGTCGATACATTCAGCAGCGTTGATTTCGAAAACACCGCCAGCTTCGTGGATGCAACCTGTAGGACATTCGCCAGCGCAAGCGCCGCAGCCGATGCATTCAGGACCGATTTTGTGAGCCATTGGAAATACACCTCCTTTTTCGTTCTTCAAGCCTATTTTATATCAAAAGTACCTATTGTGCAAGGTAAATTTATCAATTTAGAAAGAAAATGCATCGCAAAAAAAGAGAAATGCCGAAAAATCAGCTTTTTTTATGCTTCTTCTTTTTCCTCAAGATCCTGCGCCTTAAATTCCAGACGGGCGATTTGATACTCTTCCACGGACTCCCGGATCTCCAGATACTCCGCCTGGGTGATATCCCGGATGCGGCGTGCAGGCACGCCATAGACCATGCTCCCAGGCTCTACCACCATGCCCCGGCGGAGCACGGCACCGGCACCGATAAAGCAGTTTTCGCCGATGACAACGCCATCTTGTATGATGGAGCCCATACCGATCAAAACATTATCATGAATGGTGCAGGCGTGGATGATGGCGTTGTGGCCGATGGTAACGCCGCTGCCGATATGGACATCATAGCCTGCCTCGATATGGACCGTACAATTTTCCTGAAAATTGGTATTGTTGCCAATGGTAATGGCATGGTGTTCCCCGCGGATGACAGTACCGGGATAGACGATGACATTTTCTCCCAGAGTGACATTTCCAATGATAGTGGCATTGGAGAAAATATAGCAGGAATCGGGAACGACAGGCGTATACTGCTTGAATTTTCTGATCATAAATAAAGAGCCTCCTTTTGAATTGAGGTGGTTTTATACCTATTCCAGTACAAGAATAGAGAGAGTTTTCGAATACTCTCCTATTTTATCATTTTTGGGAGAGAAAAAACAGTCTTGACAAGCGCTTTCAGGGGGCATACAATCTATTTGCAAATGAATTGCATTTAGGAGGGATGAAATGAAAAGAATTTTGATCTTCGCGGCAACGCTGCTGTTTGCGCTGACAGGCTGCGGTGGGAGCCGAACAGATATGGCTGGGAAGGATGAACTGACGGTAGTGACCAGTTTTTATCCTATTTATTTGATGGCGCAGTATGTAACGGAAGGGGTAGACGGCATTATTCTGGAGAATATGGCGCAGCCCCAGACGGGATGCCTCCATGACTACGAACTGACGACAGAGGATATGAAGCTGTTGGAACGGGCGGATGTGTTTCTGATGAACGGCTTGGGCATGGAGAGTTTTCTGGATCAGGCCAGGGAACAGTATCCCCAGTTGTATATTGTAGAAACGGCGGAAGACGCGGCCATCCTGCTGGAAGGGGAATGCGAGCATGACCATGAGCACGGAGAAGAGGAAAGCGATCCGGTGAACGCCCACGTATGGCTCCATCCTGCCAACGCGGCGGCGCAGGCGGAAGCCATCCGGGACGCGCTGACACAGCTGGACCCGGAGCACGCCCAGCAGTATGCCGCCAACACAGAAGCGTTTACGGCGGAGATGGCAAAGATACTGGAAGAAGCCGAAGTACTGGCGGCGTCTGTGCCGGAGGTGAAAACAGCGGCTTTCCATGAGGGCTTCATTTATATAGAGGAGCTGCTGGGGATGGAAGAAGTCATCGGCATTTTCCCGGAAGAAAACCAGACGCCTTCCGCCAGAGAAATGGCGGAGGCTGTGGAAGAGGCAAAGTCGGACGGCATTGGACTGATTTTAACGGCGGAGGATGCCGGCAAGGAATATGCCCAGCTTTTGGCGGAGGAAACGGGCGTGGAGATGGTGCTCCTGAACCCTCTGACCAGCGGGGAAGGACAAAAAGAGGAATTTGTGGACGGGATGCGGGCCAATCTGGAGGCCGTGGCCCAGATATATCAAGGGGTGGCAGAATGAAGAACCATAACAGCTGCGGCCTGTGCAGCATTGCCTTAAAGGATCTGCAGGTAGTCAGCGGACAGGATACGCTCATCGAAAACATTAATCTGGAGTTTCACTGCGGCCAGCTGACGGCCCTTATCGGGAAAAACGGCGCCGGTAAAACGACGCTCATCAAAGCGATCTTAGGGGAACGGCCCTTTTCGGGAGAAATTTCCTATACAGACCACGAAGGCGTGCGGATCGCCAAACCCAATATCGGCTATGTGCCCCAGCAGATGGATTTTGACCGGAGCACGCCGGTGACCGTCATGGATTTTATGGCGGCGGCCCAGGGGAAAACCCCCGTGTGGTGGAAGATCGGCGGCAGGGAGAAAAAGGAGATACAGAAGGCGCTGGAGGAAATGGAATGCGGTTATCTGGCGGACCGGCGGCTGGGGGCACTCAGCGGCGGCGAGCTGCAAAGGGTGCTGCTGGCTCTGGCGACCATGCCCATCCCGGATCTGCTGATTCTGGACGAGCCGGTTTCCGGCGTGGATATGGCGGGACTGGATCTGTTTTTCCGGCGAGTGTCTTATCTGCGGGATAAGTACCATATGGCCATCCTGCTGGTATCTCATGATCTGAGCCTGATCCGCAGATACGCCGATCAGGTGGTATTATTGGACAAGACCGTCATTGCCCAGGGGGACGCGGAAGAAGTATACGGGACGCCCGCGTTCCGCAGTGTATTTGGATATTTGGAAGAGGAGGCGGAGGTATGAGCGTGATATATGATTTTCTGGAGAGCCTGCCTTTCGCGATGTTCCAGTATGATTTTATGAAAAACGCCTTTCTGGCGTCTTTGCTGATCGCGCCGCTGTTCGCCCTGCTGGGAACCATGGCCGTCAACAACAAAATGGCGTTTTTCTCTGACGCCTTGGGACACAGCGCCTTTACGGGCATTGGGCTGGGGGTGCTGCTGGGACTGGACAGTCCTCTGCTTTCCATGATCGCCTTCGGCATCTTCTTGGGGCTGGTCATTACAAAGGTAAAGGGCGCCAATCTGGTTTCCAGCGATACGGTCATCAGTGTGTTTTCCTCGGCGGCCATGGCTTTGGGTATTGTGATCCTGTCGGGACACGGCGGGTTCAATAAATACTCCGCTTATCTGATTGGAGATATTCTGACGGTGGGCTCTTCCGACCTGCTTCTGCTGCTGGCGGTCCTCGTCGTGGTATACGTTCTTTGGGCGGTATTTTATAATCCGCTGCTGTTGTTGAGCATCAATCGCTCTTTGGCGGCCAGCCGGGGGGTAAGGGTAGTGCTGGTGGAAAATATATTTGTAGTGATGGTCGCGGTGGCGGTCATGGTTTCTGTGCGGTGCATCGGGATACTGATGATCAACGCGCTGCTGATCCTGCCGGCGGCGGCAGCCAGAAATATCACCTCCAGTGCCAGGAGCTACCACTGGACGGCTATGGTGCTAGGGCTGATCTCCTCTGTGGCGGGGCTGGGTTTTTCTTATAGCTTTGACACTTCGGCGGGCGCTACCATGGTGCTGACGGCGGCAGTTCTGTTTCTGGCGGCCTATGGATTCGGAAGAGTACGGAAATAAAAATGGAAGAATCTGTAATCCGTTGATTTTTGTCGAAAAATGTGGTATGCTTTCTCTTAGATTTTGTAAAACAGGGGGAAGATACGATGCATATCACATATGAGCCGAAAGGCGTCTGCGCCAGAAGAGTGGATTTTGACATTGAGGACGGTGTAGTAAAGAATATTCAGTTTATGGGAGGCTGCGACGGCAACCACAAGGGGCTGTCCGCGCTGGCGGAAGGCATGGCGCCGGAAGAAGCGGCGAAAAGACTGCGGGGTATCACCTGCGGTCCCAGAGACACCAGCTGTCCGGACCAGTTGGCCGTGGCACTGGAGGAATTTTTGAAAAATCAGTGATTTTTTGTGGAAAATCAAGGGTTTTCAGAAAAAACAGTTGACAGAGAAAGAAGACTTGTGTTATTCTTTATGGGAAGACGCAGGTCTTTTTTTTATGCATAAAAAATATTCATATGGAGGTGGAAGTCTTGAGAACACGGATTACCTTAGCTTGTACCGAGTGCAAACAGAGAAACTACAGCACGACCAAAGACAAGAAAGTTATGCCTGACAGAATGGAAATCAAGAAGTATTGCAAGTTCTGTAAAGCCCATACATTACACAAAGAAACAAAGTAATGGCGGCTACTCCCAAATTAAGGAAGTGAACGTATGGAAGAAAAGAACATGACAAGCCCAAATGAAACGAAGGAAGTAAAAAAGGTCACACCCAAGCAGCCTAAAAAGAGCGAGGGCAGTGACAAAAACACTTTCGCCGATTACAAGGCGGAGTTTAAGAAGATCGTATGGCCCAGCCGCGTAGATATCGTAAAGAGCACGGCAACGGTCATCGTAACATCCTTGATTGTTGGCGTGATCATCACTTGCATGGATACGGTTTTCTCCACAGGGTATGACGCGATCATCAATCTTTTAGGTTAAGAAATCAGAGAAAAAGGATGGTTGTATGTCTGAAGAGATCAACAAGCCGGAAGAAATGAACAGCACATCTGCCGAATCCAAATGGTACGTTGTGCATACCTATTCCGGGTACGAAAACAAGGTAAAGGCGAATATCGAAAAAACCGTTGAAAACAGAGGAATGCAGCATCTGATCCATGAGGTCAGCGTGCCTCTGCAGGATGTTGTGGAGATCAAGGACGGACAGAAAAAGACGGTGCAGCGCAAAGTATTCCCCGGCTATGTATTGCTGAAAATGATCATGACTGATGAGACATGGTACGTTGTCAGAAATACCAGAGGGGTGACCAGCTTTGTAGGCCCCGGCTCCAAGCCCGTTCCCCTGACCGACGCGGAAGTTTACGCAATGGGCATTGGCGGCGAGATCGAAAATATCGACGTTGCCATTGGCGATTCCGTTCGTGTTGCCAGCGGTCCTTTTGCGAACTCTGTCGGTGTGATCCAGGAGATCAACACGAACAAGAAAACGGTGGTCGTAAGTCTTTCCATTTTTGGCAGAGAGACACCGGTAGAGCTTGATTTCGCTCAGATCGACAAGATTAGTTAACGTTTGAAGAAGGCGGCCAGTCCGCCGGTGGGAGGGAAAATCCCCGCTAATTACCACATTTATAGGAGGTGCCACTGATGGCAAAGAAAGTAACAGGTTATATCAAATTACAGATCCCCGCAGCGAAGGCAACACCCGCTCCTCCTGTTGGTCCCGCACTGGGTCAGCATGGTGTGAACATCATGGGCTTCTGTAAGGAATTCAACGAAAAAACAGCTTCTCAGGCAGGTCTGATCATTCCTGTTGTTATCACAGTATACCAGGACAGAAGCTACACATTTATTACAAAGACACCCCCCGCAGCAGTTCTGCTGAAGAAGGCAGCAGGGATCGAATCCGGTTCCGGCGTGCCCAACAAAACAAAGGTAGCAAAGGTTCCCAAGGCTGAAGTAATGAAGATTGCGGAACTGAAAATGCCCGATCTGAACGCAGCGGATGTTGACGCAGCATACAGAATGATCTGCGGTACAGCAAGAAGCATGGGTATCGTTGTAGAAGAATAAGACAGGACAGACGGCGAAAGCCGGTACAGTGGGAGGGAATTCTCCCGATAATACCACATAAGGAGGTCACGAAAGTGAAAAGAGGAAAAAAATATGTTGAGGCTGCGAAACTGGTAGACAGAGCAGCTCTCTATGATACAGCAGAAGCCATCGAACTGGTGCAGAAAACTTCCACAACAAAGTTTGACGCAACAGTAGAGGCACATATTCGTTTGGGCGTTGACAGCAGACATGCTGATCAGCAGGTTCGTGGCGCGGTTGTTCTTCCCCACGGCACAGGTAAAACAGTTCGTGTATTGGTATTCGCGAAAGGCGAAAAAGCAGAAGAGGCTTTGGCTGCCGGCGCGGATTTCGTAGGAGCAGAGGATCTGATTCCCAAGATCCAGAATGAAAACTGGTTTGGTTTCGACGTTGCAGTAGCAACACCCGACATGATGGGCGTTGTTGGCCGTCTGGGCCGTGTACTGGGCCCCAAAGGCCTGATGCCTAACCCTAAGGCTGGTACTGTAACAATGGACGTTACAAAAGCCATCAACGATATCAAAGCAGGTAAGATCGAATATCGTCTGGATAAAACAAACATCATCCATGTTCCTGTAGGTAAGGTATCTTTTGGTTCCGAGAAGTTGAGCGAAAACTTCCAGACTCTGATGAGTGCGATTATAAAAGCAAAACCCGCAGCTGCAAAAGGTCAGTACCTGAAGAGCGTTGTTCTGACAACCACAATGGGCCCTGGCGTAAAAGTAAACGCTGCAAAAATTTCCGAATAATCTCTGAGAGGTTATTGACAGGGATTCGTATGTTTGTTATAATATACGAGTTGGAAATGAAGAAAATCTCATATTGCCGTAGACAGCAGGTGCCTTTGGCGTAAATCCTGCCGAGGAGAACTGCTTTTTTGAGCGTATGATCGCCTCTCTGTCTATGTGCAGAGAGGCTTTTCTGATACAAAGAGAAACTTCGAGGAGGTGTAAACATGGCAAAGATTGAACAGAAACAGGTCGTTGTAAACGAGATCAAGGAAAAACTGGAAAGAGCTACTTCCGTTGTTATGGTAGACGCAAGAGGCTTGACAGTAGAACAGGACACTGCTCTGAGAAAGAAACTGAGAGAAGCCGGCGTTGATTATAAAGTATACAAAAACACAATGGTACACTTTGCAATCCAGGGCACACAGTACGAAGGTCTGGATGAATATCTGGCTGGCCCCAGCACATTCGCATTCTCTTACGAGGACGCAACAGCAGGCGCAAGCATCCTGAACAGCGTTGCTAAGGATGTAAAGGCTCTGGAATTCAAAGCTGGTGTTGTAGAAGGCGTTGTTTATGACGCAGCAGGCATGAAAGTGATCGCTGACATCCCTTCCAGAGATGTACTGCTTTCCAAACTGCTGGGCAGCTTCAAGTCCCCTATGTCTTCCTTCGCTCGCGTAATCGACCAGATCGCGAAAAAAGGCGACGCAGCAGCAGAATAATAAGTAGGAAATTCAGACAAGGCCGGATTCCGGCAGCATGAAAAACATAAAAAACATTTCACAAAATAATCGGAGGTGCTTTAAAATGGCAAAATTGACAATCGAAGAAATCATTGCAGCTGTAAAAGAACTGACAGTAATCGAACTGAATGATCTGGTAAAAGCAGCAGAAGAAGAATTTGGCGTATCCGCAGCAGCAGGCGTTGCAGTAGTAGCAGGCCCCGCAGCAGGCGCAGCAGCTGAAGAAAAGACAGAATTCGACGTTGAACTGACAGAAGTTGGCGCTGAAAAGATCAAAGTTATCAAAGTTGTTCGTGAAGTAACAGGTCTGGGCCTGAAAGAAGCGAAAGAAATCGTTGACGGCGCTCCCAAGGTTCTGAAAGAACAGGCTTCCAAGGAAGATGCAGACGCTATCAAAGCAAAACTGGAAGAAGTTGGCGCAAAGGTTACACTGAAGTAATTTTTACCCCGAATTTTCTCAAGGACATCCTCAAAAGAGGGTGTCCTTTTTTTGTAAAAAAATTAAGAAATACTTAAGGGAATCCGGAAAAAAGGAGAGGTAAAATAAAAAAAGAGGCTATGTACAGAGGAAAAGGACAGGGGGGAAGAATATGAAAGGAAAAATGTTCTTAACGGCGGCCATGCTTTGCGCGATAATGACGGTACCGGTTTCCGGTGCGCAGTTTCCTGACGTGCCGTCCGATCACTGGGCGGCGAAAGAGGTATCCAGAGCCAGTGAGATCGGATTTATCAGCGGGATGGATGACGAAACCTTTGGCTTAGGGAGGAATGTGACCAGAGGGGAGTTCGTCTCCATGCTGTGCCGGATGTTTGGATGGAAAACCGCGGCGGCGGCCACAGGTTCTTTTTCCGATAATATGGATCAGAGTCAGTGGTATTTTCAAAGTGTGGAAACGGCGGTGCAAAATGGCGCGGTGGATACGGATACGGATTATTTCAGACCTAAGGACAACATCACAAGAGAGGAGATCGCTGTGATGCTCATAAAAGGATTGGGCTACGACAATCTGGTGAAAACGGCGGAACAGACGGCGTCTCCCTTTACAGACGTAACGAGCAGCAAAGGATATATCAAGCTGGCATATGATTTTGGGATTGTAGGCGGAAAAGGGAACGGTCTGTTCCAGCCAAAGGCGACAGCCACAAGAGAAGAGGCGGCGGCGATGATGCTGCGCTGCTATGACAAGATTCACAGTGATACGGACTTTGTCCATGGATTTTACGCCTTTTCTTCCTATGGGCAGAAGG
Source organism: uncultured Anaerotignum sp. (assembly GCA_944381385.1). GTDB lineage: Bacteria > Bacillota > Clostridia > Lachnospirales > Anaerotignaceae > Anaerotignum. The sequence continues at coordinate 4,277 of CALWKZ010000091.1, read as the reverse complement.
ATCTGGCAGATCAGATGGATGCAGTGTCTTTTGGATGGAGCAAAATGGAGTACCGTGACGGAGAAGGAATTGTTGTCAACACATTGTCCCAGAACGATAATGAATGGGTCGTTCCGGAAGGATATGAGGAAATTGTGCAAGAACTCCAGTCCTATGGAGTGCAGACCAATCTGAATGTATTCCTTTCTGATCGTTTGACAGCGGAAACCATCTTAAACAGCGAGGAAAACAGGACGGCGGCGGTACAGGCCATACTGGAAGAAGTGACGGTGGTTTATCAGAAACTGGGCAGAAATCCTTATGAAGGTGTCACCATCGATTTCGAGGGCCTCAGCGGTACGACCCTAAAAAATAACTTTACGGCGTTTCTGCGAGAGTTAGACGCGGCTTTGACGGCGGAAGGAAAAGAAATGTATGTTGCGGTACATCCGGCAACGAAAGATGGCATATATTACAACGGATATGATTATTCGGCCATCGGGGAACTGGCGGATCGGGTAATTCTGATGTCCTATGATTATGAAGCAAAGCAAATTTCTTCCGCTGTACAGGAAAGTGGGTTCACAACAACGCCTGTGACACCCTTTGATCAGGTATATTATGGATTGCAGGCCATCAGTAACGAAACCACCGGTGTGGCAGACAAGGAGAAAATTCTGCTGGGATTAAGTCCTTCGGCAAATGTGGAATGGGATGTGCAAAATGGCACGATCCTTAACTCTGTGGGAAAGGTCAATTCCTACAGCACAATCGAAAACTATCTCCTAAGAGGCGCAAAGACCGAATATTCCCAGACATATCGAAATCCCTATCTTACCATACAGGAAGGGGACATCACAAAGGTGATCTGGTATGAGGACAGCAGAAGCATAGAGGATAAAATAGAGTTAGCAAATATGTTTGGGATTCAGGGCGTTTCCTTCTGGAGGCTGGGATTGATACCTGATAAAAACACAACGGTGTACAGCAATATTTGGAGCACAGTAAAATAACGAAAACATCCCCGAAATCTGATTTCGGGGATGTTTTTTTGATGGAAAACCATGAAAATCCTTTTTCGCGAAAATTACAAGGCCTTTTCTGCAGGAGGAGCCTTACGGAAAAGGAGGGATTTTTATGGAGACTTGCAGTGCCTGCGGCGCGAAAAGTCTGATGTACGAGAAGTATGGGGCGGCGACCCTTTGTAAGGTATGCGCGCTGAAGGTGCTTACGCCCACGTGGAAAAACAAGGAGTATCAAAACAACCGGGAGGTAGAACGGCAGAAGGAAAAGGTACTGCGGATGGCGGAAAAAAACGGCTTTGCCCCCGGAGCTATAGAAGGGCTGGCGGCGTATTTTGACAGAATGCGGATAGAGGGCCTGGTAAAGAAGCTGGACGGGAACAAAGGACAGAAATTGTTTCTCTGTGAAAGAGAATGCATCCTTGAGACCAGCGGCAGCTTTGATTATGAAGCGGCGGAAAAGGCATACCGCAAAATACTTTCCGGAAAACGAGGCGGCCGGAATTTGGACGGCATCCTGAATTCACAGATCGCCATGGGATTGCTCGGCGAGGTGGTAGGCACGGCCCTGCCCGGCGGCGGTCTGATCAAAAGCCAGATCAAGCGGGCCGGGCTTATGAATTTATCAAAAGCCGCTTGGCTGTGCCGGAGGAGAAGCCAGAAGAAGCGGAACAGAGTCCGCGGGAAAATTCTCTGGCCGATGAAATTTTGATGTACAAGCGTCTGCTGGATCTGGGGGCCATCACCCAGGAGGAGTATGACGCCAAGAAAAAACAGCTTTTGAGGCTGTAAGGGAGCAGTGGCTCTGGCCATGGATAGATAAGGAAGAACTATAGTATAGCGTAAAGCAAGGCGCCTCCTGCCTTTGCTGAAAAAAAGAGGAAAGACGGTTTGGCTATGGAAAAGGGAGCGGAAAATATGAGCAACGGTCAATTTTGGCGGGAGAATACTTGAGGGAAATTCCGTTGTGCGGAGGCTCTGTTTCTGCTATGCTGGTATCAGTAAAGGCCGGCACAGTACAGCAGAAGGGAGCGGATGTCATGCCGTTGGGACAGGTGATACGAAAATACAGAAAACGAAAGCAAATGACACAGGAAGAGATGGCGGAACGGCTGGGGGTAACGGCGTCGGCGGTAAATAAATGGGAAAACGGAAATTCCTGCCCGGACATTTCCCTTTTGGCGCCCATTGCCAGACTGCTGGGCATTTCTCTGGACACGCTGCTGTCCTTTCGGGCGGAGCTGACGAAGGAAGAGATCGGAGAGCTTTTGGCAGAAGCCCAGCGGCGGCTGGAGGAAACAGAATACGCGGACGCCTTTTTATGGGCAAAGGGGCAGATAGAACAGTATCCCGATTGTGAGCAGCTGATTTTACAGATGGCCCTTTGCTTCGACGCATACCGGGTGGTCCATGGGGCGGCGGAAGCGGAGGCGTATGACGGATATTTCTGCGGGTTATACGAACGGCTGTTGGAAAGCAGGGAAGAAGGAATACGGATGCGGGCCGCCGACGCGTTGGTGGGATTTTACCGGAGGAAAAAGAACTATCCTCTGGCGGAAAAGTATCTGGAATACTTCTCTATACAGAATCCCGAAAGAAAACGGAATCTGGCCCAGATCTACGGGGAAACTGGACGCATCCAGGAGGCATACCGCACATATGAGGAGCTGCTGTTTGCAGATTACCAAAGGATCAGCGCAGAAGTATACGGTATGTATCTGCTGGCGATGAAAGAGGGGGACAGAGAAACGGCCGAAAGGCTGGTCTCCAAGCAGGCGGAGCTGGCGCGGTGCTTTGAGATGGGGAGATATTACGAGGTTTCCGCAGGACTGGAACTGGCAACGATGGAAAAGGACGAGGCACGGGTGCTGGAATTGATGAAAGAAATGCTTTCCAGCGTGGAAGAAATCGGCGCCTTCCGAAATGCGTGGCTGTATCGACATATGGAATTTCGGAAAATGGAAGAGCGTTTTCCGGCGGAAATGAAAGAAAAATTATTGCAGTGCTTCCGGGATGAGGAGACCTATGGATTTTTGAAAGAAAACAAAGGCTGGAAGGAACTGATGAAAGGATAAGGGAAAGGCACTCTGCCAAAAGGGACAGGGTGCCTTTGTTTTTTAAAAATAAAATAAGTCCTCGAATTTTTTGTCCAAAGCGATGCAGAGGATCAGCGCCAGCTTTGCCGTAGGGTTGAACTGGCCCGTTTCGATGGAACTGATGGTGTTTCGGGAAACGCCTACCAGCTCTGCCAGTTGGCTTTGGGAGAGGTTTTGCTCCGCCCGGGCTTCTTTCAGCCGGTTACGGAGGATAAGTTCGTTTTTGGGGTCTTTTTCTTTTGGCATATCAGAGGATCTCCATTCCGTGATTGAGAATATGGAAAAGCAGGAGGGCAGACAGAGGTAGAAGCAGATTTATATCGCCGTGCTTTAGGATTTTGGTTTGCTCCATTCAGAACCCTCCCAGATAGGTGATGATATTGGCAGCACAGAGGATACCGGCGCTGACGGCAACTACGCCGTTTATCTTTCTGTGGTGACGGTAAAACAGGAAACAATTTCTGCCGGCGATGCTTGCCCAAAAGATAGCCAGAAGGTCATCTACAGGCAGATTTTTCAGCATATTTACCGCGACCAAAAGCAGGGTAACGGCCAGCACAAAAATCAGGCTGAAAGATTCGCTTTCGGTGCGTGTCTGCTTTTCCCGCTCGTCTCCGAAGGTGTTTTCCAGACGGCTGCGGGCGAGAATTTCATTTTTATCCATGGAAGCCCCTCCTTTTTATGGATTTCTGCATTTTGCCAAGTAAACTTGGTAGGATAAGCATAACACTGCCAAGTTTTCTTGTCAATATGAGAAAGAGAAATACTTTTTGCGTTTTTCTTAAGAATGCGGAGGGGGATATTGACAAACTGGTCTATAAGAAGTAGACTAAAGAAAAATGAAGTCTATAAGATATAGACTAAGGAGGGATATGATGGGATACCAATTGACGGAAGCGGAGGAGCGGCTGGCGGAGCTGTTATGGGAGAATGTGCCCATGACTTCGGCGGAGCTGGTGGCAAAATGCGCCGAGGTTTTTGCGTGGAAGAAGTCCACCACTTATACCATGCTGAAAAAACTGGAGCAGAAGGGCCTCTTTCGCAACGAAAACAGCGTGATCACGGCAATAGAAACGAAAGAGGAATGGCAGGCAGGAGAAAGCCGGAAATTTGTGGAGGATAGCTTTGGCGGCTCATTGCCTAGATTTTTAACGGCATTCGCAAAGGGAAAGGGGCTGAC
>CALWKZ010000090.1 GCA_944381385.1 uncultured Anaerotignum sp. | reverse complement strand
GCCGACGCTTTTGTAGGCGTATCCAGACCCCATATGGTGACAAAGGAAATGGTGGCCTCCATGAAGCAGGGCATTGTCTTTGCCATGGCAAATCCTGTGCCGGAGATCATGCCGGAGGAGGCTAAGGCCGGCGGCGCTGTGGTGGTGGGCACCGGGCGTTCCGATTATCCCAACCAGATCAATAATGTGCTGATCTTCCCTGGTATCTTCAAAGGAGCTTTGGCGGTACGGGCCAAGGAAATCACGGAGTCCATGAAGGTACGGGCGGCATATGCCATTGCGGCCCTGATTCCCGAGGATAAGCTGACGGCGGAATGTATCATTCCTTCCGCTCTGGATAAAACCGTAGCCGACGCCGTAGCGAAGGCTGTGGCGGATGTTGCGGTGGAAGAAGGCATTGCCCGAATTCGTCCATAAATAATGGATAACAAAAAACAGGGAGACGTTCCTTTGACAGAGCGGTCTCCCTGTTTGTGTATTATTTTGCTCCGGCGGTTTTCTCCCGCAGGACGTGTTCCAATGCCTGACGGAAGGCTGCGTCCTGTTCCGCCGTTCTTTTTTTGATGTGGCCGGAAAACCGCTTTTTCTGCCGCCGCATTTCTTTGGAAAGATGGCGCTCAAAAAGCATACGGTCAATGGTTTCCTGGTGATAGAAAAATCCGTTGGGGTGGAGGACGTCGGCGCCCTTTGCCAGAAAAAGAGCCGCCAGCCCATAGTCCGCCGTTACGCAGATATCCTCTTTTGCCGCCAGGTTGGCCAGAACCAGATCGGCGCTGTCGCTGCCTTTGTCCACGGTACGCACCGAAACAAAGGGCAGGTCATACCAAAGCTGGTGTGCGGTGTCGCAGACCATGACAACTTCTGCGGAATAGGCCTTGGCTTCTTGCAGTATGATTTCTTTTACAGGACAAGCGTCCGCGTCTACCAGTATTTTCATTTTGATTCTCCTAAAAAGGGCCGGACAGCCCTTGCTATTTTTTTATTTCCGGATATAATTTTATACGGTATCCCAAAAAGAATCAAGAAAGAAAGGCAGAATGGCATGAAGCAGCAGAAATTTCCCTGTAAAGGATGTGGAAACGGATGTTTTTTAGAGGTGGCCTATGAACCGGAGCAAATCTGTTCCATAGAGGGCAACCGCTGTGAAAACGGCCGAAGATACGCGGAGGAGAAGCTCCTTTGCCAGAGCGTAGAAGTGTATGTGCCTACGTCCGATGGCAGAAAGGTGCTTCTGCGGACGGCAGAACCGATCCCCCTTTCCAAAAAAGCGGCCTGCCTCCGGGAGTGTGAAGGCATCTGTATGGAAACGCCGGTGATCGCGGGAGAAGTCGTGCTTTACGATGCGGCAGGGACAGGCGTATCCCTGGTGGCAGCGGAAACGGTCATATAAAAAAAGAGGTATCCCTCCTGTCAGAAATGACGATGGGGATACCTTTTTTGATCCTATCAATAGCCCAGGTCTTCACCTACCAGGATCACCTTGATACGGCCGCCGGGACGGCATACTCTGGTGATGAGCACCTGATTGCAGATACATTCGGCGGAAATGCAGTTGTGGCATCTGCCAGTGGAGGCGCAGGGAGTTTTGCCCCGGAAACGCATACTGTTGACGGGAGCGGCATAGCCCCGGACACGTTTTACGGCGGCGTCTACATCCTTTGCTACCTTGTTCATGCCGCAGATGACGATGACATTTTTCGGGCCAAAGCAGATAGCGGCCAGACGGTTGCCGGTGCCGTCGATATTTACCAGAACGCCTTCCTCGGAAATGGCGTTGGTGCTGGTGATGTAGTAGTCTGCCAGCAGGCCCTGTCTGTGAAGGGCAGCCACCTCTTCGGGATTTTTGCCCAGGTCTCTGTCGATGACTTCATAATCTCTTTCATGGAGTGCTTTTGTCAGGCCCATATCCCGGATGGTCATGGAACCGCCCCAGGAAACGGAGCTTTTTTCGGGGATCAAAGAAAGGGCTTTTTCCAGCGCTTCTGCCGCCGTAGGACAGTAATAAGCCTCAAAATGGCGGTTGTTCAGATTTTCTACCAGCGTTTTGCCCAGCAGTTCATTACGGATTTCTTTCGGTGTAGCCATGGTGCATATCTCCTTTCTTTTGTAAACACAATAAAATCATTTTTATTTTATCACAAAGAAAACAGATGGGATAGAATTTTTTGGAAACGGGACGTGTTTTTCTTGCAAAAAAGCGGCGCAGTAGGTAAGATGGATACATACGAATGTGGAAAAGAGGGGTAGCATGGCAAAGCGGATCGAAAGCCCGCAGAATAAGCTGGTAAAAAGAATACATGGATATAAACTGCGCAAGAATCGGGAGAAGGACCGGGTTTTTGTGGCGGAGGGACTGCGCTTTGTTTCGGAGATCCCTGTGGACTGGCCGGTGGAATGCTATGTGGTTTCCGATGGCTTCGCGGCGGAGCAGCCCCTTTCCGCTCTGGAAAAGCGGGCAGAGGTCTATGCGGTGCCGGACAGCCTCTTTGAGACGCTTTCGGAAACGGAAAACCCCCAGGGGATCCTGGCGCTCTGCGGCAGACAAGAGCCGGAAATAGAACCCTTTTTGGAAAAGAAGAACGCTTTTTTCCTGCTGGCGGAGGAAATGAATGACCCGGGGAATCTGGGTACGGTGATCCGGACGGCAGACGCCTGCGGTGTGGACGCGGTGTTTTTGTCCAAGGGCAGTGTGGATCTTTACCATCCCAAGACCCTGCGGGCTACTATGGGCTCTGTGTTCCATGTGCCGGTGTTCCAGAACGTATCTTTGGAGGAAACGGCCCAGACCCTGCGGGCCCAGGGGATCCCCCTGTACGCTGCCCACCTGAAGGGCAGACAGTATCCCTACAGCCTGAATCTGCGGCGGGCCTGCGCCTTTCTCATCGGCAATGAGGCCAGAGGACTTTCCGAGGAAGCGGCGGCCCTCTGCGACAGCTATGTGAAGATCCCCATGCCGGGACAGGCGGAATCCCTGAATGTTTCCGTAGCGGCTGGGGTCCTGCTGTATGAAGTGGTGCGCCAGCGGCTGATTCCCAGACAGAATTGAATCTTTCCCCGGCAGCGGCCGGGGATTTTTTTGGCCGGAACCGGGAAAGATATGGCGGTTCGGCCTTTTTTCGTGTATAATAAAATATTAGGACAATAGAAAGGACGAAGGTTTATGAAATATATCAATGAATTAAGAGAAGGGGAAAATATCATAGAGCATTATCTGTGCAAGAGCAGACAGTCTATGAAATCCCGCAACGGAAAAACCTATCTTTCTCTGAAACTGCAGGATAAAACGGGCATTGTGGATGCCAAGGTATGGGAACTGAATAACGATATCCAGAGCTTTCAGGAGAACGATTTCATCAAAGTAGACGCCTTTGTGACGACCTTTAACAACGAACTGCAGCTGAATGTAAAGCGGATCCGCCGCAGCCGGGAAGGAGAGTACGATCCGGCGGACTATATCCCCAGCACAGAAAAAAATATCGAGGAAATGTACCAGCAGCTGATGGCCTATATCAAGACCATCAAAAGCCCCTATATCAAAAAGCTGCTGGAGGAGATTTTTCTGCGTCACCCTGTCATCAGCAAGGAATTTAAGTATCATTCCGCGGCAAAAGCCATGCACCACAGCTATCGGGGCGGTCTGGTGGAGCATACCCTTTCCGTGACACAGATCTGTGAGTTTATGGCACCTCGGTACGAGTTTGTGGATCGTGATATTCTGGTAGCTTCTGCCATGCTTCATGACGTGGGAAAGGTACTGGAGCTGTCTGATTTCCCTGTCAACGACTATACGGACGACGGCCAGCTTTTGGGGCATCTGATGATTGGAGCGGAACTGATTGCCGATACAGCGGCGAAGATCGAGGGATTCCCCAAACGGCTGGAGACTCTGCTGAAGCACTGTATGATCTCTCATCATGGAGAGTTTGAGTACGGTTCTCCCAAGCTGCCTTCTACCATTGAGGCCTTTATCCTCCACTGTGCCGATAATATGGATGCCAAAACGAAAATGATCGAGGATATGCTGGCGGCGGACAATACGCCGGGACACTGGGTAGGCTATCACCGGATGCTCCAGCGGAATCTGTGCCGTTCCGACTATGAGTAAGCAGGAGAAAAAGGGGACATTATCGGCCCATGAGCTGAATAAATACGCTTATTGTCCCTATCAGTGGTATTTTGAGAAAACGTATGGCAGAAAGGAACTGCGCAGGCTGTATGTGGAACGTAACGAAAAACTGGGGCTGGAGGATAGTATTGGCAGCCATTTCCGCAGAGGGGAGGCCTTTCATGAGGGCAATTACCGGGCCTATTCCCTGCGGCGGCGGATGCGACGTATCCTGACGGCGGCAGTGGTCTGTGTTCTGCTTTTGTGCGCACTGGCGGTGAAATATGGTTGGATTTGAGTTTTGGCTTTCCCAGCTGACATGGACGGATTTTGCTGTCGCGGGTATCCTGCTGCTGGTATTGGTGCTGCTGCTCTTCCGCCTGCGTCGTCCGGCCCTCCAAAAGCTGCCTTTGCGGGTACGCACCGGAGGCTGGGTCATGATCTACGCCGACCAGAAGCAGGAGGGCAGAGAGGATTTTGGGAAACTGCTTTATTCTGAGAAATACGATCTGCGAGGGAAACCGGACTATGTGTTCCGCCGCAGGTTTGGGCGGGCCATTGTGCCGGTGGAAGTAAAAAGCGGCCGGATCGGCCAAGCGCCTGTCCCTCATAGAGGAGACCTGCTCCAGCTGTATGCTTATTTTCTGCTGTTGGAGGACGTATATGGCAGGCGTCCCTCCTTTGGCTGGCTGGAGTATCAGGACAGTATGTTTTTTGTGCGTAATACGGCAGGCGCCCGGCGGGAGGCCCTGGGCACCATGAAGGAAATGCGGCGGATGCTGGAAACAGGGAAGGGGAAGCCCAACGCGGACTTTGCTGTCTGCCGGTACTGCGTCTGCAACGGCACAGTATGCCCTTACGCGAAGAATAACTTGATGGAGGAATAATATGGAACTTCCTGTACAGAAGAATCAAGAATATGAGATCACCATAGAGGATCTGGGAAATAACGGGGAAGGCATCGGCAGGATCGAAGGCTATACAGTCTTTGTGGAAGGCGCTTTGCCCGGTGAGCGGGTCAGAGTGCTGATGGTAAAGACGAAAAAGCACTATGGCTATGGGAAGCTCCGGGAGATTTTGGAACCATCCCCGGATCGGATCACGCCGGTCTGTCCTGTAGCGGAAAAATGCGGCGGCTGTCAGCTCCAGCATCTTTCCTACGAGGCGCAGCTGGCCTTTAAAACGAAAAAGGTAAAGGATCACCTGGAACGGATCGGCGGCTTGACCGGTATAGAAGTGCTGCCCGCCATCGGCATGGAGGACCCCTGGCGGTACCGGAACAAGGCACAGTTCCCCGTGGGCGGGGAGAAGGGCGCGCCGCAGATCGGGTTTTACGCTAAACGCAGCCATCGTATCATAGATACGCCGGCGTGCTATCTGCAAAATGAGGTCAATGATGCTATCGTGCAGATTGTGCGGGATTTTCTGACGGAAAATAAGATCCCTCTTTATGACGAAGAAACCCATTCCGGTCTGGTGCGCCATATCCTTACCAGAGTGGGCAGACAAAGCGGTCAGATCATGGTTTGTATCGTGATCAATGGCAAAAATCTGCCCCAGAGCCAGAAGCTGGTGGAACGGCTGACGGCGGTACCAGGCATGACCTCTATTGTATTAAATGAAAACAGAAAAGCGACAAATGTGATTCTGGGAGAAAAAATACATGTTCTTTGGGGAAAGGAATTTATTACGGATACCATTGGTTCCGTGGAGTTTGAGATTTCTCCCCTGTCTTTTTATCAGGTAAATCCCATACAGACCAGAGTGCTGTACCAGACAGCTCTGGATTTTGCGGATTTGGACGGTACGGAAACGGTGCTGGATCTGTACTGCGGCATCGGTACCATTTCTCTCTTTTTTGCCCAGAAGGCGAAGCGCGTTTTTGGGGTGGAGATTGTGCCCCAGGCCATAGAGGATGCCAAAAGGAACGCTGCCCGCAACCATATGGACAATGCCTTTTTCCAGGCAGGGGCGGCAGAGGAGGTGATCCCCAGACTTTATGAAACAGAGGGGCTTCAGGCGGATGTGGTCGTGGTGGACCCGCCCAGAAAGGGCTGTGACCAGAGACTGCTGGAAACAATTCTGGAGATCGCACCAAAAAAGCTGGTCTATGTTTCCTGTGATTCCGCCACGCTGGCCAGAGATCTGGCCTATCTTTGCCCCAGAGGGTATCGTGTGGAAAAGGTGCAGGTGGTAGATCAGTTCCCTTGGACGGTGCATGTAGAATCCGTGGCCCTCTTATCCAAGGAATAACATTACGGAGGCAAAATAGAAGGAATGTTTTTTTGGTTCTATATGCTTTGCTCTGTACTGCTCCTTCCCGGGACTATGGTATTTTTTGGGCGGTGGTTTTTGCGCCGCTCGCCGCAAAATATCAACGCCGTATTTGGATACCGAAATGTCCATGAAAAACAAAGAAACCTGGGCCTTTGCCCATAAATACTGCGGCGGATTATGGTATCGGTGGGGAAAGGTCTTATTGGTTTTGTCTTTTTTCACCATGCTGGCGGTCATAAGGAAAAGTGTGAATACCATAGGTCTTATAGGCGGCATTCTCTGTGCCGTCCAGCTGGTTTTTCTTGCAGGCGCTGTGCTTCCTACAGAAAAAGCGTTAAAAAATACTTTTGATGCAAACGGAAACCAACGGGACAAATCCATTGGGTAAAATGAAACGGCACGGACGCAGCTATAAGCTGGACCGTGCTGTTTTTATGCGGAAAGAAGGAAGAGCTGTTCACTTTTCCAAATCTGGAAGGGGAGACAGCTCTTTTTTGTTTGATAAGGTATTTGGTTTTTTCGTCTTTACAGGGCTTTCATCCCTTCCAGCACCCGTTTTTTCTCGGGGATGCTGGGGATGCCGCCGGAAGATTCGGTGGAAAGGCTGGCGGCAGTGACCGCAAAGCGGCCGATATAAGCCAGATCCTCTTCCGTCAGCTGGGAGATGGGCTTATCTAGCTCCAGGAAACGGGAAAGGGCGCTGCCGCCGAAAATATCACCAGCGCCGGTAGTATCTATGGGATGTACGCTGGGACCGGAGATAGAACGGCTGGCACTGGCTGTTTTCAGATAACAGCCTTTTTCGCCCAATGTAACCATGGCAAGGGAAACACCGTATTCCTTCAGCAGCCTGTCTGCGCCTTCCTCCGGCCCGCAGTGCCAGAGAAAATCCACTTCGTCATCGCTGATTTTTACAATATCCGCCTGGTGCAGACTCCATAGGACCTGTTTTTTCGCTTCCGCCTCGCTTTTCCACAGGGGTTTCTGCAGGTTGGGGTCGCAGGTGATGAGTTTTCCTTTTTGCTTGGCATAGGCCACAGCCTTTTGTGTAGCGGTGCGCACAGGCTCATCCGTCAGACTCAGTGTCCCAAAATGAAACACCCGGGCTTCGTCAATGAGGGAGCGGTCGATTTCGTCCCAGGTCAGCTGGGTATCAGCCCCAGGTTTTCTGGCAAAGGAAAAAGAACGGTCTCCGGCCTCATTGAAGGTGACAAAGGCCAGTGTGGTAAAGTACTGCGGGTCTATGCGGATGCCCTTTGTTTCTATGCCGGCTGTTTTCATGGTGCCCAAAAGGAGGCGTCCAAAATCGTCCTCGCCTACCTTACCCAGAAATGCCGTCTTTTTTCCGTAGGCAGTCAGAGCTGCCAGAAAATTGCCCGGCGCGCCGCCCGGATGAGCGGCCATGGTAGGATACCCGGCGGAATCTATGGATCTGGAGGCGAAGTCGATCAGCAGCTCGCCCAGAGCGACAACATCATACATGGCAGAATCTCCTTTCGTAATGGTTCAGTCCTTGGCCGCGGGATACTCGTTGCAGAGCAGGCGGTAGGGTGGTTCATCCTCCTCAATGGCGGGAAATCTTCCTACAGGAGGGTTGAAACGATTGTCCGTGTTATCGTCGTTGCACTGGCTTACTTCCGCCAGAAGCACGTTCCCGGTGCCGGGTTCCACACGAAAGTCGTGGTACAGATACTGCTGGACGTAGATGGATTCTCCCGGGGTCAGGCGGATGACACTGCCGGCGGGAACGGTGTAAGTCCGCCCGTCCGTATGGACAGTAACGTCGGATTCATAGTCGATTTCTTCATCAGGCAGGCTGTTATATACTTGAATCAACACATTTCCGCCGCCGCAGTTAATGATATCTTCTGTTTTGTACCAATGGAAATGATTGGGGGAATATTGCCCTTCCTTCAGATACAGCAGTTTTTCCGCATATACCTTAGGATATTTTTCCGGGAATTTCCGGCTGCCGTTGCGGAGGGTAATCAATGAGAATCCCATTTTGTCAAAGTCTCCCATGCCGTAGTCAGTGATGTCCCAGCCCAACATACATTCCCGTACTTCGTCATACTCGTGGCCGATGGTCTGCCACTGCTCCGGGGTAAAATGGCAGAAGGGCGGCAGCTTGCGGCCATGGGATTTGCACATGGCTTCCAGTTCTTTCAGGGCTTTATTGATTTCAGAACGCTTCATAATTCGGTGTCTCCTTTTTTGTTGTATGTCCTTGTGTCACCGTATCATTTCTGCCGGTATTTGTCAATGGATTTGGAGAGAGTCTTTTTTGCCGCCGAAAAACATGGAAAGACGCCGTTTATTCTTGACATTAAAAATATAAGGAATATAATAAGAATTGATATAATAAGAATACTTAGTATATGGAGGTCATTATGGAATCCTTGCACTATTTATTGATGAAAGCGCATACGATCACACATCGTCAGATCGTCAGCGGCGCGTCGGAGCTGGGGCTTTCTTCCGGTCAGCCGAAAATACTGGAATATTTGTACCAATATGGCGAAAGCAATCAAAAGACCATTGCAGATTACTGCGAGATCGAACAGGCTACTGTAGGCAGTATACTGCTGCGGATGGAGGAGGCCGGCTTGATCGTCAGGGAGAAAAAAGAAGGGAATCGTCGGTCCCTGTATGTTTCTCTGACAGAAAAAGGCACGAAGGCAGCTAAAGAAATGGAGCAGGTTTTTGCGGAAAGTGAAAAAAAGGTGTGCGGCGGACTGAGCGAAGAAGAAAAACTGGAACTGCGCAGACTGCTGGAGAAATTTTGCGGCACGAAAACAGAGGAAGGAAGCGCAGAGAATTGAATAAACCGCATTTAGTAAGAAGATATTTGCTGTTGGTGGTGGGATTATGGATCATGGCTTTTGGTGTGGCATTTTCCATTAAGGCAGGGCTGGGCACCTCTCCTATTTCCAGCCTGCCTTATGTTGTTAGTCTGATTTCACCGCTGACGGTAGGCACAGCTACGATTGCTATGCATTGTGTATTGATCCTGCTGCAAATTATATTGCTCCGGCGGAATTTCCATCCGATACAGCTGCTGCAGCTGCCGGTTGCCATTGCCTTTGGCTATTTGACGGATTTCGCCATCTGGGCCATCGGATGGATATCGGTGGATGCTTATTGACAGCGGTGGATCGTATGTATCATCGGTATTTTACTGGTCGGTATCGGCGTTGGCTGCGAGGTAATCGCCGACGTGGTGACGCTGGCTGGTGAGGGCCTGATCCTGGCTGTTTGCAGTGTGTTCCATTTTCCTTTTCCCAGAATCAAAATTTCCTTCGACTGTACTCTGGTCATTCTTGCCTGTGCGGTGGGTCTGGTATTTTTGGGAAGGCTGGAGGGCGTGCGGGAGGGCACCCTGGCGGCGGCGCTTTGTGTAGGTATCGTATCCAAGTAGGCGATTCGTTTGTTCCTGCGAAAATTGGGGGAAAAATGTCTATCAGAAGAAGCAAAAAAAAATAAGAAGAAAAAAAGACACGAGTAGCTTTGGTTTTGCCTTAGAACTCGTGTCTTTTTGTGTTTTTAGAGAGACGAATCAGCCTTTTTGACGGCTGTTGCCTCTAACGTCTACTTCGATCTGGTTGGTTACTTCCTGGCCTCTTGTGCCTACCAGCCAGCTGGTCAGGTTAGCGGAGGAACAGGAATGATTGGGGATGATCTGGATTTTATCCCCGATCTTCAGGTCTGTAGGGCCTTCGATCTTGATCTTTCCCACTTCTTCCGACAGACCGTAAACGGTCAGCTCCGGATGGCCTTTCACGATACCGAAGCCTTTGACAGCGGCGTTGCCGTGAGCGCCTTGATCCAGCCCCAGACATTTCGCGCCTGCGTCACAGAGAAATACATTCTCGGCAGGATGGGAAACAATGGTTGCCAGCACCGTCAGGGAGCAGTCTTTTTCCTCGGCACTGCCCAATGCCATTTGGATGGCATCATGATAAACATAGTTGCCGGGATGATAGATCTGAATGGCCGGGTCTGCTACCGTCAAAGCGAAGGTAGGCGTGGAACCGCTGGTTACATAGAAATTATTAAAGCCGGCTGCCTTCAGATCCGCCGCAGCCTTTGCCATGGTCTCGCATTCCAGCTTCGCTACTGCCGCCCGTTCCTCCTGGGTGGTGCAGCCGTAGACCTGACCGGGATGGGTGGAGATGGCAAAAAGTTTCAGACGGGGGAAAGCCTTCATTTCTTCCGCGAAAGCCACTACCTGATCCGGCGCTACGCCAAAGCGGTGGAAATCCATGTCCACAATGATGGAGTAGTAGAAGGTAACGCCTTCCTTATCCGCTGCTTCTTCCAACAGGCGGGCAGCTTCCAAATTGTCCAGACGGACGATGATTTCCGTCTTTTTTGCCAGAGCTGCCAGACGGCTGATGTTTTTGGGATTGGCAGGGGGATAGGCATACATAATCTTTTTCGCGCCAGCGGCAACGGCCATTTCACATTCGTCAACGGTGCCGCACAGAGCGCCTTTTGCGCCCATTTCCAGCTGCTTCTTCAGCAATGCGGTGCTTTTGTGGGTTTTTACCATAGGCCAGAGCTTTTTACCGTTTTCTTTGCAGAGTGCCTGATAGGTGCGCAGATTATTTTCTGCAATATCCAGATCCAGCAGGATTGCCGGTGTTTCCAAATCTTTGATCTTCATAAACAACACATCCTTTCTGTTGCTTCGAAACTATCTTATGTACTTATTCAAGCACAAGGTGACAGAAAAGTCAAGATGCGGCAGGAAAATGAGGGACACGTTCCAGAGGGAGGTGGAATAAAATGGAAAGAAACGCCGGATTTCGGCGTTTCTTCGAGCAAATAATAAATAATATTAGAGATATTCCCGCAGCTTTTGTTTATCCAG
>CALWKZ010000089.1 GCA_944381385.1 uncultured Anaerotignum sp. | reverse complement strand
ATCAGATATTTCCCGTCACTTTGCTGCATCGCCGCAAAAATAGAAAGGCCCTGGCTGCTTTCCGGCACATTGGCGCCGTCATAGGCCGCCAGATCACTGCCTCGGATCAGCAGGATATCATAATTGGAGGAGGAAAGCCCTTTCTCCAAATACCCGTTTGCCACCAGTGTATCCGTTGTAATATATGTACCCGCATAGTAAGCGTACAGCTTCCCGCCTTTGGAAATCCAGCCCAGCTTTTCGCCCAAGGCATTGTAATTGTTCTGGGCCGCCGTCGCCACTGATTTCAGGTTGTTGACCTGCATGGTATTTTCGCTCTGCCAGAAAGGCTTTGTCTCCGTAACCGGCGCCGGCTTTGCCGTCGTCTGGCTCTTCTTCTGCTCCTCCGCAGTCTGCGGCAGGATCACCGTTTCTTCTGTTTCCGGTGTCGCTGTCTCCTCCTGCTTTTCTGACTGCTCCCCCTCTGTTTCCACATTGGGCATAGGCACCGTCTCCGTGCCCTCCTGCTGGGTATCATCCGGCGCCGGCTCCTGTTCCCGGGAGAACAGGCCGCAGCCACTTGTGAGGAACATACAGATGCTGGCCAAAAGACAGACATATCTGAACTTTTTACTCTTCACAATAATCATCCCTTTTGTCTACGATCGCCTCATAAACGGAATCCAATTCCCGTTTATGCGTCTCCAGTATGGCAGACAATTTCTCTTCCATCTCGCTTGCCTCCTGCAAAAAAGGGAACTCTGCCTTCCAGACAGGATTCAAGTGCTCTTCTTCTTCCTCCACGGAGTCTACCAGCCCCGCCAATGCATCCGTGTCATAATAATCAAACACAGCGTTATACTCCCAATCGCTGAGCTCCTTCTCACAGGTCAGGCGCAGCACCACCCGGAGTTGCTCTCCTGCATCGACTGCGTATACACCGAATACGTTTTCCGCCCCTTCCGCAACGGTATAGCAGCCCAGTTCCTTTTCCAAAAAACCTGTAGTCTGATCTTTTAACATGATAACGATTGCAGCTTCTTCCATGCTCTTCTCCTTCTCTTTTTAGGATCTAATATTTGAATTATACAACAAAATACCTGAATTTGCAACAAAACCACCTATTTCCGAGAGGGAAGGAATGGCAAAAAAGTTTCATTTTGATATAGCAGACGAAAAAATTAAGAATTTGTTCCCCCTATTTTTCAATTATTCCGCATTTTTATGTAGAGAGGCAGTTCTCTGCCTCTATGCCTGAAACTGCTGGATCTCTTCCATGGTCAGTCCCGGGTGCACTGCCAGGTTCACGGCACTGGCAATGACGCCGGAAAGCCGGTCGATGACCGCGTCCACCTCTTTGGGCGTCACAAACATATTTTCCGCGTAAGGGTCCAGCAGCTCCCGGATCAGCTCGTACTTCTCCTCTCCTTCCATGGAACGCAGCATTTCGTAAAAAACCGTGTTTTTTTCCGCATGGTTGGTCATTTCCTCCAGCATCCGATCCATGGTATCGTTCACCAGCGTAGCCGCGTCCACCACCGTAGGCACACCAATGGCGATGACCGGGATGCCCAGAGTTTCTCTGGAAAGCAGCTTCCGCTTGTTCCCTACTCCGGCGCCGGGCGCCAGTCCCGTATCGGAAAGCTGTATGGCCGCATTGATCCTGCCTGTTCTTCTGGCTGCCAGCGCGTCTACGGCAATGAGAAGGCTGGGCTGCATTTTCTCCACGATCCCTTTGACGATCTCCCCGGTTTCTATGCCGGTAATGCCCATAACGCCAGGGCTCACCGCCGCCACAGGCCGTACCGTCCGCAAAATTTCCTCCGGCAAGGTCCCTTCCAGATGTCTTGTCACCAGCACCTTGGAGACCACCTTCGGCCCCAGCGCGTCCGGCGTGATGTTCCAGTTGCCCAGCCCCGCGATCAGTACCGTATCCCCTTCCTTCAGCCCGGCCAGCTCCCGCAGCTCCTCCGCCAGCCCTTTGATGATGGCCTCGTGGGAAAATATGTCGTTTTCCTTCAGGCTTTGGGATTCTATGGTAATGTAGCTACCTACGGGCTTGCCCATGGTCCGGCTGCCCGCTTCATTTCGTATGCGTACTCTGGTCAGATCATACTGCTCCCGCGCTATGGTCTCTACCTCTACGCCGTCCGGCTCTTCCTCCCTCCGGCTTTTCTCCTTCGCCATCTCTCTGGCTTCAATGGCCAGATCCGTCCGCGCCGTAAATTTTTTCCTCTCCTGCTCCAATGCTATCCCGCCTTCCTGTATTTTCCCTTATTTTTTCCTCAGTTTTTAAATATATTCATTGACTTCTGGGGAATCATCAGTTAGAATATATGGTGTTGAATTAACCACGGGCGGAATTCTGTCTATTTCCAGCCCAACCGTGTCGGAGGAATCTTGTCCTCAAGGTGGTTAATATGTAGTTTAAAAAAGCGATATTCCCCAATATCGGAAAAGAGAAACCACAAAAAGAATTTTTAGGAGGAAAACAAATTGGCTAATATCAAATCTGCTAAGAAAAGAATTAAAGTAATCAACAAAAAGACTTTGAGAAATAAAATGATCAAGTCTCAGGTAAAAACAGCAATGAAGAAAGTAATCGTTGCTGTAAACGCAGGCGACAAGGAAGCTGCTTCCGTTGCTCTGAAAGGCGCTACTTCCGCAATCGACAAAGCATATATCAAAGGTATCTACCACAAAAACGCAGTGGCAAGAAAGAAATCTTCCCTGACAAAACTGGTGAACAGCCTGTAATTTTAAACCCGTAAAACACTGCTGGATGGAGCGTGGAAAATTCCACTGTTTTATCCAGCTTGTTTTTTTCATTTTCATTGTCGAAATTTGCTGTATTTTAGGAAAGGAGTTTTGATTTATGACAAGCAGAGTTTCCCGCGTGGAAGAAAACCATAATAAAGGCTATAACTGTGCCCAGGCCGTTGCCTGTGCTTACTGCGACCTCTTCGGCGTAGACGAAAAAGAAGCCTTCCGTGCCGTAGAAAGCTTCGGCCGCGGTATGGGCATCATGAGCACCTGCGGTGCCGTATCCGCTATGGCTTATCTGGTAGGTCTGAAGGTTTCCGACGCCAATCTGAGCAATCCCAAGAGCAAACTGGACTGCTACAGCACCATCCAGACCATGACAGACGATTTCAAGGAAAAGAACCAGACCATCATCTGCCGTGAGCTGAAAGGGCTGGATACCGGCGTTGTTCTCAGAAGCTGCTCCGGCTGTATGGCCGACGCGGCGGAGATCGTAGAAAAGCATTTATTCACAGAGGAATAATCAGAAAAAAAATAGAGGACTGCGAGCATCCTCATAAGAAAACAAACACCGCTGGAATCCTTATTATACAAAGGATTCCAGCGGTTCTTTTTTTGGGGAATCATTTTAAGGGGAGCCTGTTTTAAAATCCTCCTCTTTTTACAGATACAAACTGTTTTCCTTTCTCCCGGCACAGAGCTTGCCCAGCCGCTCCGTCAGTGCCGCCGCCACGGACTCCGGTACTTTTCTGGCTTTCCGGGGGCAGATATGGATGCACCGCATACAGGAAATGCACAGACTGCTCTCTGTTTTCCATGGTTCTTCTTTGGAAATGGCGCCCACGGGGCACTCCGCCGCGCATTGGCCGCAGCCCTGACAGGCGTCAGAAACTGCCGGCACGATGCCGCCGCCATGACGCTCCAGATAGGGTTCCTTCCCCGGCACCTGAGGACAGCAAAGGTTGCCGGACGCTATCTTTTCCCGAATGCGTTTCCCAAATTCCAACAGCTCCGCGCAGTCCTGCGGGTCGGGACGTCCCGTACCGAACTGAGGCATAATGGAATGCTCCGCTACGGCCGCCACGGCTGCCACCACCTGAAATCTCCGCTCCGTCAGCGCCTTGCAAAGCTCCGCCAGCGTATCGTCAAAGGCCCGGTTGCCAAAGGTCACCACCGCGATAGCGGGCGTATTCCTTCCTTTTAATTCCGCCAGCCGTTCCAGCGCTGTCAAGGGCACTCTTCCGCCGTAAGAAGGTACACCTATGATACAGAGCTCCTCCGGCAGAAATTCCGCCTGCGTATCCCCGCCTTCCGGCGCAGAAAGATCCCACTCCCGCTTTTCTTCCCCCGCCCAGGCGGCGGAAATCTCTCCTACGGCCTTTTTCGTGGTACCGCAGGGACTGAAATAAATCTCATGCATCCCTTTCATATAAAACACTTCCTTCCTGAGCCCATTATACTCTCTGGCCCCTTTCCCCACAAGAAATATTTCTAGTCTTTTCCTCGGATTTATGCTATACTTTTTCCAAAAGAAAAGGGGGTTTTTTATGGATTTTCAGGATATCATTATTAAAAAACGCGATAAAAAACAGCTTATCTCTGAAGAAATTTCCTTTTTCATCCAGGGTGTAACGGATGATTCTCTGCCGGATTACCAGATCTCCGCTTTGCTCATGGCCATCCTTCTCAACGGCATGACACCGGAGGAAACTGCGGTAATGACACAGGAAATGGCCAATTCCGGAGATACCTTCGATCTGGCCTCCGTTCCCGGATTTAAGGTAGATAAACACAGTACCGGCGGCGTAGCCGATACCACCACCCTGATCCTGGCGCCTCTGGTGGCGTCTGTAGGCGTGCCTGTGGTAAAAATGAGCGGCCGCGGTCTGGGCTTCTCCGGCGGCACCATCGACAAACTGGAATCCATTCCCGGTTTCCGGGTAGACGTCACGGAAGAACAGGCGCTGGAATACGGAAAACATTCCGGCATCGTTCTCATGAGCCAGACGGACAACCTGACTCCGGCGGATAAAAAGCTCTATGCCCTTCGGGATGTCACCGGCACCGTAGACAGCATCCCGCTCATTGCCGCCAGCATCATGTCCAAAAAAATCGCCGCCGGAGCCGACGGCATCGTTCTGGATGTGAAATGCGGCAGCGGCGCTTTTATGAAGACACTGGAAGACGCCCGCGCTCTGGCAAAAATCATGGTTTCCATGGGCCGTCATGTAGGCCGGAAGGTCACCGCCGTCATCAGCGGCATGGACCAGCCCTTAGGCATGAAGATCGGCAACCGCTTAGAGGTTCTGGAGGCCATAGAAGTTCTCAAAGGCCATACAAAAGGCGATTTGCTGGAGGTCTCCCTTCTTCTGGGGGCACATATGCTCCTTTTGGCAGGCCGTGTCTCCACCGAAGCGGAAGGCAAAGCTCTGCTTCTGGAGCAGGTCCAAAATGGGCAGGGTCTGGCAAAATTCCGTGAGCTTTTGGAACAGCAGGGCGGCGATCCCCGCATTCTCTCCGATGAAAGCCTTCTGCCGCTTTCTCCCTGTACCCGGGAGGTCCGGGCAGAGCAATCCGGCTTCATCACCCAGATGCATACGGCAAAAATCGGCCGTGCCTCTCAGGAAACCGGCGCAGGACGGGCCTATAAGGGCCAGCCTCTGGATTTCGGCGCCGGCATCGTCATGAAAAAACGGCTGGGCGATCCTGTGGAAAAAGGAGATGTCCTTGCTGTAGTATACAGCGGAACAGAAGAAAAAGCGGTCTCCGCCGCCCAGATCCTCCGCTCCGCCATTTCCATCGGGCCGGAAGCGGCGCCTTTGCCGCCTCTGGTTTTAGAAATCATCAGTGAATAAAAAGAAAGGATGCGATATCATATGAAACGAGCCATTATTATTGTGCTGGACAGCGTAGGCATTGGTGAACTGCCCGACGCGGCGGATTTCGGCGACGTTGGCAGCAATACCTTAGTCAATATCAAAAAAGCGAGACCCCAGACAGAGCTGAAAAATATGGCCGCTCTGGGCCTGGGCAATATCCAGGGCGAGGACATCCATCTGCTGGGCAAGGTAGACGCCCCCAAGGGCGCCTTCGGCAAAATGGGGGAACGCTCCATCGGCAAGGACACCACCACCGGCCATTGGGAAATTGCCGGCGTGGTAACGGAAAAGCCCTTCCCTACCTTCACGGATACAGGCTTCCCTAAAGAGCTGATGGATGCCTTTGAGCAGGCCATCGGCAGAAAAACCCTGGGCAACTATGCCGCCTCCGGCACCGTCATCATTCAGGATCTGGGGGATGAGCATGTAAAAACAGGCTCTCCCATCGTTTATACCTCCGCCGACAGCGTATTCCAGATCGCGGCCCACGAGGACGTGATCCCCGTGCCTGAGCTGTACAAGCTCTGCGAAACCGCCAGAAAGCTGCTGACGGGAGACTACGGCGTAGCCCGTGTCATCGCCAGACCTTTCATTGGGGAGCATGGCAATTACACCCGCACCAAAAACAGAAAGGATTTCTCCCTGGAGCCTACCGGCACCACCATACTGGATCTGGCAAAGGCTAAGGGCATGAATGTGACTGCCATCGGCAAGATCGAGGATATTTTCGAGCATCGGGGCATGACCAGAACAGATCATACCACCAACAACAACGACGGCATTGAAAAAACCATCCTCTATACCAAAGAGGAATTTGAAGGCATCCTCTTTACCAATCTGGTGGATACAGACATGATCTACGGCCACCGCAACGATGTGGAAGGCTATGCCGGCGCTCTGGAATATTTCGACGGCAAGCTGCCGGAAATCATGGCAAACATGAAGGACGAGGACATCCTCTTTATCACTGCGGACCACGGCTGCGATCCCACCACCCCCAGCACCGACCACTCCAGAGAATACGTTCCTCTGCTGGTATGGGGCAAAAATGTCAAGGAAGGCGTTGATCTGGGTGTGAGAAAATCCTTCACCGACCTGGGCAAGACCATTTCCGATTATCTGGGACTGGACGCGGAATTTGAAGGCGACAGTTTCTTAAAAGACATTTTAAAATAAGCAGACATACAAAAACGGAGTTCCCGGCAAAACCGGAAACTCCGTTTTATTTGCAGTATTTATTTCAGGAAAGAGAATCTGATATTTCCTCGGCATAGCGCACCGTTTCCATGGCGTCCTTGGCATATTTGTCGGCGCCGATACGATCCGCGTATTCCTGGGTCAGCACCGCGCCGCCGACTACCACCTTACACCAGGGGGCGCCTACCCGCAGCTGCTTGATGGTCTCCTCCATGGCCGGCACCGTCGTCGTCATAAGGGCGCTGAGCCCTGCCAAAGGCGCGTGGAGCCGCTGTACTGTCTCCACCACCGTTTCCGGCGCTACATCTCGGCCCAGATCCGTTACGTCAAAGCCATAGTTCTCCAGCAGCAGCTTGACGATATTCTTCCCAATATCGTGGATATCTCCCTGCACCGTAGCAATGACAAAAGCGCATTTTGTGGCGGAGGTTCCCGGCTGTGCCGTCATGGCCGCCTTGATCTGCTCAAAGGCGGATTTCGCCGCCTCGGCGCTCATGAGCAGCTGGGGCAGATAAACCCGTTTTTCCTCAAAGCCCTTCCCTACTATATCCAAAGCGGGGATGACCTCCGTCTGCACGATCTCCAAAGGCGCTTTTTCCGCCAGCATCTTCTGGGTCAGCTCCCCCGCCTGTTCCCGAAGACCTTTTACAATGGCCTTTTGCAAGGCGGAAGCGTATTCCTCCGCCGTGGGAACCCCGCCGGTCTGGGCGGGCGCCGCTGCCGCTGTCTGGTGGGGCAGCGCTTTAGACGCAAAGTCAATGTAGGCTGTAAAATTCTCATCCAGCCCCATCAGCGCCCCAAAGGCGTAATAGGCCTTCATCATATCCAGGGAATAGGGATTCATGATGGCCGCGGAAAGCCCCCGGCTCATGGCCAGCGCAAAAAAGGTGCCGTTGATGTTGTCCCGGTTGGGCAGTCCAAAGGATACGTTGGATACCCCCAGAGACGTATGGCATCCCAGTCCATGACGGATCTCCGCCAGGGCGTCCAATGTGGCCTTCGCCGCGTTGGGGTCGGCGCTGACGGTCATAGCCAGTGTATCAAAGATCAGGTCATTTTTGGGGATACCATAGCTTTCCGCCCGCGCGATGATCTTTTTGGCAATAGCCACTCTGCCTTCCGCCGTTTCCGGGATACCGGACTCATCCAGCGTCAGAGCCACCACCAGACCACCGTATTTTTTCACCAGGGGGAAGATCGCCTCCATGCTTTCTTCCTTCCCGTTGACGGAATTGATCATAGCCTTGCCGTTATAGCGCCGCAGGGCCGCCTCCATGGCCGCAGGGTCGGAGGTGTCGATCTGCAAGGGCAGATCCAGCACCGCCTGCAATTCATAGACCGCCCTTTGCAGCACCGCCGGCTCGTCGATCTCCGGCAGGCCCACATTCACATCCAAAATCTCCACGCCGCATTCCTGCTGGTTGATGCCCTCCGTCAGCAGATAATCCATATCGTTTTCCCGCAGAGCCTGTTTCAGCCGTTTTTTCCCGGTGGGATTGATACGCTCCCCGATCAGGACGGGCTTTTTATCAAAAAGAACCGCATGGGTATAGGAAGATACCCAGGTCCAGTGCTTTTTCGTCACAGGCACCGGCTGAAAATCCTTTGTTTTTTCTGTCAGTGTCCAGATATATTCCGGTGTGGTGCCGCAGCATCCCCCGGCGATACGCACACCTTCCCCGATCAATGCCGCCACATCTTCGGAGAACTCCTCCGCCTCCACGTCAAAAACCGTCTTTCCGTCTACGTCTCTGGGCAGACCGGCATTGGGCTTCAGTAATACAGGCACAGAAGCGTATTTCAGATAGTCCCGCACCACCGGCGCCAGCGCTTTCGGCCCCAGGGAACAGTTCACACCGATGGCGTCGGCGCCCATACCTTCCAGCATGGCCGTCATAGCCGCCGCGTCGGCTCCTGTCATCAGCTTGCCGTCCTCGCCGTAAGCATTGGAAACGAATACAGGCAGATCACAGTTTTCCTTAGCCGCCAACAGCGCCGCCTTGGTTTCGTAGCTGTCGTTCATGGTCTCGATCATAATCAGATCCACACCATACTGTACCCCCAGACGCACCGTCTCGGCAAATACAGCCACAGCCTCTTCAAAATCAAAATCCCCGTAGGGTTTCAGCAGCCGCCCCGTAGGGCCAATATCCAGGGCCACGAATTTCTCCTGGGTCCCTGTGCTGGTGTCTCTGGCCTCCTTGGCATTTTCGATGGCACAGCGCAGGATCTCGTCCAGCTCCTCCGTGGGGAATTTCAGGCTGTTGGCCCCGAAGGTATTGGTATTGATGACATTGCTGCCAGCGTCAAAATAGGCCCGCTGTAATTTTACAATGACATCCTTATGTGTGATATTCCAATGCTCGGGATGCTCTCCCGGCTGCAGGCCCTCCGCCTGCAAAAGCGTTCCCATGCCCCCGTCCAGAAACAAGAGATGGTCTTTCATATAATCCAGTATTTTCATAGGCGTCACCTTTTGAACGGGCAGCCCGCCTTCTGGCAGCTGCCGCATTTTTCTTCCTTTGGTATCTCTTTTTTTGTTCCGATGCCCGCAATGGCCGTTACAGACTTGCTGGGGGTCATCAGCAGGCTTTCATTGAGAAAAACTCCTGTTTTCTCCCGCTCAAAAACGCGAAAGATCTCCTTTTGCAGCCCCAGAGGCAAATCGCCGTATCCCGGGCTGAATCTGGGCCGCAGCTGCTGTCCTTTGGGCAGAAGCTCCCGGTTCCGTTCTTCGCAGAACAGGTCGCAGAGGCTTTCGATGCGCTCCGCCCCAATGGCCTGGAACCACAGGGCCTTGGCCGGGGAAATACGGCTGTACCTGGTAATGAGACGATCTAGGCCCAGCCCGATGGTCGCCAGAAACAGCAGTATTTTCTCGCATCCCGCCAGATTTTTCGCCAACGCGTGAGACTCCACCTGGGCAAAAGTCAGATCCAGCCGGTCTCCCTCGATACGGACAGGGTATTCCGCCCAGCAGACCTGGTACTGAAACTTCCCTTCCGTCTCCGCCAGGCATTCCTCCATCTGCCGCCGGAACTCCTCTTTGATCTCCCGGCACCCGGCGTAGCGGAAAATCTCTCTTTCCTGCACCGGCGGCGCCGGATAGATTTTTTTCTGTACCACCATATCAGATCTCTCCCAGGATATCCGACAGGTTTTCCATGATCTTGGCCGCTACCTCCGGCTTATTCATGGAATACACATGGACATGGTGGATGCCGTTGGCATACAGGTCGATGATCTGATCTGTGGCGTAGGCAATGCCCGCCTGTTTCATGGCCGCGGGATTGGCGCCGAACTTGTCCACCAGGCTCTTGAACCGCTGGGGCACAAAGGAGCCGGATAATTTCAAAGCGCTTTCCAGCTGTTTGGCGTTGGTGATCGGCATGATGCCGGGCACTACCGGCACCGTAATGCCTGCCTCCCGGATCTTATACAGGAAGTTGTACAGCAGATTATTGTCAAAAAACATCTGTGTGGTCAGGAAATCACAGCCTGCCTCCACTTTTTCCTTCAGATGCAGGATATCCTCCTTCTGGTCCGGGCTTTCCGGGTGAATCTCCGGATAGCAGGCGCCGCCGATACAGAAATCCGCGCCGCTGGCCTTTAATTCCCGGATCAGATCAATGGCGTGACGGTAGTCCCACTGACTGCGGTCAGCGTTTTCCAATTCCGGTGTCAGGTCCCCGCGAAGAGCCATGACATTTTCGATGCCTGCCTGCTTCAAGTCCTCAATACGGGCATGAACCGTTTCCTTGCTGGAGGAAACACAGGTCAGATGGGCCAGCGTCGGCACACCGTACAAATGCTCAATGCTTTTGGCGATATCCAGCGTATACTTGCTGGTGCCGCCGCCTGCGCCGTAGGTCACGCTGACGAAAGAAGGCCGCAGGGCGGCGATCTTTGCCGTTGCCTCCTTTACGCTGTCAAAGGCTGTGTCCGTTTTTGGCGGGAACACCTCAAAAGAAATGGATAAGGCCTGATTTTTCAATAATTCGGATATTTTCATTTCGCATCACTCTTTCTGGTTTTTCGTAGATTATCCCTTATTATACTTGCTTGCGGCGAAAGAAACAAGGATTCCCCCAAAAAAATGGAAAAAACGTCTGTTTCTGTTGCCCAACGCCGCGAAAAAAAGGCCCGCCCCCGGCTGCTTTCCTTCCCAGTTATATCCTCTGGCCCCCGTCCCGCCATTTTGACGACGCCATTCCTTCCCGCATTTTGCTCCCTACATAAAACAGACCCCAAAAAGTATTTTTCCTCGCTTTTTAAGGTCTGTTCTCTCTTGTTTTTATCTTATCTTTTTTACTTCAGCGCATCCTCCGTTGTTTCCTTCCCGTGCTGTTTTCGGAAATACGGCGCATCCTGCGGATACCGGTTGTGGACGTAATTCAGTATCATTTTCAGCATAGCATCTGTAGCCGAGGAGACAAACATATTTTTCTGGGCGGCTATGCCAATGGTACGGTAAGGCGCGCTCTCAATGGGATATACACCTACTCTGCCTCTCAGCCGTTCCAATACCAGCTCCGGAATAATGCTGATTCCCAGACCGCTTTCCACCAGCGCAATGATAGAGCTGTCATCAATGATATTATGAGATGTTTTCAGCTCCAGATGATTCTCCTTCATAAACGCGATGGCGTCAAAGTCCGAACCGGTCCCCGGTGTAATGATATTGCTCTGTCGGATCTCCTTCAGGGTGATGTATTCCTTGTTTTCCGGCACAAAATCCAGAGGCGTGATGCACAAAAGCCGGTCTTTCATCAGTGGGATGGCAGAAAGATTGTACTTGGGCGGGATAGAGACAAAGACCAGATCCAGGACGCCCTCCAGAAGCCCCCGCTCCAAAGCCTCATATCCATTCTGCATGATGCTGATCTCCACATCCGGATATTCCGTCTGCATCTGCCGCACCAAATGGGGAATCCAGGTACAGCAGATACTATTGAAAGCACCGATCCTGACACTGCCCTGCAGACGTCCGGATATACTGTTGACTTCCTCCCGCAGCTTTCTGTCCATATTCAGTATGGTACGGATATGGGGCAGGATCTCTTTGCCGTATTCCGTCAATTCAATGCCATTTCGATCCCGGATCAGCAGCGGCAGCCCAAATTCCTTCTCCAGCTTCATCAGCGAGTGGCTGACGGCCGAAGGCGTAAGGTGCATGATCTCCGCCGCCTTTCTCAGATTTCCCGTCGTTACAATCAAATCAAATATTTCATAATTCCATAATGACATTTCGCTCACCGCCTTTCTGCTGTATCTTCTTTCCGGGCTGTACCGATGCCCATCCTTTTCCCAAAAGAAAATATTTCTTTTTTTATCATTATCCGTGAATTTATTTCAACTATACTGACAAAGAAAAGGCGCTTCAGTTCTTTCGCCCTGCGGCGCCTTTCTTTACTATACGCTGCCCCGTGAAGGCCGCGTTTTTATCTTACCAGCATATTATTTCGTACCGTCTACCATTCTGCCGATAGGAGCGGCGATCGCGCCCATGATCCAGCCCAGTACAAGGCCCATAGCCAATGTGGCAATGACCCAAGGAAGCTCTGCCGTGCCCTGCGAAAAAATCGCCGCGAAACCGCCGAATACCATGGGGCAATTACAGAACAGCCCACCGGCCTTGTCCTCGGTCAACAGTCCCAGATGGACGAAGCAGCAGATGCATACAATGACCGTAACAACGATCAGCATATTCAGATCCGAATTGGAAAACAGCCCCATCCCCAGAACTACCAGCGTCAAAGCGCCCCAAAGCACGCCGCTGGCCGCACAGCAGAAATAGCGGGGCAGCTCCTTCAATACGGCTCCGCCGCAGAAATAGATGGGCAGCGAAATAAATCCGATCCACATATAATTCTGGATATGCGGCAGATGGGAGCACAAAATACAGTACAGACCATCCAAAAGGCCCAAACCAATACACCAGATAAACGTCGCTTTTTTACTCATATAGATCGCCCTCCTTCTGTGTCCTTTTCTTTTGTTCCTTTTTCTTTTGATGCAGCTCCTTTGTATACCACTGTCTATGTATTTATCATAAAACATTCGCTTTTTTTCGTAAAGCGAATATTTTTTTATATAAATCCACAAAATCTTTGGTCTGTCCATAGGGATACACCGCATTTCCGGGCGGATAGGCACGCATATTATAAAATATACCTATCATATTTATAAATAAAACATTCATTTTCCCCATTTCTCCCCTCCAAAAACAAATCCCTTCCCCTGTTTTTTCTGATACTTGATTGTATTTCAAATATTTGTACAATTTTTTTAAACATCGCTCGCTTCTAGTTTGCTTTTTTTCACCTATTTTTCTGCCGTTCCATAAAAAGAAGCGGCATGACCGAAAGCAGCTTCCCCTTAAGAAAACATTGATATTCCTTTTCCTTGATGTCTTAAGGGGAATTGCGATGGCTGTTTTCATAAGAAAACATCTCAAATAAAACCGCAAAAAATAAGAAAGCTGAAATCCTGTATGATTCATAAGGATTTCAGCTTTCTTGTTTTCTTATGGAGATGCACCTAAGTTACACCGCTTTGTTCCCTCATTTTCTAACATCAGCAAAACTTTATTCCTTCGGGCAGACAGCGATGCATCTGGCCGTAAATCCGGCCGCGTCCTTCGCCTTGGGGAAACCGCAGAAAATGATACTGCCCGTAGGCGGCACCTCTGACAGATCCTTCATCAGCTCGATCTGGTACCGGTTCTGCTCCAGGATGTAATACTCGCAGATATATCCATGCTTGGAGGAATCCGCCGGTGCGTCCGTATCGGAAGTCTCATGGCCCACCGCCACCACATCTCTCTGCTCAACCAAAAACTTCAGCGCCTCAATATTCCAGCCAGGATAATGCTTATTCCCCTCGGCATCACAGTTATCCAAATCAGTACGTTTGGACCAGTCGCTGCGGATGGCTACAAAGGCCCGGTCGGGGATACGTCCGTACTGCTCTTCCCATTTTCGGATATCCTCGTCTGTTACGGCGTAGTCCACATTTGCCGCCACCTTGTCCGTCACATCAATGACGCACAGAGGCAGGATCATTTCTTCCACGGGGATCTCATGAAGTCCCTTGGTATCCTTTACAAAATGCAGAGGCGCGTCCACATGGGTGCCATACTGGCTGACCATGGTGAATTCATGCACCCGGAAGCCGTCGGGATAGTCGAACTTCATGCCTACACTCATAGCGGGGAAACCGGACCAATGGGGCGTTTCCGGAGATACCTCATAGGAAAGGTCTACAAATTTATATTCCTTTTTCCATGTTTCCAGTTCTGTCCATAATCCTTTTTGACTCATAAAACTCCTCCTTTGTTTGGTATTTTTCTCTTTTGTTTACAATTTCGAGCGGATCAGGTCGCCCAAACGCTTCATACCGGTGTCGATCTGCTCCGGTGTTACGTTGCCGAAGCTGATGCGCATACAGTTTTTGCCTTTGCCGCCGCCTTCCGTGAAGAAGCCTTCCCCGGCGATATAGTGTACATGGTTGGCGTTGGCTTCTTTTAAAAGCGCGGTGGTGTCAATGTCACCCGGCAGTTCCACCCAGGTGAACAGACCGCCGTCAGGGAATACCCGCTTCGTGCCCTCGGGCATATACTTGTCGATGGCCGCTATCATAGCGTCCCGGCGTTCTCTGTGGACAGCCCGGATCTTTTCCAGATGTCCGGGGAAATAGCCCCGTTTGAAAAACTCGGCGCAGATGACCTGGGCAAAAGTCGACGTATGGGAGTTAGTTGCTGTTTTAGCGTCAAAGAGCCTTGCGATCCATTCCTTTTTCGTATATACGAAGCCCAGTCTGCTGCCAGGAGAGAAAATCTTGGAAAAGCTGTTGGCGTATACGGTGTGGCCCGTTTTGTCAAAGCATTTGATAGGCGGCAGAGCTTCTCCGCTGTAGCGCAGCTCCTGATAAGGGTCATCCTCCAGGATGATGACATCATACTGGCTGCCCAGTTCTGCCAGCTTCTTCCTGCGGTCCACAGGCAGGGTCTTGCCGGTGGGGTTCTGGAAGGTGGGGATCACATAAACAAATTTCGGATGGTATTCCTGGATCTTCTTTTCCACATCCTCCATGACCAGACCCTGATCGTCGCATTCTACGGCAACGCACTTGGCCTGGAACATCTCAAAGATTTCCACACAATGGACAAAGGTAGGCGATTCCACCAGGATCACATCGCCGGGATCAATGAACACCTGACAGAGCAGATTCATAGTCTCCAGACCGCCGTTTACAATCAAAATCTCATCGGGAGACGGCGACAGCCCCTTGGGCGCCAGCAGAACGTCGCAGACTGCCTGCCGCAGGTCAGCTACCCCCAGCACACTGCCGTACTGCAATGCCTCCTGCCCTCTTTTATCCGATGTCAGAACGTCGGCGCAGATCTCCCGTACAATATCCACGGGCAGTCCCTCCTTGGCCGGCGCGCCGCCGCCAAAAGAGATGGTCTCCGGGTCGCCCATAGCGTTGAACAGCCCCCGGATAATGACGGCTGTATTTTCCATATCCTGCATTCTTTG
This sequence comes from uncultured Anaerotignum sp., assembly GCA_944381385.1. Lineage (GTDB taxonomy): Bacteria > Bacillota > Clostridia > Lachnospirales > Anaerotignaceae > Anaerotignum. The sequence goes on along the minus strand of CALWKZ010000089.1, from coordinate 15,520 downwards.
TGCAAATTTCGGCATATTCACCCCTCCTTACACAATTTTGTCATACAATCATTTCTCAAAAAACGGCTTCATTTCCTCAAAGAGCTTCGCGAATTCCTCGGGATCGCCGGAAATTTTATACTTATGCTCCGGTGCGGGGAAGGCTTCCTCTTTGACCTCTTTTACATAGTCCTCAATGCCCTGGGTCGCCATAGCGGCAATATCCACATACTTCTTCGCGAACTTCGGCGTAAAGTTCTTGTACATGCCCAGAGAGTCCGCCGCCAGAATTACCTGACCGTCGCAGTCGATGCCAGCGCCGATACCGTATACGGGGATCGGCAGCATTTTATGTACATAGGCGCAGATTTCTTCCGGCACGCCTTCCAGCAGCAGTGTTCTCGCCCCTGCCTTATATACGGCAATGGCGTCCTCGATGATGGCCTTCGCACTTTCCACCGTTCTGCCCTGGGCCTTGAAACCGCCCATGGAAGCGGAGCTCTGCGGTGTCAGGCCAATGTGGCCAAATACGACCATGCCCGCCTCTGTGATGGCTTTGATCTTATCCGCAACGGCTACGCCGCCTTCCAGTTTTACCGCGTCCACATCCGCTTCCTTATAGAATCGGATGGCATTTCGTACAGCGTCCTCTGTGCTGATATGATAGCTGCCAAAGGGCAGGTCACCAATCAGATAGGTGTTGGGCGCGCCCTTGCGTACCCCCTGGCAGTGTGCAATGCTCATGTCCATGGTAACCGGCACCGTTCCCGCGTTGCCGTATACGATCATCCCCATGGAATCGCCGCAGAGGATCATGTCCACACCGGCTTCCTCCGCGTAGGAAGCGAAGCAGCTGTCATACAATACGATCCATGCCGCTTTTTCCCCATTTTCTTTCATTTTATATAAATCCAGTATTGTTTTTTTCTTTGCCATAACGTCTGCTCCTTTCCTTGCTTCCTTTTCCGATAGTTCTATACTATCATATTAAGCCAAATCCGTCCGCAAGTAAAGTACATCTGTCTTTCTTTCCATGAAATAAAATCACCTATTCCGCCGCAAAAATCCATGGCTTTTTTTCATTTTCTCCCCAAAGGCAGCGGCTTTGGAAAGAAAACGAAAAAAGGCGGCTTCTATTTTACATGATGATAGCCGAAAACAGACGGATGCTTCCTCCTTCCCGCCTTTCTTTTCCATTCCTGGTAAAAAAAAATTTCATCATCCCCTTCTCTTTGACATTTTTTCCTTTTTGCTATATAATATCGTTAGACGATATCGAGTGTCGATATTAAAAAAGGGAGTGACTGCCCATGGCGAAAAAATCTATGGAACTTTTGACAGAGACCATGTTTTATGTGCTGATGGCATTTTTAAAAGAAGAACGCTGCGGCGTGGACGCGGCGGAATATATCCGGCAAAAGACCCATGACCGGATCCAGCTGGGACCCGGTACCCTTTATACCATCCTGGCAAAATTTCAGGAAGAGGGCCTTCTGCGGGAAACCTCCGTCCATGGCCGGAAACGTACCTACCGCATCACTGACCGGGGCCGCCAGGTCTATCTGGAGGAAGTGGAACGCCTGCGCCGTTGTCTGTTGGACGCGGAAGAAGAAAACGACTCGTCCCAAAAGGAGGAATCTTTATGAGAAAAAATACTTTGCATCCATCCCTGTTCCTGCCGGTTCTCCTTCCGCCTGCCTTTCCCGAGGCCATAGAGCGTTTTCTGGAGGATATGGCCAGGAAAGGCTGGTTTCTGGAACATCTTTCTTATTTTCCGCCTCTGTGGCGTTTTGAAAAGAGAGAGGCCGCTTCTGCCCGTTACCGTCTGGAGGCGGCGCCGGATACCTCCCGCGTACCTCCCCTGCAAATGACAGAGCTTTATGCGGAATACGGCTGGCGCTATGTGGCGCCTCTGTCCCACTTTTTCTATGTCTTTGCCGCCGAAACAGCGGACGCGCCGGAAATCCACAGCGATCCTCTGGTGCAGAGTCGGGCCTACAGCCGGATGCTTCGGAGCTACGGCCTCTTTTCTCTGGCGATACTGGTACTGCTGGGCGTCTTTCTGGCTATGCCCCTGTACCGGCCCACTTTTTTCATCACCTATCCCCGCCTGTCTCTGTTCCTGATAGGCTATTTCCTGTTCATCGCCGTACTGGTTCTATATCCTTTTTTCCGGCTCCTGCGGCGAAAAAGACTGCTGGCCAGGGGACATTCTCTTTCCCATAAAGGCTCCTACCGGTCGATCCTGCTGGCGGAGATCTTGCTTGTCATCCTGACGCTGATCTTCCTGACCCCTGCTCCGGGAAAGCTGCGGGCCATGGACCAAGAAAATACCCTTCGCCTTGCTCTGGCGGAGGTTTCCGCCCCTCTGCCCTATCTTCCTATGGAAACACTGTATTCCACCGAGGAATGGATCTTTCCCCCTTATGATTCCTCCGATGAATACAGTGGGAATTACGTAACCAGCCAGAATTCCTTCCTGGCGCCGGTATATTTTTCTATCCATGAACAGGCCAGAGACGCGGAAAATACCGTAGCGTCCTACCAAACCACCTTTTACGGGGAATTCCCCTCCGGCCTGCTGGCAAAGGCCGTCAGTCTGGAACTGATCTCCCATCAGAAGGACTTTCCGGGACTTTCGGGGAAATTCCAGACCACAGAAGAAACCTATGCTCTGGAAGGCTGCGGCGAAGCCCGCTGGCAGAACATCCTGGGCCGCCAGATCCTGTATCTGCGCCGGGAGGGCCGTATGCTGGTGGTCAGCTATGAAGGCCCGGCAGATCTGCGGGAACACATAGGCGAATATGCCTCCCTCTTTGACGAGACTTATTTTGCTTTGGCATAACAAAAACAGCGGAAAAATCAAATAGATTTTTCCGCTGTTTTTATCCGCTTTACCATCCCCGTTTTTCCGGCTCCGTCATTCCCGCCGCACGGTACAGCAGAGCGTTGCAGATGGCAGCCGCCACATTGCTGCCGCCTTTGCGCCCCATGGCGGCGATTACCGGCACGCCGAAGCGTCTACAGGTTTCCACCAGCCCTTCCTTGCTTTCCGCCACATTGACAAAGCCCACCGGCACACCGATCACCAGGGCGGGCCGCAGCCCTTCCTCCATCAGCTCGCAGAGCTTCAAAAGGGCCGTAGGCGCGTTCCCTATGGCAAAAACCGCCTGGGGATAACGCCTGCCTGCCAGCGCCATAGAGGCGGCGGCTCTGGTACTCCCCTGCACTCTGGCCGCTTCCGCCACTTCCGGCTCCGCCATAAAACAGAATACTTCCCCGCCCAGCTGACCCAAAGCGGCTTTGCTGACGCCGGCCTTGGCCATATTGGTATCCGTCACAATGACCGTCCCCGCCTTCAGCGCAGCCGCTGCCTTTTCCACTGCCCCCGGCGAGAAGTACAGATTTTCCACATACTCAAAATCCGCCGTCGTATGGATCACCCGGCGGATCACGCCGGCATTTTCTTCCGGCAGCAAAATCCCTCTTTCTTCCAGTTCCTTCTGTATGATCTCCATACTGGCCCGTTCAATCTCCGCCGGGCGCCTGTATTTTTCACTCAATATTCCACTCCCTTTCTGGCGGAGACGCCTTTTTCGTAGGGATGACGATGGCAAACCATCTCCGTGCAGTAATCCGCCGCCTCTGTCATCCAGTCCGCCGGTTCCCGGCCCGTCAGCACCACTTCCTGTCCTCCCGGCCGTTCCAGCACCGCTTTTCGCAGCAAATCTCTGTCCACCATATCCAACTGCCAGGCAGCGCAGGCTTCGTCCAGAATCAATAGATCCGCCTGCCGGGCCATGGCCTGTGCCAGATGTGCCGTCTGCATTTGCCGCGTCCTTGTCTTTTCTTCCTCGCTCATCTGAAAAACAAAGCTCTTTCCTTCTTTTCCCCGGTAGATCTCCGCTCCCAGCTCTTCCAGCAGTTCAATCTCTCCGGAGCTTCCGCTTTTCAAAAACTGAAGGATCACCACCTTCCAGCCCGCCTGCAAAGCCCGCAGGGCCAGCCCCATGGCGGCAGTGGTCTTTCCTTTTCCCTTTCCGAAATACAGATGTACCAATCCATTTTTCATTTCTTTCTCACCAACCCCATACAGTCGTATATGGCCTCCATATCCAAGGCATGACGGACGCCCCCCGCCAGCAGATCATACTGCTCCTCCCGGTACGCTTCATAAGATAAGGCCGCGGCGCTTTCCCAGGCGATCCCTTTTCTCTCGCAAAGCCATGCCGCCAGTTTTTCCGTCAGCTCTCCGCTGTCAAAAAGTCCATGGAGGTATGTCCCCCATACATTTTCCCCGGCGCAGCCTTCCGCACTCCCGTCAGAAAGGCGGCAGAAGGGCTTTTCTCCGCCTGTGGTCCTGCCGTTGTGTATCTCATAGCCTGTCAGCGCCGCTTCGGCAAAGGCCGCCGCTTCTGTCCGGGCCGTCACAGTGGTTCTTCTTTTTTGACGGCAGAACACCGTTTCCACCGGCAGCAGACCCATGCCCCGCATCTCTCCGCCGTCCTCTATTCCTTCCGGGTCAGATAATCTCTGCCCCAGCATCTGGTATCCGCCGCAGACGCCAAGGACCGGCGTGCCTTTCGCCGCCAGCTTTCCTATGGCCCTTTCCAGACCGTTCTGCCGCATCCACCGCAGATCCGCCATAGTGCTTTTCGTCCCCGGCAGGATCATCAGATCCGGCTCTCCCAGTTCCCGGAGACGGGAAACGTAGCGCACCCCCAGCAGGGGATGGGCTTCCAGAGGCGCGAAGTCCGTAAAATTAGAAATGCGGGGCAGGCGGATCACTGCAATATCCAAAGGCTTTTTGCCTTCTCTTTGCTCCAGACAGGGCGCCAGAGAATCCTCATCGTCGATCTGCGCGGAAAGAAAAGGCACCACCCCCCAGACAGGGATGCCCGTCTTTTCCTCCAGCACAGTCAGCCCCGGCTCCAACAGGGATACGTCCCCCCGGAATTTATTGATGAGAAGCCCTTTGATTCGTGCCCGTTCCTGTTCCTCCAGCAGGGCCACCGTGCCATAAAGCTGGGCAAACACCCCTCCCCGGTCAATATCCCCCGCCAGCAGTATCGGCGCGTCCACCAGCTCCGCCAGACCCATGTTGACGATATCCTCCGCCTTTAAATTGATCTCTGCCGGGCTGCCGGCGCCTTCGATGACGATGATATCATACTCCGCCGCCAGACTGTCATAGGCCCTCAGAATCTCCGGCACCAGTTCCTTTTTTCGTCGGAAATATTCCCTTGCCGTCATCTGGCCTCTTACCTCGCCATGAACGATGACCTGACTGCCCGTATCGCTGGAAGGCTTTAACAATATGGGATTCATCCGCACATCGGGCGCGATGCCCGCCGCCTGGGCCTGTACCGCCTGGGCCCGCCCCATTTCCAGTCCATCCGCCGTCACATAGCTGTTCAAAGCCATATTCTGGCTTTTAAAAGGCGCTGCCGCATAGCCGTCCTGCCGGAAAATACGGCACAAAGCGGCACAGAGAAGGCTTTTGCCCACCCCCGACATGGTTCCCTGTATCATAATGGCTTTTGCCCGCTTCATTCCAGCACCTCCTTGATGGCAGCCACCAGCCGCGCGTTTTCCTCATGGGTACGTACCGCCGTCCGATACCAGCTTTCGTCCAGCCCTTTATAGTTCCCACAGCCTCTCAATAGAATCCCCCGCTGCCGCAAAGGCTCCGCCAGAGGTCTTTGGCTTTGGAACAGCAGATAATTGGCCTCTCCGGGAATCACCCGAAGCCCCAGCGCCGCCAGCTCTCTTTCCAGCCAGGGCCGCTCTTTCCAGACCAGCCGCCGTACCTGTGCCGCGTACGCTCCTTCTTTCAGGGCCGCCAGTCCAGCCGCCTGGGCTAAGGAAGAGACACCCCAGGGCTGTCCCGCCTGCCGCATTTTTTCCAGCAGTTCTTCGCAGGAACAAAGACAGTACCCCAGACGTACCCCCGCCATGGCATACAGCTTCGTAAAGGCTTTCCATAGCAAAAGATGCTCCGCCCCTTCCAGCGCGCCTGTCATCGTATATGCCTCCGGCGCCTCCAGAAAATCCACAAAGCATTCGTCCAGTGCCAGCACCGTCCCCGTTTGGCGGCATTTTTCCAGTATTTCCGCCAGAAACGGCCGTTCTATGGTCATACCCGTAGGATTGTTGGGCTGGCAGAGAAAGACCATATCCACTTCCGACCGTATTTTTTCCAGAAAATCTCTTCCCAGACAAAAATCCTGTTCCGCAGAAAGCAGGTAATGCTCTACGGCGCAGTCCGCCGCCCGCAAAGCCGCCTCGTACTCCGCAAAGCCCGGGGAAACTACCAGCGCCTTCCGGGGACGGAGCGCATAGACCGCCCGAAAGATCAGATCCGCCGCCCCATTGCCGCAAAGGCACCATTCCGCCGGCACCCCTTCTTTCCGTGCAATGGCCGCCGTCAATTCTCTGCACAGGGGATCGGGATACCGATCCGCCGTGGACAAAGCCGCCGACACCGCCTCTCTTACCCCTTCCGGCAGTCCCAAAGGACTGATATTGGCGGAAAAATCCAAAGGCGGTTTTCCGTAGGCCTTTTCATAGCCCGCCCAGTCTCCGCCGTGAACCAAATCCTGTTTCATGCACTCACCTCCACAGCCATATCACGCATCCTCTTGCCAAAAGCCCCAGTCCCAGCGCCAGCCAGCCGGATACATACAGCATCCTGTTGGCCCGCCGGATATCCTCCGGTCCCGGCTGCCGCAGATCGTCGCCGATATAGGGCTTATCATATCTTTTTCCAAAGTAGCTGGCCGGCCCCGCCAGACGGATGCCCAAGGCCCCGGCACAAGCCGCCTCTGTCTGGGCGGAATTGGGGCTGGCATGATTGCGCCGGTCCCTGCGCCAGATCTTCCAGGCCTTCTTCCCGTCAAAGCCCGCCAAAACCGCGCCGGCAATCCACAGAAGCGCCGCCAGCCGGGAAGGCAGGAAATTGGCGGCGTCATCCAGTCTTGCGGCGGCTCTGCCAAAATACAGATATGTTTCGTTCCGATAGCCCACCATACTGTCCATGGTATTGATGGCTTTATAGACCATTGCCAAAGGCGCGCCCCCCAGCAGCATATAAAACAAAGGCGCCGCCACGCCGTCGGAAAAATTCTCCGCCACCGTCTCCACCGCCGCTTTGGTAACGCCTTCCTCCGTCAATGCCTGGGTATCTCTGCCCACAATACGGGAAACGGCCTTTCTGGCCGCCGGCAGATCGCCCTTTTCCAATTCCCGACACACCTTTTCGCTTTCCTCCGCCAGCCCCTTCAGGGCCAGCGCCTGCCAGCACCAAAGGGTCTGAAAGAAAAACGCCAGCGCCGGATGGATGCGTCCCGCCGCCCAGCAGATTCCGCCAAAAAACAGACCGCTGCCGCCAACCATGGCCGCCACCAGCAGCACGCCGCCCCAAAACTGGCCTTTCTCCGTCTCTGGGAATACGCTTCTCAAAACCCCTTCCAGTTTCCCGATGGCCTTTCCCATCCAAACCACCGGATGGGGCATCCACACCGGGTCCCCCAGCAGAAGATCCAGCAGGAAGCCTGCGGCTATAGCGCCCCAGATCATGCTTCCACCTCTTTTTTCTCATACCGCACTTCTTCCAGCAGATGCATCTTCCGGGATTTCTCCCACACGTCTTTTTCCGCCGTCAGCACATAACCGCCGCCGTTAGGGCCGCACCAATGGTAGTAATCCATCTGGGGCAGGGCGTACCGCTCCATCAGGGCCATCTGCGTACCGCCATGTGCCATGATCACCAGACTCTCCCGGCCCTGTTCCATCGCCTCCGCCATGAGCCGCTCAAATACGGCACAGGTGCGCTCCGTAAATTCCTCCCTGGTCTCGCCGCCGGGACAGCGGCCCCGGCAGTCATTGCCTACCCAGGCCAGGTATTCCGGGTCTTTTTCCATTTCTATATAATTCCTTCCCTCGAAGATACCAAAGCACATTTCCCGCAGATCCGCCTCCGGCACCAGAATACTTTCCGGAAACAGGATACGCGCCGTTTCCATCGCCCGGCTGAGAGGGGAAACATAGACCCGCTCGGGGCAAAGCTCCGCCCGCCGGAGGGCCGCCCGTCCCCGGGGCGAAAGAGGGATGTCCCTGGTCCCCTGGTACCGCTTGTCCGCATTATAGGCCGTCTCTCCGTGACGCAGAAGATATACCTTCATTTTTCCAGCCTCCCTTTCAGCACCTGGGGGATGCCGCAGTACAGCCGCACCACCGTTTCCGCCCGCTCCGCCAAGAGACACCCCAGCCGTCCCGCCGCCTCCCGGCGTTCCCGTTCCGCCGGGTCCATGGGCACTACGCCGCAGCCGGTCTCCGTAAAGGTAAGGATCTTCTTTTCCGCCAGCCGGTCCGCCAATGCCTTCAGCTCCATCTCCGTCATGCCCGGCTCCGCCAAGGTCTGTACCTCCCAGAGGGCACACGCCGTCTCTGTCCCCTCCGGGCACAGATATTCCCTGACAAATGCTTTTTTCCCGCTGAACCTCGCTCCTGTAATCAATATCATACTGCCGCCTCCCCTATCTGGCAGAGCACCAGCGCCGCCAGCATCCAAAGCTCCGCCTTCTGTAAAAACCATCCCGCCAGATCGCCGGAAATACCGCCAAAGGCTTTTTCCGCCACGTTTCTGTAATATAGGAACACCCCTGCCGCCGTTCCCGCCATAACTGCGCCGGTTCCCCGGCCCAGCCAGATCATACAGGCTGCCGCCGCCAGCGCCAACAGGCATAATATCCGGCCCACCCGCGTTTTCTGCGCCGCCTGGGCAAAGGTATGGGCCAGTCCGGTGTCCTTCGCCATAGGAAAGGACGCCACCGCCCAGCCGGAAAGGGCTCTGGAAAGGACAAAGCCCAGCCCCATGCAAAGCAGTCCCCGCCGCTGAGGCGTAAATGCCGTACAAAGGGCAAAATACAGCACAAAATAAGCACAAAGCCTTATCAGGGCAAAGGCGCCGCAGTGGGGGTCCCGCAAAATTTCTTGCCGCCGTTTCTTATCGCCATAGCTAGCCAAGGCGTCGCAGGTGTCGGCATAGCCGTCCAGATGGATACCACCGGTGATCCACAGCGACAGCAGACAAAACACAGCTCCCCGCAGCACCGCCGGCACCGCCAGCCTTTCCGCCAGAACCGCCCAGCCCCACCAGCCCAGGGCGCAGACCGCCCCCACCAGGGGAAAGGCGCAGAGCACATACCGCAGGCTTCTTTCCCGCCAGACGGTCTGGGGCACAGGAAGGGCGGAAAACATACCGAATGCCGCCCCTATGGTTTCCAGGAATACTCTCATAGATGTTCCCCTCCCTTGTGATAATAAGGAATGCCGCAGACTACCTCACAGACGGCGTCCGCCTCCTTTGCCAGCTTCCGGTGGAGCCTCGCCAGCAGCCGCAGATAGTCCATAGTCTCTTCGTCATAGGCCACACCATCGCTGAAAATATCATTGGAGACCACCACCAGCCGGCTGCACTGACGGCGAAGGGACTCCACCCCTGCCCATACGGCCGCAAAAGCAGCTTCTCCCGCTCCCTGGGGGCTGTACTTCTCATTGGCCGTCAGATTTCCCAGGCATTCCAGCAGTACATTGCTGTCCGGAGGCACCCGCAGGCCCTCCAGATGACAATACCGCTCTATGGTCTGAAAGCCCTTTCCCTGCCGGAGGGCACGGTGGCGTTCCACCCGTTTTTTGCTTTCCTCGTCTAAAGGCTCCATGGCCGCTATATAGATTCTGGGGCCAGAGCCTCCTTTTAAAATCAGTTCCTCGGCGTAAGCGCTTTTTCCCGAAGCCGCCCCGCCTATCACCAATATCATCATCAGAAACCTCCCAGAGGCCGGTACGCCTCTATCCCGCACTCCGAAAACGTATAGCTGTCCCGGTATACCGCCATAGCCATATCCAGAAGGGGCATCACCGCCACCGCTCCGGTGCCTTCTCCCAGCCGCATCCCGGCATAAAGCAGCGGTTCTTTTCCCAATGCCGCCAGTACGGCTCCCGCCGCCGGTTCCGCCGAGGCATGGCTGGCAAAGACCGCTTTTTTTGCCGCCGGACAAAGGCGCAGGGCACAAAGGGCCGCCACAGAACTGATAAACCCATCCATCAGCACCGGCACGCCCCAGCGGGCGCCGCCCAAAAACAGGCCGCACATGGCGCCGATCTCAAAACCGCCTACCTTCGCCAGCACATCCAACGGATCGCCGCCGTCAGGCCGGTGGAGCTCCAGTCCTTTTCTGACGGCTTCTGTCTTTCGCCGCAGGCCGTGGTCGGACAGACCGGAGCCCCGCCCCGTCATCTCCTCCGGGGAAAGCCCCGTCCAGACACAGGCCATAGCCGTACTGGCGGTGGTGTTGCCGATGCCCGCCTCCCCTGTAGCCAGCAGGCCCACACCTTCCGCCCGCAGCGCTTTTGCCAGCTCCATGCCAGCACGTACAGACTGCGCCGCCTGCTCTCTTGTCATGGCTGGGCCTTGGGTGAAATCCTCTGTCCCATTGCCCACACGCCGGGACAGGACGCCTTCCGCCAGCGGCAGCTCCCGCAGGCCCATATCCACCGGGATCACCCGGCATCCGGCCTTTTCCGCCATTTTGCAGACCGCCGTCCGGCCTTCCGCCAACCCCCGGACAATGGCCGCCGTCACCTCACTGCCGCACTGGGATACGCCCTGGGCCACAACGCCATGGTCGGCGCAGAAAACCACCACTGCCTTTCGGGAAATATCCGGCTCCGCCGTCCCCGTCAGCGCCGCCATCTCCTCCACCATCCTTTCCAGCCGTCCCAGACTGCCCAAAGGATGGGCGCAGCGCTGCCACTTCTCCCTGGCCGCCTCTCCGGCTTCGGCAGAAGGTGGCCCGATCTCCGCCAGCTGTGCCATGAGCCAGCTTTCATGCTCTTCCATTTCCTTTTTCCTCCTTCCAGTGCGTCATGGCCGCCGCCAGCCGCCCAGCCCGCGTTTCGTCAAAATACAGATGCCCAAAGGCAGCATACAGGCTCGGAGAAGCAAAGCCGCCCTGCCATTGCCGCCCTGTTACAGGCTTTTCCATGGAAAAAGCGCCGCCCCCTGGCTCTGTATCCCAGTAATGAAATTCATGGATCGGTGCCCTTTCTCCTTTTTGAAAGAGCAGGCTGTCCTCCGCCGCCGTCAGATGGGCATAACCAAAGCGCACTAGCCGTTTCTGGTTCCGCCCGGTTCCCGGCAAAGCCGCCGCCATAGGCCAAAGCAGGCCCTCGCTGTCCTCCAGCTTTTCGCAAAGATAAAGATACCCGCCGCATTCGGCCACCGTCGGCATACCCGACAAAACAGCCTCCTGCACAGCGCGGCGCATCGGCCTGTTCCCCGCCAGTTCCCGGGCGTACAGCTCCGGGTATCCGCCCGGCAGATAGAGCCCCTCCGCCGCCGGCAGTCCTTTGTCCTCCAAAGGCGAAAAAAACACCGGGGCAATCCCCGCCTTTTCAAAGTTCTCCAATGTTTGCGCGTAACAGAAGCAGAAGGCCCTGTCTCTGGCAACGGCCAGCCGAAGGCCGTCTGTTTTTTTCTTTTCCCGCGGAAACGGGATGCTTTCTTCCGCCGGAAAAGAAAACAGCTCCAGCAGCCTTTTCATATCCATACTTTTTTCCAGCTGTGCCGCCAGATGGTCGATCCTTTCTCTGATATCCACGATCTCCGCCGCCGTATACAGGCCCAAATGACGGCTTTGAAAAGCCGCTTCCGCCATAGGCGGCAGACAGCCCAGCACCGGCAGACCCGTTTCCCGCTCCAGCATAGGGCCCAGTGTCCCGCAGAGCATAGGCGAACAGTCATTGAGTAGCAGACCTTTGATACGGTGCGGACTGCGGAAGGCGCACAACCCTTTGATCTGCGCCGCCAGGGTCAGACTGGCGCCCTTAGGCCGCACCACCAGCAATACCGGCAGTTCCAGCGTATCCGCCAGATCGTAGGTACTGCCCTGTGCCGTAACGCCTCCCAAGCCGTCATAGTATCCCATGACGCCCTCGCATACCACAGCATCGTGTCCCTGACAGCAGGAACGGAAACTAGCCGCTGTCTCCCGTTCCCCCGCCAGAAACAGATCCAGGTTCCGGCTTTCTACATCCAGAGCCGCCTGATGGAACATGGGGTCGATATAATCCGGCCCGCATTTGCAGGCGCAGGGATGGTATCCTCTTTTTTTCAGGGCCGCCAGCAGCGCGCAGCTGACTGCCGTTTTTCCGCTGCCCGAAGCAGGCGCGGCAACCAGTATCTTAATCATGGCATCCTCCTGTAATCAAAAAAACGGGATTGTTGGCCAACAGCATATGCAGACCGCCGGCAGCTCTGGTTCTGCTGACGCCGATCTGGGTCACAGACGGCGCCAAGCCCAGGTTTTCCATAGCCTCCACAGCCGCCCAAAGGTTTTTCAGCGTAATGGCGGAAACACAGATGCGGACCTGTGGGTTCCGCTCCAGCGCCAGAGAGAGGATCTCTTTCATCTCTCCCTTTGTGCCGCCTACAAAAACGGCCTGGGGCGTCGGCAGGTCTTTCAGGATTTCCGGCGCTCTGCCCCGGCAAAGGTTCAGATTCCAGGCGCAGAACTTCTCCCGGTTGTTCCGGATCAGCTCGCAGGCTTCCTCTTCCATTTCCACCGCGTATACCCGGCCCTTCCGAGCCGCCATGGCCAGCTCCACACTAACACTGCCGGTTCCGGCGCCAATATCCCAGACCACGTCCTCCGGGCTTACCGCCAGCTTCGCCAGAATCACCGCCCGTACCTCCCGCTTTGTCATGGGCACCGCTCCCCGCAGGAACACGTCATCCGGTATCCCCGGCCCCCGATAAGGGCTTTGGAGCGCCGCCTCCGCCAGAAGCACCGAAAGGGGAGAAAACCTCATTTCCGCCGCCTCCGCCGCCGTTGTCCGCAGGATACGCTCCTCCGGTCCCGCCAGTTCTTCGCCTATGATGACCCGCAGCTCTCCCAGCCCCGCTTCTGTCAGCCTTTGGCACAGAACCGCCGGGGTATTTTTGCCGTCCGTCAGAAAAAAAGCAGGCTTTCCGCCCATGACCGCCGTCACAGCGTCACAGGCACGTCCATGGGCCGAAACAAACCGCCAGTCCTGCCAGGGCTGCCCCAGTCTGGCCGCCAGAAGCTGCACACTGGAAACCCCCGGCAGCACCTCCGTCAAGATCCCCCGTTCCGCCAGCAGCGGCAGCAGTCTTTTGGCGCCGGAATAAAAGCCCGTATCTCCGCTGAACAGCACACAGGCCGTTTCGACGCCTTCTTCCAGCGCCGCCAGAATCTCTTCCGCTTTCACCGCTGTCCTTTTTTTCGCCGAAAGGCCCTCCGGCAGTGACGCCAAAAGCCGTTCCGCCCCAATGATGAGGTCAGCACACGCCAAGGCTTGCCTGCATTCCATGGTCAGGCTGTTTTCCCTGCCGCCGCCCATTGCCGTCAATATGACCCGCATCTGATCGCCTCCCTGCACAATACCAGAATTTCCTCGAAACTTTTCCCCTGCTCCCGCTTTCGCCGCAGGATCACCGGCAAAACATTCTTCTGCCGGGCCGCCTGTATTTTTTCCGAAAATCCACCGGCTTTCCCGCCGTCCTTCGTCACCAGATACCGGATATGGAACTGCTCCATCAGCGCTTCATTCAGGGTCTGGGAAAAAGGCCCCTGCATAGCGATGATATTGCGCCGGGGGATGCCCATTGCCTCACAAACCGCCAGATTTTCCGCCATAGGCAGTATCCGCGGAAAAAGCCGTTCCCGCGCCAGGCCGCCAAAGGCGGGCAGTTCCTTGGTCCCCGTCGTCAGAAGGATATTCCCCTCTTTCTTCGCCAGATACTCCGCCGCCGCCTTTGCGTCCGCCGCATAGACCGCCTCCGGGATCAGAGGGCTTTCCTCCCGCAGCAGCCGCACATAGGCCACGCCTGCCGTTATGCAGGCCCTTCGGATATTCCCGCTGGCCTCCAGCGCATAGGGATGGGTAGCGTCTACGCAAAGGTTCTGCCCTTCCAATAGCCCGGTCATTTCTCCTTCCTCCTTCCGGCCTGTCACCACAGAAATGCCGTCCTTTTCGCCCTGTTCCTCCGCGCCGTAGGCCGTCGCCACAGAGACCGTCACCTCCGCGCCCAGCGCCGCCAGCCCGTAGGAAAGCTGCCTGCCTTCCGTAGTGCCGCCAAAAATCAGTATCTTCATTTTCCCGCATACCCCCTGGGCGTTACCATCCGGCCCGAAAGCACCTGGGTGCTCTCCGCGCCGATAAATACCGTCGTAAACATATCCAGCCGCTCCTCCGCCAGCTCCGCCAGTGTCAGCAGCCGGCTTTCCTCTCCGGCTCTGCCGATATTCCGCACCCAGCCGCAGACCGTCTCCGGCCCTTTTCCCGCCGCCAGAAGGATTTCGCAGGCCCGCCGCAGATGTTCCGTCCGCTTATGGGAGGCGGGATTGTACAGGCAAAGGGCAAAATCCCCCTCCGCCGCGCAGACCAGCCGCCGCTCGATGACCTCCCAGGGGGTCAGCAGATCGGAAAGAGAGATGACACAGAAATCATGGCCCAAGGGCGCCCCCAGCACAGCCGCGCCGGACAGCGCCGCCGTCACTCCCGGCACCACCTCCAGCTCCGCCGCCGGGAAGTCCTCTGCCAGCTCCATCAGAAGCCCCGCCATACCGTATACCCCGGCATCGCCGCTGCATACCATGGCTGCCGTCCTGCCCTTCTGGGCCTGCGCCAAGGCCCAAAGACAGCGTTCCCGTTCCCGGCGCATGGGGGCGGCATAGACTTCCTTTTCCGGGAACAGAGGACGGACCATCTCCAGATACCCCTGATAGCCGCAGAGCACCTCCGCCGCCGCCAGGGCCGCCCGTGCCTGCGCCGTCATGTATTCCGCTCCGCCGGGCCCTATGCCTACCACATACAGTTTACCCATTCCGCCACCTCCAGTCCGGCGCAAAGGGCATTATGCCCAGCGCCATAGTCACGCCATCCAGAGCCAGCTTCTTCCGCAGAAGTTTCCCGCCGCACCGGACGACGCTCCTTTCGCAAACATTGTCCACGCCCGTCACCTGCGCCACAAAGGCCGAGGCGGAAAAATCCCCCTCCGCCTGCGCCAGTTCCTCCGCCGAAAAACAGCGAAAAGGCAGGCCGTGGTCCCGGCAAAATTCTAGGATACCCGGCTCCTCCTGCTTCAAATCAATGCTGACGGCAAGGCAGAGGGCTTTTTCACTGACGCCTGTCTCTTCCAGCAGTTTTTTCAGGGCCGCCTCCAATTTTTCCGCCGGAGTGTTCTTCCGGCAGCCTATGCCCAGGACCACTGCCCGGGGAATGAGCCAAAGGCCGTTTCTGTCCCTTCGGAAAATGCTGACCGTGGCGTCTCTTTCCTCCCCCTCTGTCAGCGTCACCCCCTGGGGCGGCGTCCCCGCAACGGGCCAGCGGCTTTTGATCCGGATCTCTCCGCCGGAAAGGAGCTTCCCGGAGATCTTTTTGATCTCTTCCACGCCTTCCAGAGCGCAGTTCTGCCGTTTGGCCCACAGGTCTATGGCAAATACGCCGTTTCGGT
>CALWKZ010000088.1 GCA_944381385.1 uncultured Anaerotignum sp. | reverse complement strand
TGAAAAAGGTGCCCAAGCTGGGGCCCAAAGCCTTTGAGCAGTGCGCTGGGTTCCTGCGGATCGCCGAAAGCGATATGCCGCTGGACAGAACCGGCGTCCATCCCGAAAGCTACAAGGCGGCGGAGGGTCTGCTGCGCCTGGTGGGCTGCTCTTTGGAGGATGTGGCTAAAGGACAGGTGAAAGGTCTGGGCCAGAAGGTAAGCCTGACGGAAGAAACGGCACAAAAGCTGGGCATTGGCCTGCCTACTCTGCTGGATATCGCCAAAGAGCTGGAAAAGCCCGGCCGTGACCCCAGAGACGAGGCTCCCGCCCCTGTCCTGCGCAGCGACGTCCTTTCTATGGAGGATCTGAAGGAAGGCATGGTACTGAAAGGCACTGTCCGCAATGTCATCGACTTTGGCGTCTTTGTGGATATCGGCGTCCATCAGGACGGACTGGTCCATATTTCCCAGATCTGTGACCGGTTTATCAAGCATCCTCTGGAGGCAGTCAAGCTGGGGGATGTGGTGACGGTAAAGGTGCTGGGGGTGGATCTGCCCAGAAAACGGATTTCTCTGACCATGCGGGATGTGGAAAATTAAGGAATTTTTCGCAAAATGTAATAAAAGCGTAATGTTTTTTTGTTATACTGGAAGAAATTTAAGGGCGGAATCGCCAACAGAACCAAAGGAGGGATGGTTTATGAGAAAAATCGGTATGACGCTGCTGGCGGGTGTGATGGCTTTGGGATGCGCTGTGCCTGCCATGGCCCAGACATCGATGACCGTAGGCGGTACGGCAGTAACGCAGCCACTGTATACCAGTGAGAACGGCGTGACCATGGCGCCGGTGCGGGAAACGGCTGGCCTTTTGGGGTACAGCGTGGTCTGGGACAGTCAGAGCCGTTCTGTAACCATTTCTGACGGTACACTGTCTTTGGCTTTCGCGCCGGGCGCAGACGCTTATACCTCCCGCGGCACCACAAGGCAGCTGGGGACAGCGCCGGAACTGAAGGATGGCGTGCTTTATGCCCCGGTGGAGGTCTATTCCCTGTATTATCCGGTGACACTGGCTCAGGATGAAAGCGGCCTGACATTGACGGCGATGTCCACGGAAGGCATGGAACAGGTGACGGGTATCGTCGAAGAAGCGGCCATGTATAATCTGGTACTGCGGCTGGAGGATGGCACCCTGCGGGTATTCGGCAAGGAAAACGCCGATGTTTCCGGGGCACAGGGACTGCTTTTGGGCAGCACTGTCACCGTATATTATTATGGGGACGATGCCCGTGCGGCGGTGAAGATCGTAGCACAGCCGGCGGCATGATTTTTTGTATGAAGAAGGCGGTTTTTCCTTTGGGAAGGGCCGCCTTTTTGGTGGGCGATGTTCCCGCAAAAATGCAGGGAGATGTATTGACGATTTTTTCACAATCAGATATAATGAGGGTACAAAGATATATGAAAATTCTTCAGGGCAGGGTGAGATCCCCGACCGGCAGTAAAGTCTGCGAGCGCTTCGGCGCAGGAACCGGTGTGATTCCGGTACCGACAGTATAGTCTGGATGGGAGAAGGATTGGTTTTTTTGTGCCGAAAAGCATGAGAAAACCGTCATTTCTTTTGCTCGTTTCGCCTGAAGATTTTCAGGCTTTTTCTTTTGGGAAAAAGTTTGCCTGAAAAGTCTCAACAGAAGAACGGAGGAAAAAGAAAATGGAAAATGTAGTAAAAACAACAGTGAGCAAGAAAAAAGGGAATGTCAGAAAGCTGACCAGTCTGGGAATGCTGGCGGCCATCTCCATCATTCTGGTGGCGACGGTACACTTCCCGTTGATCCCGGCGGCGGCTTTTTTGGAGTATGACCCGGCGGACGTGCCTATTCTGATCGGTACCTTTGCCTTTGGCCCTTTGGCGGGCTTCCTGCTGACGGTAGTGGTTTCCGTCATCCAGGGGGCGACAGTCAGCGCGGCCAGCGGCGGCTTTATTGGTGTCATCATGCATATTTTCGCTACCGGCAGCTGTGTTCTGGTAGCGGGCAACATTTACGGCAGAAATAAAACGAAGAAAACGGCGGCCATCGCTCTGGTGATCGGCGCGCTGGTGATGACAGCGGCTATGGTAGTGATGAACCTGATCTTTACCCCGATTTTTATGGGGGCGCCTATGGAGACGGTCATCGCCATGCTGATCCCGGCCATTATCCCTTTTAATCTGCTGAAAGCCGGCATCAACTGTGCCATTACCTTCTTGCTGTACAAGTCTATTTCCCATCTGCTGAAAGGGGAATAATGGCGGGCGGCTAAAAAAGAAAGCGGAACACAGAGAGCATATGTTACAAAAGGACATAGTCTCTCTGTGTTTTTTTGTTTTTTATCCATGAAAAACAGGCGGGAAATGCCCTTTTCTGCCCTTTTGTATTGTCAGAATGGCTTCTTTTGCATATAATGGTACTGATTGGATTCCCGCGGGCGGGGACAGGAAAGAAGGTATGTGTATGCAGAAGATTACGGTTGCGGTTATTTTCGGCGGACAGTCCTCAGAGCATGAGGTCTCTTTGATGTCCGCCTCTAATATGATTTCGGCGTTGGATACCAGACGCTATGATGTGATTCCGGTAGGGATCACCAAAAAAGGCTGCTGGATGATCTACAGCGGGCCGGTGGAACGGATTCGCACAGGCGAGTGGGAAAAGTACAGCACCCCGGCGGTGCTCAGTCCCGATGCCTCCAAAAAGTGCCTGCTGAAGCTGGTCAATGGCCGGTATAAAGAGATTTCCATTGACGTTGCCCTGCCGGCCCTTCATGGGGCCTGGGGCGAGGACGGTACCATACAGGGCCTTTTTGAAATGGCACAGATCCCCTATGTGGGCTGCGGCGTGCTTTCTTCCGCCGTATCCATGGATAAGGTGTACACCAAGCTCATCGCCAAGGCGGCCAAGATCCCTATGGCGAAATATATCTGGCTGCATATGCGGGATTGGGACAAAAAAGAGGCGATCCTTAACAAGGCGG
>CALWKZ010000087.1 GCA_944381385.1 uncultured Anaerotignum sp. | reverse complement strand
GCTGTCCTCTATCTTCACGTTTTCTATTGTTCCGTTGTTATAGCCAAATAATCCGGCGTATGCGTCGCCGGAACTCTGAACGACATTCACATACAGCCCGGATATGGTGTGATTTTGCCCGTCAAATGTGCCGGTGTATGGCTTTGCATAACTGCCGATGGGTGTCCAACTCTCGCCACTATTTTCTAATGTGATGTTATTTGTCAGCACCGCCCAGGCGGCGGTATCCTGCTTTGTATTTTCGCCTTTTACAATATCCGCAAACTCCTTCAAATCCGCGGCGTCCTCGATTTGATAAGGGTTATCTTCCGAACCGTCACCGCCTCCAAAACTACCGCCCGCCGCATAAGCCGCCGCCGGCAGCAGCAGAAATATCATGGCGCACAACAGCGCCGCCAAAAGTCCTTTTTTCATTGCATTCCCTCCTTATTTCCCATTCCTCCGTCTATCCGCAAACAAAAACAGGCCTATGCCGTCCATAGTTTCTCCATGGATGGGATACGCCTGTTTTTGGTAAAACGATATTGATTTTCGCAGCAAAACAAGACAGAGCTGCTCTGTCAGTGGGTCGGTCTGTCAAAATTTTATGGGTTGTCACCATGGCGGTCAAGCCCCCTTTTTGTGCTGTATTTTCTAAATTATACCATATCTCTCTTTTTTCTGCGCCTTTTTTCTGTTTTTACTTTCCGGCATGGAAAAAGGAGCCTTTCTCCCGGAAAGGCTCCCCATAGCATATTCTTATTCTGTTTTAATGGCTGTCAGCGCGCTCAGCTTCATGGCCCGTTTCGCCGGAAGGTACCCGGACAGCACACCGATGACCGTCGCAAAGGCCACCGCCGCCAGATACAGCCAGATGGGGATGGAGGATTTCATATCGCTCCCCTGTCCCGTAGCCACGGCGTTGACCACCAGCGACATGAGAAAACTGGTCAGAATCCCCACTACGCCGCCAGCAAATCCGATAAAAGCCGCCTCTGTCAAAAACAACAGCTTAATGTCCCGCAAAGACGCGCCGATCACCTTCATAATACCGATCTCTCTGGTTCGTTCATAAATGGCCATGACCATGGTATTGGTAATGCCGATGGCCGCCACGATCAGGGACACCGCCCCAATGGCGCCCAGCACCATACGCAGCATTTTAGTGGTCTCCTTCATGGCTTCCAGCTGGTCTGTCAGGCTGGATGCCTGGAAGCCCATGTCCTTGATCTGCTGCTGTACCTCCTGTACCTTGTTCAGATCGTTGACCTTTACGGAAACCTGCTGGTATTCCTTCTTTTTCTGCTGGCTGGAAGAATTGGAATTCCCCTGTTTTTTCTCCCAGGCCTGTTTATCCTTCTGTATTTTTTCCATCTGCTTGATGGGCATTACCACAGAATAACTGTTATTACCACCGTCTGGCATAATCCCCAGCACCTGGGTCTTGATGGGCTTGATGGATTTATCGGCGTAACGGCTGCCATAGCTCCAGTCATACGTCAGCATAACCTTGTCGTTGAAAATGTCGATTTCCGGCGGCCCGGCCTCCATCTGCATCTGCCAGCTGAGCTTGGGGTTGTACATCTGATCCAGCACAGCCCGGCCCACAACGATGCCTTCCTTATCCTCCGCCGTCAGCGTCCGGCCTTCCTCTACTTTGTAGCCCAGAGCCTCCATAGCCGCCGGGTCGATGCCGATAAAGCTGGCGGAATTGACGTATTTCCCGCAGACAATCATCATGCTTTCCCGGATGATGGGAGAGACCGCCTCCACATATTCCATCTGCCGGAACTGCTCTACCGCCGCTGCATCCAGCAGGACCTCTTTCTTCGGCCCTTTCTTGCTGCTGCTGTCATCGCTGAAATAATATCCGCTGCTGCTGTAAACGTCAATGACCTGTAAACTGCCCCATTCCTCCACCTGTTTCTGAAAGCTTTCGTTCATGCCGATACCAATGGAAACCATGACAACAATGGAGGTGGTGCCGATGACAACGCCCAGTACGGTCAGGAAAGTCCGCAGCTTTCTTTTCCATAGATTACGCACCGCCATCAGAATCAGATCTCTTGTACTCATAAGGGCATCCCTTCTTCGTCCTTGTCATCCTCATCTTCTTCCAAATCTTCGTCCAGATCCTCGTCGTTTTCCATGCTTTCCGCGAAAGCGTCGGGGGCTTCTTTCTGTTTTTTAATAAAGAAGAACAGCGCCGCCGCCAGCACCAGCAGTACGGCAATGGCAATGCCCACGTTTTTGATATTTAACGTGCTTTCCGGCTGCTCCGCGTCCATTTCGCCATCCATCATCAATGGTTCCGTTACATTTAAAACAAAGGAGCGGCGGATTTCCTGTGTCTCTCCGCTGGGGTCCTCATAGACCGCCACAATGTCCACAGGCACCTGCCCGATATCGTTGGGCGTAAAGCTCACTTCATAATAATCGCTGGCGCCGGAGTCCAGATTGCCGATGTAAGTGCTTTTCTGAGAGCATTCCACGTCGCCCTCCACCTTAAACATCAGATTGCTGAGGGCTACCTTGCCCGTATTGTAATAACTGAAGGATACTGTTACAGGGGTGTACTGTTCGATCATCTCCGGCAGGGCGAACTCGTCAATGCTCAGCTCCGTCTCCTGCTCCACATTGATGCCCAGAAGCTCCTTCGCCGTATATTCCTTGCCTTCCGCGTCCTCATACTCAAAGTTGACGGTCAGCGTATATGTTTTGGGCTGGGCGTTCGGCACCACATACAGCCGCAGATCCTTCTCCACGGAGCCTTTGGGCGCGATGGCGTCAAAATAGAAGGTATTGCTGCTGTTGACCGGCGTAAAAATATTGCCGGATTTTTCTGTTTCGGAAGATGTTTCTTCCGCCAGTGTCAGGAACATTTTGATGTTTTTCACGCCCTTGGCGGCATGGGTATTGGTCAGGGTAAGATTCAGGTCAAACTCCTGCCCCGCCATGACGATCAGAGGATCGCAGACATAATTGCTGACAATGATCTTGGGCTTGCTGGGATTTTCCTCCTCGCCTTCTTTATCTTTTTCCGGGTTGCTGATATTCGCTCCCGCATACTGCTTGAAGCTATGTACCTTTGTGCCGCCGGAAGTATATTCCACCAAAAACTGGATGGCATAATTCTGGCTGGTGGCCTGGTTTGTGCCCGCAAAGGTGAAGCTCAAAGGCATAGAAGCACCCGGCGCCAAAGAGGAAATGGTCTTGACGCTGCTGGACTTGGGCACCACCGCCGTAGGGTCCAGGGCCTCCGCCGTGATGACGATATCCTTCGCCGCTACCTGTCCCGCGTTGTACAGTTCAAACTGCACCGGAAAATTCTGGTTGACGCCATAAACCCCCTGCGGTTCCTTCATATTGCGGATTTCCAGCTGGGAAGTCTTGCCGCTGACACCGCCCACATTCACATAATACTGCTGTTCCTTTGTAAATTCCTTGCCATAGGCATCCTGATACTTCAGCTGGATGGTCACAGGATAGTTCCCCGCCACCATATCCGCGCTGGAAGCCAGCTGGAAAGAAAAGCTGGCCGTCTGGCCCACCGTCAGCTTGCCTACCTGCACCGTATTAAAACCGCCGCTGATGGTAATGCCTTCCGTAGACAGGTTACTTAAAGACACCTCTGTCATATACATATCCTGACTGCCTGTATTCTTTACGATACCGCTGAGGGTGGCCGCAGTACCGGGAGACATACTTTCCGGCACCAGCTTCATCTGGTCAAAGGTATAATCCGGCTCTGTGTTAAAGCCCTTCATACGAAGGTAAATGGTATCGGAACCGCTGTAAGAACCGCCTGCCACATCCTGATAAGTATAGGAGATCGTTACCGGGTAGCTGGCTTTTTCCACTGTACCGGTAATCTCTACATACATATTCAGCGATTTCACGCCGTTGGCGCCAAGGCTGCCTACATTTTCCCCCGCCGAAAAATTGATTTTAAACGGTGGGATCGCCTCATCGCTTTTGGCACGCATTACAATGGATTCCGCAGGCGCTCCGCCTTTATTTTTTACCTGTATGGTCAGCCGGGTTTCTTTCGCGGCGTCAATCTCGTATACGCCGTCACCCGATACAAACACACTGGGCCTTCCGTCCAGATCCGCCGCGAAAGACGGCGCCGGTATCCCCATCAATACCGTAAACGCCAGCAATAACGCGAATATTTTATACAGTAGTCTCTTCCTCATTTTTCACCATGCCTCCTTCTGAAGGGATTCTTTCCTCTATTTTCTCAATTTTGCCGTCCATCAGCATCACGATCCGGTCGGCATACTCAGATAATTCCAAATCATGTGTTACGATCACCAGCGTTTGGTGGTATTCCTTTGCCAGCCCCGTAATCAAATCCATCATTTCATAAGTAGTTTTTGTATCCAGATTTCCCGTAGGCTCGTCGGCAAACACCACCTGCGGCTGATTGATAAAAGCCCGGGCGATGCTGACCCTCTGCTGCTGGCCGCCGCTCATTTCGCTGGGCTTATGATGTGCCCTCTCCTCCAGTCCTACGGCTTTCAGCATTTCCATGGCGCGCTCGTTGCGTTCCTTGACAGGCACTCCTTTGAAAATCAGGGGCAGCGTCACATTTTCCAGCGCCGTCAATGTCGGCAGCAGATTATAGGACTGAAATACAAAGCCGACGTATTTCTGCCGGAAACTGGCTAACTGGTCCTCATTCATCCGCTCGATATGCTTTTTATTGAATATGATCTGACCGCTGGTAGGCTTCTCCAGCCCCGCGATCAAATTTAATAATGTAGATTTTCCCGAGCCGGATTTTCCCAAAAGACAGCAGACCTCTC
>CALWKZ010000086.1 GCA_944381385.1 uncultured Anaerotignum sp. | reverse complement strand
GAAATGATGACCACAAAACGACAGTTCAAAAAAACAGACGGCAGACAGTTTTATCAGTTTGTGCAGTCCTTTCCAGCGGGCGCTAAAATCACGCCGGCGGAAGTTCATGATATCGGTTTGGAATTTGCAAAGCGTCAGTTCCCGGAATATGAGGTACTGGTGGCAACCCATTGCAATACGGAGCATCTCCATAATCACTTTATTGTGAATGCTGTCAGCTTCCAGACGGGAAAAAAGTTGCACCAAAATCATGGGGATCTGGAGCAGCACAGAAAGGTAAATGATGAAATCTGTGCTGCCCATGGGCAGGAAACTTTAGAGCACTATGGGCGTAAACCAAAGCAAAAGCCAATGAAAACAAAAGAATATCAAGCGGCAATACGGCAGCAAAGCTGGAAGTTTCAGCTCATAAAAGCCATTGAGGAAGCCTTAGCATACAGCACAAGCAAGGAGACTTTCATCCAGAATATGAACTATGAAGGCTATGATGTAGCATGGAGTGACAGCCGAAAATATATTACCTATACCTGTCCCAATGGAAGAAAGTGCCGTGACAACAAGCTTCATGATGATACGTACCTGAAAGAAAATATGGAAAAAATATTTGCCTATCGGCAAGCGGCAGGCTTTGTTCCGTTGACACCGGAGCCAAAAGAAGGCTGGCTTATGCAGGCGGAAACCTTTTTTTCGGAGATGGTACGGCTGGGGTATCATGTGGAACAGAGTTTTCTGCCGCCGGAAAATGGCAGAACCATTGCCAGAAATGACCGAAAGCTGAAGCAGAGAGAAGCGCTGAAAAAACTGGCACATGGGCATAAACTCTCCAGTGAGGAAGAAAATCAAAAAGAAGATTTGAGGTGGTAACCATGTATAAAGAACGTTGTGCTTGGAAAAACTAGGAAAAAAACAA
This sequence comes from uncultured Anaerotignum sp., assembly GCA_944381385.1. Taxonomy (GTDB): domain Bacteria; phylum Bacillota; class Clostridia; order Lachnospirales; family Anaerotignaceae; genus Anaerotignum. The sequence continues at coordinate 5,129 of CALWKZ010000086.1, read as the reverse complement.
AGGGGGGACTTGCTTATTTGAAAATCAATCTGAATGAAAAAACAAAAAGAAGAACCGTTTGGATGACGGAAGAGGAAATGAAGGATGAATGTTTGAAACAGGTTTTTCAAGATGCAAAACCACAAAAAGACAGTGCAAAGTATCAAAATGTTATTTTTATTTCAGGGCACCATGACTTTTTTTCTATGACAGAGGGATTGCTTCTCCATAATTATGGTCTGGAGCAGAAAGAAAAGGTGCAATGATAAGCAATAGATCATAGAAAAAGCCGCCTGTTGAAAGGCGGCTTTTTATCCAGTATTTTCTGATACAAGTGTATGAAAAGCCATGATATACTGATGCCAAAGGGAAAAAGAGGTGAGAACATTGACAGAAACTTATGATATTGCGGGGTATTGCCGTATCTCTGTAGACGAGGAGATGGACAGGGACAATACCTCCATAGAAAACCAAAAAGCTATTATTGAGGACTATGTAAAACAGAAATTTCCAGGAAGTACCCTGACATTTTATGAGGATAGAGACCGCTCCGGTTATACCTTTGAAAAACGGGAAGGCTATCAAAAAATGCGTCCCCTGCTCATGGGACATCAATATGATATCCTGATAGTCAAAGATTTTTCCAGATTTTCCAGACGAAACAGCCGTGGTCTGGTAGAACTGGAGGACTTAAGGGACAATGGGGTAAGGATTATCTCCATTGGGGACAATGTGGATTTCCCCACCTTTGATGATTGGACGGTAATACAGTTTCGATTTATGATGAACGAAATGCCTGTTACTGATACCAGTAAAAAAGTAAAATCCGTCATTGACCGACGTCAGAATGATGGCAAATGGATTTGTGCTGTACCATACGGCTACATCATAACCAATACAAAAAATATGACCATTGCCATAGATCCGCCAGCGGCACAGGTGGTGCAGACCATATTTACCCGTTACAACGAGGGTTGGGGATATAAAAAAATCGCCAATTACCTGACAGAACAAAAAATTCCAACACCCCGTATGCATGAGAAAATGCGGCGGGAAGCCAATGGGGAAGAAACAAAAATCCAAGCCAGACAGGAATGGAGCATCGTTACCATACAGGGGATTTTGGAAAATGATTTCTATATTGGTACATTACGGCAGGGGAAATATACCAGAAAACGCATCAATGGTCCAGAAATCAAGAAAGATGAACTGGATCATATTGTCTTTGAAAATCACCATGAAGCCATCATAGACAAGCAGACCTTTGCCATGGCACAGGAACAGAGAAAGAAAAGAACCCGTTCCAATTACAGAGGAATCAAAAAATATGACAATGTGTATTCTGGATTTCTCTACTGCGGTGACTGCGGCAGCCCTATGTTTTCCATGAGCCGAAGTGATTTGAAGCCTGCCTATCTCTGTGGCACATATCACAAACGTGGGCGGAAAGGGTGCACCAGCCATCATATCCGAGTGGATCTCTTAGATGGTATTTTGAAAGAATATATCCTGAAAATCAAAGAAAATTCAGAAGGAATTCTGGAACGGCTGAATGCATCTTTGAAGGCGGAAAAAGCGGCGGTACAGACCAATGCGGAAACGGCTTCCTATATCCAGAAACAGATAGACGATGCTCTTGCGGAATTAAAAGCCACGAAGCGTCAGCGTATACGGGATATTATGAAGCATCCAGAAAAAGAAGCTATTCTGGAAGAAACCTATGACGAAATGGAAGCGGAACTGGAGAAAAAAATCAGCGCGCTAAAACCACAGGCGGAATTAAATGAGAATCAGAAAAACAATATGATTCGCATCAACCGCATCACAAAAACGGCGTTGGATGTGTTCGATGAAATTCTGCAAAAAGAAAAGCTGGATAAAGTCGATCTGGATTTCCTTATAGACCGTATTACAGTATATGAAAACCGTATCGAAATCAAATTAAAGGCAGATATTGAAGCTATATTGAACACAGAAGGCGTCTTTGTACTGCATGAGCAAAAAGGAGAAACCGCCGCAAATTTTGACTGCGGCATCATAGATATCGCAGCAAGCCGTATTGTCCATCAGGTGCGCAACCGGAAGGACAAGGTCTATGATGTCAATGTTATCAGTGACGGCGACCCGCTGGAAATTTTCACAGACAGAGAAGGCGAAATTATTCTCAAAAAGTATTCTCCCATTGGAGAGCTGGGGGCCTTTGCCAAGGAGTATGCCGAGAGCCTGGCCCAGACGGCAGGCCATATTACCTGCATTGTGGATAAGGACCGGATCATTGCCGTATCCGGCGGCGGGAAAAAGGAACTGTTGGAGAAGTATATCAGTCCGGAACTGGAGGCCTGCATCAATAAGAGGGCGACAGTATCCACCAAGAAAGGCGAGGAGGGCTTTGTACCCGTACTGAAGGATGGGGAAGGCGAGGAATACGCCTATCAGCTTATTGCCCCCATCATTGCCGAGGGAGACGCCATGGGCGCTATCGTATTCCTTTCCCATGACAAGAAAATGGGCGAGGTGGAAGGCAAGCTGGCCCAGACGGCGGCGGGCTTTCTGGGAAAACAGATGGAGCAGTGATCTCCTGTAACGGCGGCAGAGGATGCCGCCGTTTTTCGTTTCTCCGTTGTCAGAGGGCGGGAAATATGGTACGCTGGGAGGACGGAAGGAGGCTTCTATGGATACATATTTTATCGTGAACCCGGCGGCGGGCAGGGGAGAAGCTATGGCGCTGCTGCCGCAGATCCGGCGGGAAATGAAAAAGCGGGGGCGTCCCGGTGAAATATATCTGACCAAAGGCAAGGGGGATGGAGAGGCCTTTGTCCGGCGACAGGCGAAAGCCCATCCCCAGGGCATCCTGTTTTTTGCCTGCGGCGGAGACGGTACCCTTCACGAGGTGGTCAATGGGGCGGCGGGCGAAAAAAACGCCATGGTGGGGCTGTTCCCGCTGGGGACGGGCAATGATTTCGTACGGAATTTTACGTCCTGGGAGAATTTTCTTTCCTTGGAGGCCCAGCTGGCCGGCGTCCCTCTGCGGATAGACCTGCTGCGGGTGGGAAGCAGACACTGTATCAATATGGTGAACATCGGCTTTGACTGTGATGTGGTGGCAAAGGCGGCAGAGTGGAAGAAACGCCCGCTGGTACACGGTCCTATGGCTTATTTCCTGGCGGCGGGCAGTATGTTCTTTCGGCCCATGGGGAAGGATATGGCTTTCCGGCGGCAGGGGAAGGGCTGGCATAAGGGCACCTATCTTTTGTGTACCATTGCCAACGGCAGTTACTGCGGCGGAGCCTTCTGTTCCTCGCCCTATGCCCGGCTGGACGATGGAAAGATGGATGCGGCCTTTGTGGGGCGTGTTCCCCGGAGGGAATTCCTGCGGCTTTTGCCCGCCTACCGAAAAGGGACGTATCTGGAAAAAATGGCAGGACGGAAGGAACTGGAATACTTCCCCTGCGAGCGGCTGGAGATCCTGACGAGACGGCCGCAGCGGGCCAGCCTGGATGGGGAGATCTACCCTTTTTGCGGAGGGACGGTCGCTGTGGCAAAAGGCGTGCTGACCTTTTGGGTGCCGGCAGGCAGTCGTCCGGCAGCAAAAAAAGAAAGGGAGGATAGATGATGGAAGAGCTTTGTATCGGCGGTACCTATCTGCACTATAAAGGAAAAAAATATCGTGTGGAAGGCGTGGCGAAGCATTCAGAGACCCTGGAGGAAATGGTGGTCTATCGACAGCTTTACGGAGAAGGCGGTCTCTGGGTGCGGCCTCTTGCCATGTTTTTGGAGGAGGTGGAGACGGAAGAGGGAAAAGTTCCCAGGTTCCATCTTTTGACTCGGCCCAGATGCCTTGACAGAAGGGCGGAAGAAAGGTAAAATAAGCCGTGAACAGAAGAAACGGAGTGGATTGCCTGCCACCGGGTAGGCAATGGAAAAACGCTCGAGCGTCCGCCGATAGGTCTTGGCAGGTGGACGCCCGGGCGTTCTTTTGTAAGGAGGGAAAAGGAAATGCTGGGCAGACAGTTTGCGAAATATGTGAGCAGCAATATTTTAGGAATGATGGGGATTTCCTTTTATATCCTGGCGGATACCTATTTTGTGGCGGCAAAGCTGGGGGCCGATGGGCTGGCGGCGCTGAATCTGGCCATCCCCGGCTTTACGCTGGTCAATGCCAGCGGACTGATGGTGGCCATGGGCGGCGGTGTGCGCTACAGCATTTACCGTTCCCAGAACAAGGCCAGAGAGGCCGACGAGACCTTTACCAAAACCGTACTGACAGGCTGGGCCTTTGCGTTGGTGTATTTCCTGGTGGGCTGCTTTTTCTCGGAGGAGTTTTCCGCCCTGCTGGGCGCCGAGGGACATATCCTGCCCATGACTGCCAGCTATCTGCAAATCCTGCTGTTTTTCGGGGCGTTTTTCATCTCCAACAGCATGATGCTGGCTTTTGTCCGCAACGACGGCGCCCCCAGGCTGGCCATGATGGGCATGATCCTGGGCAGCCTCACCAATGTGGTGCTGGACTATGTATTTATTTTCCCGTTGGAGATGGATCTTTTTGGGGCGGCGCTGGCAACGGCTTTCTCGCCCATCGTCAGCATTTCTGTTATGTCCTGGCACTGGCTCAGGAAACGGAACAACTTCCATTTCTGCCGGGTGAAAAAGATTCTGCGGAGCAGTCTGGATTTTTGCCGTCTGGGGGTTTCCGCCTTTATCAATGAGATTTCCTCCGGCATTGTACTGGCTGTATTCAATCTGCTGATTCTTGGCATCAGCGGCAATACGGGCGTAGCTGCCTACGGCGTCGTGGCCAATATCGCCCTGGTGGGCGTCAGTATCTATACGGGCATTTCCCAGGGCGCCCAGCCCCTTATCAGCCAAAGCTACGGCGCGGGCCGGAAAGAGGATACGAAAAAACTCTTCCGCTATACGCTGCTGACGGCTTTTGGGGCTTCGGTGGTGCTGGTGGCGGTGGCATGGGCCTTCGCGTCGCCTTTCGCGGCGGCCTTTAACCAGGAAGGAGACCCGGCCATGCAGGCTATGGCGGAAACGGGTCTGCGGTACTATTTCCCGGGTTTCCTTTTCGCCGGCATCAATATGGTGTCCGCGGTCTATCTGGGGGCGGTGGAACGGGCGGCGGCCTCTTTTGCCGTGGCGCTTTGCCG
>CALWKZ010000085.1 GCA_944381385.1 uncultured Anaerotignum sp. | reverse complement strand
CCGCCAGCGTTCATCCTGAGCCAGGATCAAACTCTTATGTTAAAGTTTAATGCCTAACCAGAAAATCTGGCTATCCTCCGGTTTTTAGAAACCGGCAAAACTGTCATTTTTCAGCAGGCTTGCCTGCTGTTGAATTGACTATGGGTTGTAAGTTTATTTCTGCTGTTCAGTTTTCAAGGATCAGTCTTGCCGTTTTTAGCGGCGAGAAATAGTTTATCACACTTCCCATTGTTTGTCAACTGTTTTTTATCATTTCTTTTTGATAAAAAATGGCGGAGAAGGAGGGATTTGAACCCTCGCGCCGCTATTCACGACCTATCCGCTTTCCAGGCGAACCCCTTCAACCACTTGGGTACTTCTCCAAATGCTCTCAGATAAAAATACAGTTTATGAAATTGGCGGAGAGAGTGGGATTCGAACCCACGGCCCCTTTCGGAGTCACTGGTTTTCAAGACCAGCTCCTTAAACCACTCGGACACCTCTCCGTATAGATTTAGTTTGCTTTTCTTGAACAGCGAAACCTAAAATAGTATACTTCAAACGGAAACGTTTGTCAATACTTTTTTTATCTTTTTTTCTGCCTCGTTTTTGTTCACCGCAGGCAGTAGCAATACTATATCCCATCTTTCGTCTTTTGTCAACACCTTTTCCCGATTTTCTTTTTTCTTTTTTTCTCTTCCTAAATATATGCTGTTCTCCTGCGCCGTCTTTTCGCTGCTGCAGGCATTTTTACCGAACCTCCGGAAGCGTATCACGATACAACAAAACATAATCTTGTCTGTATATAGTATTTCTTAGGGATTCATGGTAAAATATAATATTATCAACCCTAAAATTTTATCAATTGTTAAAGGAGCGTTCATATGAAAACCGTTGCAGACCGTTTTTTGACATATATCAAACAACCGACGACCTCTGATGAGTCCTCTCTCCGCACACCCAGCACCAAGGAGCAGCTGCAGTTCGCGCACTTTCTGGCGGAAGAATGCCGTCAGATTGGCCTTGCCGATGTAGAAATAGATAAATACGGCTATCTTTACGCCACTATCCCCTCCACCTGGGAAAAAGCGCCAGTGATCGGCTGGATCGCTCATATGGATACCAGTCCCGACGCGCCCGGCAGCGGTATCATGCCCCATATTGTCCAGTCTTACGATGGCGGCATTATTCCTCTCAACGGCGTAACACTTTCCCCAGACGTATTTCCGTCCCTAAACGATTATATTGGAGATACCCTCATTACCACTGACGGCACAACCCTTTTGGGCGCGGACGATAAGGCCGGCATTGCGGAAATCTTGACGGCGGCGGAATACCTTCTGACTCATCCGGAGATCCTCCATGGAAAGATCCGTATCGCTTTTACCCCGGATGAAGAAATCGGCAGAGGTGCCGACCATTTTGACGTAAAAAAATTCGGCGCCGATTTTGCCTATACTCTGGATGGCGGCAAACTGGGAGAGCTGGAATACGAAAATTTCAACGCTGCCCGTGCTGTGATCCGGATCAAAGGCAAAAGCGTCCATCCCGGCACAGCGAAAAATCTGATGGCAAACGCCGCATTGATTGGCACGGAGATCGCCTCTCTTCTGCCGGAAAAGGAGATCCCCGCCAAAACAGAAGGCTACGAAGGCTTTTTCCATCTCTGCTCCTTTGAAGGAAATGTATCGGAAGCCACATTGACCTATATTATAAGAGATTTCAACAGTGACACCTTCGCCCATCGGAAAAACCTGCTGGAATTGATTGTAGAACGCAAAAATATCCAATATCCCAATGCCATTACTCTGGAAATGAAAGACGAATACTATAATATGTCATCCCAGATCCAGGAACATATGGAAATCATCGAACTGGCGAAAAAAGCCATGGAGCTTTGCGGCATCGCGCCCATCGTCCAGCCCATCCGCGGCGGCACCGACGGCGCCAGACTTTCCTTTATGGGACTGCCCTGCCCCAATCTTTTCGCCGGCGGTCTGAATTTCCATGGACCCTTTGAGTATATCCCCGTCTCTTCCATGGAAAAAGCGGTGAATATGCTGGTAAAGATCGCCGAATTGGGAACAAGCCTTGACTTTAAAAAAAAGATGTGATAGGATAGGCACAGAAATACGCAAAACAGCGATGATTGAGTATATGGGCAAAGCTGGTTACAGCCGCAGAGAGCAGACCGGCCGGTGAAAGGTCTGCAGCACAGTATTTGTAAATTACGCCTCATGAGCTTTGCGCAGGAAATGGCGCGACGGTTGTCTCCCGTTACAAAGACCGAAAGATGTTTGTCTTTTGTATTCTGAAAAGATAAACATGAAATAAGGTGGTACCACGGGTTCTCTCGTCCTTTGACGAAAGAGCCCTTTTTTTGTGCAGAGCCTTCGCTGAAATACAAAACCCATTTCATTATAATCAAGAAAGGATGTATCCAAAATGAATGCTTACGAAGTTCTGAAAGAAAGAGGCTTTATCGAGCAGCTGACCCACGAGGATGAAATCAAGGCTCTTTTTGAAAAAGGCGGTGTTACCTTCTATATCGGCATCGACCCCACTGCGGACAGCCTCCATGTAGGCCATTTCCTTACGGTTATGGCTATGGCTCATATGCAGCGCTGCGGCAACCGCCCGATTTGTCTGGTAGGCGGCGGCACCGCTATGATCGGTGACCCCTCCGGCAAAGCCGATATGCGGAAAATGATGACCGTAGAAACCATCGACCACAATGTTGCCTGCATCAAAAAGCAGCTCTCCCGCTTCATCAACTTCGATGAGGAAAACGGCGGCGCTATCATTGTCAATAATGCTGACTGGCTGAGAAACCTGAACTATATCGAATTTCTGCGCGATGTTGGCGTACATTTCTCCGTTAACCGTATGCTGGCCGCCGACTGCTTCAAGATCCGTATGGAAAAAGAAGCCGGCCTGTCCTTCCTGGAATTCAACTATATGATCATGCAGGGCTACGACTTCTATGAACTGAATAAAAGATACAACTGCACCCTGGAAATGGGCGGCAACGACCAGTGGTCCAATATCATCGCCGGCGT
>CALWKZ010000084.1 GCA_944381385.1 uncultured Anaerotignum sp. | reverse complement strand
GTATTTTTCAGCCATAGGGCCAAAAGCATCTTTCCAGTAGGATTTTGTGTCAAAGAATGCAATTTTCATTTCGGTATTCCTCCTAAAAATATGTAATGTAATAGTGGAAATTTAATAGCAAACAGATGATATTCCACCCTTTCACGGATAAAATTTACCTCATCTGTTTGTCTTACTTTTAACAATATAATCTATTTCGCTTATTTTGTCAACCTGCTTTCCAGAAAATTGTGAGTTTTGCCAGTTACTTTTTTTCATTCCCTACAAAAAAACGCATGGATTCCCCGCTCTCCGGACATCTGTTTTTGGACATAATTTCCCGACGCATTTTTCGTTAAAAAAACAGCACTTTTTCTGGTATAAATGCTTGAAATCGCAAAATATCAGCTTTCTTTTCTATTTTTTCATCTTCTTTTTTCCTCAAAAGAATCCTATTAGCTTTTCCGTTCTTTCCGGCTCTCTTGGCAGCAAAAAAGCCGCTTCTCCCAAAAAGGAGAAAACGGCTTTGTGGATTTTGACAAAAAAGTGTCTTTTTCTTTTAATCAAAGAGCTGGGAAATAGAAATTCCTTCGTGGATGCACTTAATGGCATTGGCAAAAATATCGTCCACGGAAACCACGGTGATCTTGTCCAGCTTCTTTTCCTGAGGCAGCTCGATGGTATCCAGAACCAGCAGCTCCGTAATGGCGGATTCCTCGATACGCTTGATGGCAGGGCCGCTGAGCACCGCGTGTGTGCAGCAGGCGTCTACTTCGATGGCGCCTCTTTCCTTCAGCGCGTTGGCAGCGTTTGTAATGGTGCCGGCAGTATCGATCATATCGTCCACCAGGATCACCTTCTTGCCCTTTACGTCACCGATGATATTCATGATCTCACTGACATTCGCCTTGGGACGGCGTTTGTCGATGATCGCCAGAGGGATATTCAAACGTTCCGCAAAGGTTCTTGTTCTGGTAACACTGCCCAGGTCAGGGGAGACCGCAACAAAATCCTTCAGTTCCTCTCCGTATTTTCTTTCGTAAAACGCAGTCAGCAGAGGACTGCCGATCAGGTTGTCCACAGGAATATCAAAGAAGCCCTGGATCTGTGCGCAGTGCAGGTCCATAGTCAGCACACGGTTCGCGCCGGCGCTGGTCAGGATATTGGCTACCAGCTTCGCGCTGATGGGATCTCTGGCTCTTGCTTTTCTGTCCTGTCTCGCGTAGCCGTAATAAGGCATTACCGCAGTGATTCTGCCGGCAGACGCACGTTTCATGGCGTCGATCATAATCAGCAGCTCCATCAGGTTGTCATTCACGGGATAAGATGTGGACTGGATGATATATACGTCCGCGCCGCGAATGGTTTCGTTGATCTTTACAGAAATTTCTCCGTCACTGAATTTTTCCACTTCCGCGTTGCCCAGTGTCAGGCCCAGCTTGCTCGCAATGGACTCTGCCAATGCGGGGTTGGAATTGCAGGCAAATACTTTGATGTTGCTGCCGGTTGAATAAATCATGTTTTTTCCCCCTACTGTCTTCTGATGATCTCTCTTTTGGTATCCTCTTTTGCAGCGAAACCTCGCTGATTATATGTTACACCCATCTTTCGACGATTTCAACCGCCTTTCGACATTTTTATGACTTCTTTCCAAGGCGTTTCTGCTTCCAGCCCCGGATCACCGTCTGTCTGGCTCTGGCTACCGCCAGAACGTCTTCAGGCACGTCTCTTGTAATGGTAGAACCAGCGGCGATATAGGAATCCTTTTCCACCGTTACCGGCGCCACCAGGTTTACGTTGCAGCCCACGAATACATGGTCGCCGATGGTAGTGCGGTGCTTTTTCTCACCGTCATAGTTTACCATGATGCTGCCGCAGCCGAAATTGATCTTTTCGCCGGCGTCCGTATCCCCCACATAGGAAAGATGAGGGATCTTGGTACCGTTGCCGATGTTGGAATTTTTCACCTCTACGAAGTCGCCTACCTTGACGCCCTCGCCGATATGGCAGTTGGGACGGATATAGGCAAAAGGCCCAACGGTAGTGCCGGAACCGATCTCAGATTCCAGCGCCGTGGAGGTCTGGAACTTGATGCCGTCGCCCAGACGCATATCCGTCAGACGGGCGTTGGGGCCGATCTCACAGTCCTCGCCAATGACCGTCTTTCCCTCGATCCAGCATCCCGGCAAAATCACCGTATCCATGCCGATCTCCACCTCCGGCCCGATATAGGTATGCTCCGGGTCGGCAATGGTCACGCCGTTTTCCATGTGCCTGCGGTTGATGCGCTTCTGCATGATGGCCGCCGCCTCCGCCAGCTGTACCCGGGAATTGACGCCGAAAAATTCCGTTTCGTCCGCCGCCGTATAGGCGCCTACATTTTTCCCGTCTCCCAGCAGGATTTCCAGACAGTCCGGCAGATAATACTCGCCCTGGGCATTGTCGTTTTTCAGTCTGCCCAAAGCGGAGTTCAAAGCGCCGCCGGCGAACACGTACAGCCCTGTATTGATCTCTTTCACGGCCCGTTCCACCTCTGTGGCGTCCTTATGCTCCACGCTTTTGACGAATTTTCCGTTTCCGTCACGAATAATGCGGCCATAGCCCGTCGGGTCCTCCACCAGGGCGGAAACCACCGTCACCGCGTTCTGCTTTTCCCTGTGGTCGGCAATGACTTTTTTCAGGGTCTCTCCCGTAATCAGGGGCGTATCGCCGTACAAAATCAGAATGTCTTTGTTTTCCTCGATAAAATCCCCCGCCATTTTCACAGCGTGGCCAGTACCTTTACGCTCTGTCTGCAAGGCAAAGGTCACATCCTCCCGTCGAATGGCTTCCTCTACCATTTCCGCCTTGTGCCCCACTACCACGCAAACCGCTTCCGCGCCGCAGTCCTTGGCTGTATCAATGACATACTCCACCATGGGCTTATGCATGATCTCATGCAGCACTTTCGGCTTTTTGGACTTCATGCGGGTACCTTCTCCCGCCGCCAGGATAATCGCTTTGAGCTGTTCCATGTTCTATCTCCCTTTCTGTCCGGAGCTCCATTTTCCTATTCTCTCGTAAAATCCTTGTAAATACTCTGTTTCAGCTTTGGTTATTTTCTCATTTTTAGACAAAAAAAGCAATATGCCTTTTTACCAAAATGATGTATACAAAATGCTTTGAAATCCCACAAGCCGATGAACCTCCGTCCATTGGATACATCCGTTCTGCTCCTTGTGTACAAATCCCCTCTTACGGATTCAGCAGCGCAACCCCCAGGTTCAGGTAGGCCGCGAATACCAGCCAGCATAGATAAGGCAGCTGCAAAAAGCCCGCCCGGGGGCAGATCTTCCAAAACCGCCGAGTCATCACCGCCACCAGCGCCAGCAGCAGCACCAGCCAGAAAAAGGAAAACCAGTACCACCCCTGTCCAAAGAAGAAAATGCTCCATAGGAAATTTACCGCCAGCTGCACCCAGAAGATCCCCAGGCTGTCTTTTCCGCCTTCCAGGGATACCATAGCGGCGGAAATACCCATCAGCACATACAGTATGGTCCAGACCACCGGAAATACCCAGCCAGGCGGCGACAACGGCGGCTGGTTCAGCGCCCCGTAATCCTCCATCCCGTTCCCCGCCAGAAAGGCGGACAAGCCGCCCGCCGCCAGGCAGACCAAAATATACATACCATATACACGCCAATTTTTCTTTTTTTCCATATTCCTCCGTCCTTTCGTTCCAGAATCAGCCCTTTCTGCATACTCTGTCCAATAAAGACTATTTTTATAAATTCAGGAGGTTTTCATTATGGGTATTGTCAGTTTCAACAAAACCGTTTCTCCTTCCTCCATAGAGTGCGGCGGTTCCGCCAGAGTCACCATTTCCCTTTCCGCCGCGCCGGATATTCTTACGAATCCTGCCGATATTGTCCTGCTTCTGGACAGCTCCGGCAGCATGGAGGGCATTCCTCTGGCACAGCTGAAGATTGCTGCCGACAAATTTGTGGATATTCTCTACGAATCCACCGGCGGCACAGGAGACGAACTGGGCGGCGGCAGCCGCATCGCCATTGTCAGCTTTGCCCGTACCGCCAAAGAAAAAACGCCGCTGACCACCTCTGTTTCCGAGCTGAAAGCGGCCATCCAGAGTCTGACTAGTTCCGGCGGCACCAATCATGAGGCGGCCTTTGCCAAAGGCGGCGCCCTGCTGGACTTCGCCTCCGCGTCCCAGAAAATACTGATTATGTTCACTGACGGCAAAACCACCGTTGGCGGCTCTGCCGTTCCTGTTACAGAAAACATCAAAGCCGGCGGCGGTGTGATCTACTGTATCGGCCTGCAAGGCATCACCGGACTGGATACGACCGCTTTGGAGTCCTGGGCTTCCACGCCCGCCTCCTCCTTCGTTTCCATCGCGCCGGATGCCGCCGCTCTGGAAACCCTCTTTGAAAATCTAGCCGCCAATATCACCAAGCCCGGCGCCACCCATATTTCCATCACCGATACCATTGCCAAAGATTTCGCCATCTCCCGGATTCTGTTCTGCAATAAAGGCGTTTCTCAGATCCTCAGCAAAAACACACTGCATTGGGAAATTTCTTCTTTGGGCGCGACACAGATCGAAGGCGCCTCTCTGGAATTTGAGATCCTCCATACCGGCACAGTTTCCGGAGAACAAGAGGTCAATGAGTCACTGCTCTATACCGACGCGGAAAAGAACCAGCCGGCGTTTCCTTCCCCCAAAATAAACGTAGACTGCTCTCTGCCGGCAGCCGGGGAAGTCTGTCCCGCACCCCAGTCTCTGGTCATGGATGGTTGTCAGCAGACCATGTCCTTTGATTTAGACGATGTGTGGCTGCACTCCACCGGCCGTCTGCTGGAGCTGCGGCTGATCTTAAAACAAATCTGCCCCGGCCAGAAAACCGCTCTGGGCGTGCTCCTGAAGGAAATAGACCTCTGCGGGCGTTCCTACACCAGAGGCTTTAAGGCCCTGACCGTGCCGGAGCACCACGCTCCCTCCTGCCGGGACCTGATCGTCGGCCCCATCCGCTTCGTCCTGCCGGAGGACCTCAATCCCAATCCACACTGCGGGAATGACTGTCAAAAACGCCGCTTTACGGTGCAGGTATTCGCCAACGCCGTAGACTTCCTCTTCAACTGCTAAAGCCCTCCTAAGAAGAAAGCAACGGCAGCAGAGACTTTATGGCGCAAAGGGATTCGGGAAACATCCCCTTGCTGCGAAAGGCGCCCGCTTCCCCTTAGGAAATCAAGCAAAAGCCACGCTTTCTTAAGGGGAGGCCGCCTTCAGCCTTCTCTCTTTTTCCGCCATACCTGCCACCGGCCCGCCTGGGCCGTCTTTTCCAGGCCCGCGCATACCTTTTCCCCGCCCATGGTCAGGAGGATACCGTCCGCCGTCAGCCCCCGGCCCAACAGCTCCAGCAGCTCTCCCGCCGTTTCCGCCTCCCGGAGGATAATTTGGTATTTCGCGCAGTCAAAGCGCTCTGCCAGCCACGGCTCCAATGCCTCTACATACTGTCCTTCCGCCGCATAGGCCGCCAGATCCGGAAGGAAATCCGTCTCTGTTGTGATCCCCAGCCATCGGACCTCCGTCCCCATCCTCTTCCAGCAGTTTCCCGCTTCCATGGGCGCGTCTCCAAAACCGCAGTCTATGGCCAGCCCTTCCGCCAGTTTCCATGCCGGCCGCAGCTGCCGAACCAGAACCATCATATCCTCCTGGCGGCAGAAACCCTTGGCCCAGGGGTCTATGCCGTGCTTTTCCCGAAACAGCTCCCTGCCCCGCTCCAGGGTACGCTCTTTCTCCCAGGCCGCCCGCCCCGTCAGACTGCCCAGATGGGCGCAGGATATATCCGTGCAGAGCATCTGCCAAAAGCCCCTCCGTCTGGCCCGCAGGGAAAAATCGTCGTCCCAGAACTCCATGCTCCAAAACAGCCGGTCAGCGAAACCGATCTCATTGACCTTTTCCAGGTCATACAAAGCGATCACCGGCATGATGCGGCTGCGCTGCCGCCAGAAGACGCTGACGTCTCCCTTCTCGGCATCCTCCCGCCCCAGGCTCTGGAAATTGGAGGTATGGGGCGTTATGGGCGTGGCGCTGACGGCGGCAGGGGTACTTTGCAGACATGCCAGCAGCCCCTCCAGCCAGCCTTCCTCCACCTGGGTATCGTTGCTGACAAAGGCCATGTACTTTCCGCGGCAGGCGCGAAAGGCGGCGGAAAACATCAGCATCCGCACATTTTCCTTCATGGACATGACCCTCGCTCCGGCTATGCTTTGGATATAGGCCCGTGTCCCATCCCGGGAACCATGGTCGATCAAAAGCAGCTCATATAAATGGGGAGGAGTATACCTTAAGATGCTCTCCACACAGGCGCGTGTAGCCTCCAGATGGCCGCAGGCAGGCACAAATACCGTCACCGGCGGCTCTCCCTGCCGTTCTGGACGCCGGTTGGCGTGATGAGGCGCGAACTCCTCCCGGTAATAATCCGCCCATCGCTCCTGCCAGGGCTGTACGCAGCCCCGAAAATAAATTTCTTCCTTTAATTCCGCCAGAAAAGGCAGCAGCTCCGTCTCCGGCTCCCCCGCCGGATGCTCCATGGCCGCCCTCACGTTTTCCAGGTGCTTCTCATACTGGCTTTCCGGGGCGAACAACGCCTCCACCGGTAGCAGAGACTTTTCCATTTCCTCCAGCCGCCGCGGATTTTCCACGGAAAGAGGCGCTCCCTCCATTTCCTCTATCTTTTCCAGTACAGCCCAAAACCATTCCTCCGCCCATCGGTAGGTCATCCTTTTTCCCCTCCCCGTTTTCTGTACTCGGCCAAACCCGGCAATGCGGCGTCCCGGGGAGACAAAAGGGGCTTTTCCCCCGGCGAAAGGGGCCAGACGATGCCGATTTCCGGGTCGTTCCAGCAAATGCCCCCGTCTCCCGCCGGATCATAAGCCCCGCCGCAGAGATAGGCCACCAGCGCCCCCTCCGACAGTACCAAAAACCCATGGGCAAAGCCCGGCGGCAGATAAACCGCCCGCCGGTTCTCCGCCGACAGCCGCAGAGCCCGCCACCGGCCGAAGTCCGGAGAATCAGCCCGCAGATCCACACCCACATCATATATTTCTCCCTCCAGTGCCGTCACCACTTTCCATTGGGGGTTTGGCCGCTGGAAATGCATCCCTCGCAGTACGCCTTTTTTCGACCGGGTATAAAACAGCTCGCTGACCTCTTCCGCCGCCCCCAGCGCCGAAAGCAGTTCCCGCCGGAATACCTTGCAGAAGCTCCCGCGCGTATCCTGCTGGAAAAACGGTTCTATGACCGCCATCTCTCCCAGTCCCAAAGGTATCACTTTCATTCCTCCCATGCGATCCTCTCCCTCTGCCACCGGAAGGCACGCTGGATGCCCTCCCGAAAATCCACCCGGCAGGAAAATCCCGTATCCTCCCGAAGATGGCTGATCTCAAAATCCTCTGCCGTCAAAAAAGGCCCCGCAAAGGGACGGCTGAATGCACCTTCGCCGCCCGTTTCCTCCAGCAGCAGCTCTATCCATTGGCGCAAGGGCTTCGCCTGGCCGCTGCCAATGGTATACGCCTGCCCCGGTCTGCCCTTCTCCCCCAACAGGAAAAAGGCCTCCGCCGCGTCGGAAATATGGATAAAATCATACATCTGCCGCCCGGCGGTAAAAACCGGCTTCCTGCCCGCGGCGATCTCCCCCAAAGCATGGCAGATGAGCCGGGAGGAATGTTCACCCTCCCCGTAGGCATTGGTGATGCGTCCCCAGAGCGCCGCCGTATTTCCCGACTGCCGGCGGCACAGCGCCCAGGCCGCCCTCTTGGCCCAGCCATAGATTTCCGCCTCCGCCGGCGAAAGGCCCTGTTCTTCCGCCGCCTGCATCTCCGTCTCGGCGATGCTGCCCGCGCCGATCCATTTCCGGCAGCCCAGACGCTCCGCCTGCCGCAAAGACAGCAGCGCCTGCCGGATATTCTCTGTCTGGAGCAGACCGTCCTTCCGCCCCTCTCCGGCGGAACCGGACCAGCCCAAATGGTAAAAGACCTCTGCGCCCTCGCCCATCCTTTCCCAGTCGGATTCCGTCATTTCATCTGCCGCCCCAAAGACGACGCCGCTGCCGAACCGCGCTCTTTCCCGGTGTCTGGACAGACCCACCGCCAGCACCTCCACGCCCTTTTGCCGCAGGCATTCCGTCAGGGCACGGCCCACAAAGCCGCAGGCTCCTGTTACAACGGCCTTTTTCATCGAAAACCGCCTCCCAATGCTTCTATCAGACAATCCGCCATATATGTCAGCTGTTCCTCCTCCAAAACAGGCGATACGCCCACCCAGAAGGTATCCTCCAGCACACGATTGGTCACCGGCAGTTCTCCCACCTGCCGCCACCCCGTCTTTTCCCTTCGCATCTGGTCAAAGCAGGGATGCAGGAGCAGATTCCCGGCGAACAGGGGCCTGGTCTGGATGCCCTTCTCCTCCAAGGCGAAAACAACGCTGTCCCGCAGTCCCTTTTCCCAGCAGGTCAGCAGGAAACCGAACCAGCTGGGCTGGGCGTCCTTCTGGGCCTCCGGCAGTATGACCCGATCCTCCAGCGGCCGCAGCCGCTCCCATAGGAAGCGGAAGTTCTCCCTGCGCCGGCGGACAAAATCCGGCAGCTTTTCCAGCTGCGCCAGACCAATGGCCGCCTGTAAATCCGTAGCTTTCAGATTGTAGCCGAAATGGGAATAAACATACTTGTGGTCGTAGCCCAAGGGCAACGCCCCATACTGCTGGTCGAAGCGATGGCCGCAGCGGCCGTCCTGCCCCGGGGCACAGGTGCAGTCCCTGCCCCAATCCCGGAGAGAACGCAGGATCTTAGCCAGCAAAGGATGAGAGGTGCAGACGGCGCCTCCTTCCCCGGTAGTCATATGATGGGGCGGATAAAAGCTGGAGGTGGAAATATGGCCGAAGGTGCCCGTTTTCCTGCCCCGGTACAGGGTCCCTAAGGCGTCGCAGTTATCCTCTATGAGCCAGAGGCCGTATTTCTCGCAGAAAGCGCAGACCGCTCCCAGATCGAAGGGATTCCCTAACGTATGGGCCAGCACCACCGCTTTTGTCCGCTCCGACCGGGCCGCCTCCAGGGTGGAAACCTCCACATTATAGGAGGGCAGGGAAATATCCACAAATACCGGCACCGCCCCATACTGTAGGATGGGCGTGACCGTTGTAGGGAACCCCGCCGCCACCGTAATGACCTCGTCGCCCCGGCAGACGCGCCCTTCCCCCAAAAGGGGCGAAGTCAGCGCCATAAAGGCCAGCAGATTGGCGGAGGAGCCGGAATTGACCATCAGACAGGTATCCACCCCCAGAAACCGGGCAAATTCCGTCTCAAAGGCCGTCGTGTACCGTCCTGCCGTCAGCCAGAATTCCAGCGCCGCGTCCACCAGATTCACCATTTCCCTTTCGTCATAGACCCGGCCCGCGTAGGGCACCCGCCTGCCGTCCCAGGGCTGTTTTTGATGAAACTGCCGGGCATAGCGCCGCACTTCCTCCAAAATATTATCTCTCGCTTCCCGCTCCGTCATAGCCGTCCTCCCTTTCCTGAAAATATGTATGGAGCTGCCGCAGGGTCTCCGCCCGCAGGTCCCCGCCCTTTTCCATGCACTTGGCCCAGCGCACCGTTTCCTCCACGGCCCGCCGCAGGCCCCACATGGGCCGCCAGCCCAGCCGCTCTGCTATCTTTCGTCCGTCCAGCCGCAAAATCTCCCGCTCCGGCCCCATGCCTTCCGCCTGCCGGCAGACCCAGGAGGCCCCTTCTTTCCAGCATTGGCAAAAGATCTCCGCCAGCTCCGCGTTGGTCACTTCTTCCCCCGCCGCCGGGGCGATATTATAGCTGTCCGCCAGCGCCGGTTCCTCATACTGCCGCCAGCCCAAAAGCAGATAGGCGCTCAAAGGCTCCAGCACAAACTGGTAGGGCCGGACGCCCTGGGGCTGCCGCAGCCGTATAGGTTCTCCGCCCATGGCCGCCCGGACGCAGTCCGGCAGGATGCGGTGCTTCCCGAAATCCCCGCCGCCGATGACATTGCCCGCCCGGACGCAGGAAAGGGCCGTTCCCATCTGTTCCAGAAAACAGCGGCGGTAACAGGCGGCTGTCAGCTCCGCGCAGGCCTTGCTGCTGCTGTAAGGATCGAAGCCGCCCAGCCGGTCCTCCTCCTTGCAGGGCAGTACAGAGGAGGCATATACCTTATCCGTAGTCACCACCACAACAGAACGGACGCCGCCCATCTGCCGCAGGCCCTCCAGCAGCTTTGCCGTCCCCATGACATTGACCTCATAGGTCTCCAGCGGCCGCTCATAACCCGTCTGCACCAAAGGCTGGGCCGCCAGATGGAACACCACCTCCGGCTTTGCCCGGCCAATGACCTGCCAAAGACCAATCTGGCGCAGATCGCCGTAAACGGAATGCACCTCCGGCGGGCAAAGACGATACATGCTTTCCCACACCGGCGGCAGGGCGAAGCCCCAGACCTCCGCTCCCAGCAGCCTCAGGGCATGGCAGAGCCACGTCCCCTTAAATCCCGTGTGCCCCGTCACCAGTACCCGGCGTCCCCGGTAAAACTCTCTCAGTCCCGCCATATTTTCCACGGCGCCCCCTCCTTCCAGATCTCCTCCAGCTTCTGCCGGTCCCGCATGGTATCCATACACTGCCAAAAACCGTCATGGCAAAAGGCCGCCACTTCTCCCGCCGCCGCCAGACGGCGCAGAGGCTCCCCTTCCCAGACGGTTTCATCCCCTTCGATCAAGTCCAAAGCCTCCGGCGATATCATCATAAAACCGCCGTTGACCCAGCCGCTGTCCTCCTTGTCCTTCTCCCGGAAAGCCGCCACACGGCCCTCTTTTACCTCCGCCACGCCAAAGCGGCCCTCTGGCTGCACCAATGTCATGGTGACCTTTGCTCCCATACGCCGATGCCGCTCCGCCACCGCCGCCAGATCCACATCCGCAACGCCGTCGCCATAGGTCATGAAAAAAGGCGCCTCCGCCACATATTCCTCGATCCGCTTCAGCCTGCCGCCGGTCTGGGTCAAAAGCCCCGTATCCACTAAGGTCACCCGCCACGGCTCCGTTTTGCTGCGGCAGATTTCCACCGTTTCTCCCCCTCTGAAATCAAAGGTCACATCGCTGTGGTACAAGGCGTAATGGGAAAAATACTCCTTGATGGTGTTCCCCTTATAGCCGCAGCAGATGACGAATTCCGTCACCCCCTGGGCGGAAAATATCTTCATGATATGCCACAATATAGGCCGGCCGCCGATCTCGATCATAGGCTTGGGCCGCAGATGGGACTCCTCGGAGATCCTGGTGCCCATTCCTCCCGCTAATATCACCGCTTTCATCGCTTTCCTCCTGTCTGCAAACGCAGGGTCTTGTTTCCATATATATGGTTTTTTTCTTCTTTATATACGGCTTCGCTGCCGAAAAAAGGCATGTCCTGTCCAAAAAAA
>CALWKZ010000083.1 GCA_944381385.1 uncultured Anaerotignum sp. | reverse complement strand
TGGGTGTGGATCACGTCCAGATGAAGGCAATGGATCTTATACAGAATATGGGGCGGGCAGACAAAGCAGGCCCGATAATTTTTGACGAAAAGAAAAGGCATACTGGGCAGTCGGAAGATATTCTCGTCCGGCTCCTGGGGCTGCCTGGGGTCATAGGGTGTGAAGATATATACATTATGCCCTTTTTTGCGCAGTTCCCGGCTGAGGGTCTGGATAGACGTAGCGACGCCGTTGAGCTGCGGGAAATAGGTATCGGAAAATATACCGACATTCATGAGGCTCCCTCCTTGCTTATTCCATGTTTGCTCTCATTAGAAATTTTAATATAATCCCTAAGGATTTACAAGCGCGAAAAAGTTACGATAGTATAAAGATTTTTTTAAGAGGGTATGGAAATATGGTATACTTGATCCATAGAAAAACTGTAAAAACAAGAAAAATCTGTTCACAATATGAAAAGAATTTGTGGGAGTGTTACGATGGGAATAGCGTTTAACGAGAACCAAAAGAAGGCCATTTCGCACGGTGAAGGCCCCATGCTGGTGCTGGCGGGGCCCGGCAGCGGCAAGACAACGGTCATTGTCCACCGCCTGCTGCATATGACGGGGGAAAGGAAGATACGGCCGCAAAATATCCTGGTGATTACTTTTTCCAAAGCGGCGGCCGAAGAAATGAAACGTCGCTATATGGCCCAAAAGGGGCAGCCGGGCGTGCTGTTCGGCACGTTTCACAGTGTATTTTTCCGTATCCTGCGGCGGACCTATGGCTACAGCGTAGAGCAGGTGTTGCAGGAGGAGGAAAAGAAGGCCTGCCTGCGGCAGCTGTTGCGGGACGGCCATATTTCCGCCGCCGATGAGGAGGAGTATATAGAACAGTTTCTGAATCAGCTGTCGCTGATGAAAAATGAGCTGGAGGATCTGGATACTTTTTCTCCGGAAGGTGTGGAGGCGGAGGAGTTCCGTTTTCTGGCCAAAGGCTATGCTTCCTATAAAAGACGGGTGGAAAAGCTGGATTTTGACGATATGCTGACGGAATGTTATGATCTGCTGCGGAAGGATGCGGCCAGTCTGCGTTATTGGCAGGAAAGGTTTGTCTACATACTGGCGGATGAGTTTCAGGATGTGAATCAGGCCCAGTATCAGGTGCTGAAACTGCTGGCGGCGCCCCAGAATAATCTGTTTGTGGTGGGGGATGACGACCAGAGCATCTATGGTTTCCGGGGAGCCAGACCGGCGTTTATGCTGGAATTTCCGAAATGCTATCCCCAGGCGGCCCAGGTGACGCTGGATACCAATTACCGCTCCACGGGCCGTATTATCCGGCTGGCGGAGCAGGTCATCGCCGCCAATGCGTACCGCTACGCTAAAGGCATGCGGGGCGTAGGAGAAGAAGGGGAGAAGATCAGTGTTTTTTCCGCCAAAGACACTGCCCAGGAGGCGGAACTGACGGCGGAAAAGATACAGAAGCTGTTGGAGGAAGGTCTGGAGCCGGAGGAGATCGCCGTGATCTACCGCACCAATGTGCAGGGCGGCGCCTTTGCCAGAGCGCTGTACCGCAAGGGGATACCTTACCGCCTGCGGGACGGTGGCAGCAATATCTATACCCATTGGATCGCGGGGGATTTGCTGGCCTATCTGCATTTGGCGGAAAATGAGGACAGTGACAGCGCGCTGCTGCGGATATTGCATAAACCGAAACGCTATATCAGCAAAGAGCTTCTGGAGGAGGCACAGCGGATGCCCTATGGCCTTCTGCGCAGTCTGTTTGTCTGCCCTTCCTTAAAAAAGTGGCAGGAGGAGCCTTTGTGCCGTCTGCGGGAGGACTTGGCCCAGATCAGAAAAAGAGCACCTTATGAAGCTCTGCGCTATATACGGAATGTTACGGGATATGATGAGTACCTCCAGGAGTATGCTTCTTATCGAAAAGCCAATCTGCCCCATTTTCTGGAGATCGCCGATGAGATCACGGAAACGGCAAAGGATACGGACAGTGCTTCCTCCTTTGAGAAGCGTCTGGAAGAAATGAGCCGGCAGATGCAGGAACAGCAAAAAACACCCCGGGGGCCGGCCGTCAGCTTGACGACCATCCATTCCGCCAAGGGGCTGGAATTTACAGCGGTGTTCCTGCCGTCTTTGGCGGAGGGGATCTTGCCTTATGAGAAAAGCCGGGAAGGTGCGGCTTTGGAGGAGGAACGCAGACTGTTTTATGTAGGGCTGACCAGAGCCCGCCGCCGTCTGTTTCTGTCTTTTTGTGAGAAGCGGTACGAGCGGCAGATGAAGCCCTCCCGTTTTCTGGAAGAAATGGGATTGCCTGCACATATTTTTCTAAAGGAGAACGATAAAAAATCGTAAGAAAGAGTTAAAACATTCAAATTTACGTGTTGGTATAATAAAAGCAGAAAAGATTTGGAAACGAAAGAAAAAGGTGGGAGGTCCTATGCAGTATCAACAAAGACAGAAATGGAAGAAACGGATTTTTGCCGTTATTGCTGTGATTATCGCGCTGATTATGGTGCTGAGCCTGGTATCGCCGGTATTTGCGGCAGCCACGACAGAGGAAACGGCGGCGTCGGCAGCGGCGGATGAGGAAACGCCGGAAACAGAAGTGCTGGACGAAGAAATCGGTCAGACGAAATTCTTGTCGGATTTTACGATGGGCTTTGGCGGAACATATATTGTAGGAGAAGTAGCGCCTTTTTCCGGACAGATCACCAATCTGGGAGCGGATTTTAAAGGCGAGCTGCGGATTAAGACGTATTTATACAGCAATGACAGCAGAAATTTCCAGACTTATGCCCTCTATGCCCAGCCTCTGGAACTGCCCCAGGGCGCTTCGGAACAGGTTTCTATGCAGCTGGGCATGGGCAGTGTGCGTAAGATGGTCGAGGTTGAGCTGGTGGACCAGCAGGAAAATGTGGTGTATCGGAAAAATGTGCCGGTAGAAGCATTGGCACCGGAAACGGTTACGGTTGCGGTACTGAGCAGCCAGCAGGAGCAGGTACAGTATTTATCCGAGCTGGCGGCGCTGCTGCCAGCGGAACGAAACGAGGTCTTTTTCCTGGATGGCAGCAGTTTCCCCTCCGATCAGGTAATCATGGAGAATTTTGACGCTTTGATCATAGAGGATTTTGATACCTCCACCCTGAACGCAGAACAGCGGCAGGCATTGGAAAACTGGGTTGTAAGCGGCGGGCTGCTGATTTTAGGTACCGGACCCCATGCCAACCGGGTATTGTCCGGCCTGTCTTTTCTGGGGGATATCAGAACGGCGGGCAGCGAATCCCTTTCTGCCATAACAGATCTTTCCGGCGAGAAAATTTCTCTGCCTCAGCCCATGCAGACGGCAGTGCTGGAATCGGAAAACCTGCGTACCGTCTGGGCAGACGGAGAGACCGCATTGGCCAGTGAAGTGGCCTGCGGCGGAGGAAAAGCTTTGCTGTACCATTTTTCTCTGGGCTTAGCGCCTTTTTCCGATTTGACGGATGCTGCCGCTCTGGTGGCGGAAAGCTGTTTGCAGTGGGCAGAGTCGGAGTTTCAGGCAGCGGAATATGTCAGCACAAATTATATGGACAGTTATGCGGACCGCTTTCCCAGTATGGACGGCGGCGGTGTATGGCTGATTTTTGGCTGTATCGTGGTCTATATGATCCTGGTAGGGCCGGTGATGTATGTGGTGCTGAAAAAGAAAGGCAAACAGGTCATGGGCTGGGTATGGGTTCCCGCGGCGGCTTTTGTATTTCTGGGCATCACTTTGGTTTGCTCTTTGGGCAGCGCCTATAAAGATAGTATGGTAAATATCGTGTCGGTTGTAAAAGTAGAGCCGGGCGCTTCTCAGGGCCGGGCGGATATTGGCATAACAATCAAGTCTCCCAAAAAAGGAGATATGGTTTTTGCCATGGAGGATGATATCCATATCCTGCCTAAAATGGAGGACTACTACTATTTCAGCGGAGAAAACGGGGAACAGTGCGAGTACCGTGTGGAAGCAGGAGAAACGAACCGGATCACATTTTATGATCTGTCCACCTGGCAGAGCAGTCAGCTGACGGCAAGAAGCGTGGTGGATCTGGGCGGAGCGGTACAGTGCCAGATCCGAACAGAGGGCAGTACCACCTATTGTCAGGTGGAAAACGATTCTGCTGTGGACTTCGTCGACGCTTATGTGCAGATCCATGGACAGTACCTGGATCTGGGCACATTGCCCGCGGGAGAAAGCAGGGAGGTCTCTTTGGATACCCAAAGCAGCAAGGAAGCAAACCGCAGCTCCATGCAGCTTGCGGTCCGCGGCAGCGAGGATACCCTGACCCAGCAGGTGGCACAGGGCCTCATTACAAGGCAGACGGCTTTCCGTCTCAATCTGGAAGAGGATATGCTGAATATGTTTACCAACTATACAGACAACATGTATTTTGATAGCGAGCAGGAGGTTTGCTCGTTCTATGGCTTCAGTGACGCGCCTCTTTTAAGTGGCGCAAAGACGGTCAACGGCAAGGGCGCCAGAGAAACGGATCTGCATCTGTATTATATTTCCTTTACGGAGGATCTGGCAGAAGCGGAGAGCTTTTCCCTGCCCTATGTGATCGGGCCGCAGACGACGGAAATCTATGGCCAGGGCTACGACCTGTATTATGATTCCTGGGAAGGCAGGAGCTTCCTTTCTCCTTACGACGAGGAAGAACGGGATGTTACTTTGCAATATCAGGTAGACAACGATTTGCGGATTGATCTGTTCCAGTTCTATCTGGGGACACAGAATTACTATTCTGTCAGTGAAAAAACGGAGATCTACAATCTGCGGACGGGAAAATGGGAAACATTGACGGAAGACCCTTATACCAATACGGCGGACTATGTGGACGGAGAAAATACAATCCTCATCCGGCTCCATCTGTCCGGTCCGGATACGGTGGCAACACCTGTAATGCGTATGGAAGGAGGCGGGAAGCGTGCTTGAGATCAAAGACCTGGTAAAAAAATATGGCTCTTTTACAGCAGTGGATGGATTGTGTCTGCACGTTTCTGAAGGCAGTATTTTTGGCTTTGTTGGGCCGAACGGCGCCGGAAAAACAACGACTATGCGGATTATGGCAGGACTGCTGCCCGCTACCTCCGGCAGTATTTGGATGGAAGATGTGGATCTGACGAAAAATCCGGGGCAGCTGCGTTCCAAAATCGGATATATGCCTGACTTTTTCGGGGTATATGATAACCTGAAAGTAACGGAATATATGGATTTTTACGCCGGTGCCTATGAAATCCCTTATAAGGACAGGCCGGCTCTGATCGATGATCTGCTGGAGATTGTGGATCTTTCCCATAAAAAGGATGCCTATGTGGATGCTTTGTCACGTGGCATGAAGCAGCGCCTCTGCCTGGCCAGAAGTCTGATCCATGACCCGAAGCTGCTGATTCTGGATGAACCGGCTTCCGGTCTGGACCCCAGAGCCAGGGTAGAGATGAAAGAGATTTTAAAGCAGCTCCAGCAAATGGGAAAAACAGTTATCATCAGTTCCCATATTCTGCCGGAGCTGGCGGAGATGTGTACGGAGGTAGGCATTATTGACCGTGGGCGGCTGGCGGCCCAGGGAACGGTGCAGGAGATCATGAAGCGTCTGGTACAGAAGCGTACCATTTATCTGCGGCCGGTGGAACAGCTGGAAAAAGCGGCGGCCATCCTGCGGGAGCAGCCCAGCGTACAGGATATCGTGGAAAATGCGCTGGATCTGGAGTTCCATTTTGACGGAAGCGATCAGATGCTGGCCGGTATTCTGCGCCAGATCATCGACGCCGGCGTTCCTGTGGTGACATTTAAAGAAAAAGAAGGAAATTTGGAGGAAGTATTTATGCAGGTGACAGGAGGGGAGAGCGTATGATGAATCCGGTACTGCGCAGGGAAGCGGTTACGACCATGCGGAATTGGAAGACCTATGGCGCCCTGATAATCTTTCTTGCCATCACTTCCGTAGGCGCGGCTTTTTACGTTTATGTGTCCATGTATCAGAATTATTTTTACAGCAATGATCCGGCCTCGATGATCTGGCTGTATGTGGTGCTGGCGGGGATGCAGATGGGTCTGGTGATGCTGGCGACGCCTGCCATTGCGGCGGGCAGCATCAGCGGCGAAAGAGAGCGGCAGACGTTGGATCTGCTTTTGGTCACGAAAATGACGCCTTTGTCCATTGTATTGGGCAAAATGATGTCCTCTTTGATTTACGTGCTGTTATTGGTCGTGGCAACGGTGCCTGTCTTTGGTGTGGCCTTTTATTTCGGCAGCATTTCTTTGGGAAGCATCCTGTTGATGCTGCTGTTCATACTGTTTATGTCAGTGGCACTGAGCGCCGTTTCCGTTTTCTTTTCCTGTATCTTTAAGAAAACGGTCATTTCCATCGTGCTGATGTATTTAATCATCGGGGTGCTCTGTGTGGGCACATTGATTCTGCTGGCGTTTTATTCTCTGTTCATGTCCCGCAGCGGACAAGGGGATATTTCTCTTTTGGGTGGTGTACTGATCCTGCTGCCCAATCCCGGCGCGGCTTTCTTTTCTATGATGGATATGCAGATGGGCAGCGGTATGATGCGCAGCTTACTGAGTATGGTGCCTTATTCAGACGGAGATACGGTACGCTGGATGGCGGAGCATTTATGGATGGCGCATATGGTTTTGTGCCTGGTGATATCCGCTGTCTTTGTACTTCTTTCCGCCCGGATGATTGACCCGATAAGAGAAAAAAGAAGGGTGAAACGATGAAGGATTTTCAGCGTCTTTTGCTGCCGCTGAAACGGAAGATGGCGGCAGAACGTTTTTTGAAATGGTTTTTCAGATTGGAAACAGCGGCAAGTCTTCTGTGTCTTGCTGTTGTTTTGCTGTCCAAATGGGTGCGGATCGACGCCCTGTGGCAGATCTGCGCCGCTCTTTGGGCAGCGGCAGCCGTGGGGGCGGCTGTCCTGGCTTTTTGGCTGCGTCCGGTGACCATAGCCCATGCGGCGGAGGAAGCCGATGCCCTGGGCGGCGCCCAGCGGATGATTACAACGCTGGAGCTGCTGGAAAAACAGGAGCACAGCGTGATGGAAAAAATGGCCGTGGAGGACGGCATGGAAAAGGCGAAAACCACAAATTTCGCCAAGGCCCATGCCTTTCGGCTGTCCCGGAAAACGGCGGCGGCGCTGGGGCTGAGTCTGGTACTGACAGTGGCGGCAGGCTTTGTGCCCATTCAGCGGGAGGAACAGGCCAAGGTATATGCCCAGGCACAGCTGGAGAGGATCGAGCAGGTGGAAAAGAGTCTGGAGCAGGAAGAGATGACAAAAGCGGAGCGGGCGGCATTGGAAGAGCTGACCAAAAGCCTGCGAAAGGAATTAAAGCTGGCGAAAACGGAAAAAACCGCTAAGGAGGCGGTACAGCAGGCCCAGCAGGAAATGAAAAAACTGGAGAAAGAAAGCGTTGCCAAGGATCTGCGGGAGCTGGCGGAAACCATGGAGCAACAGGAGAGTACCCGGGCTTTGGCTGAAGCGCTTCAGAATGCGGATAGCCAGCAGCTGCAGCAGGCTTTAGAGCAGCTGCAGGAGCAGCTGTCGCAGATGTCTGCCCAGGAGTTGGCACAGCTGGCGGCCCAGGTGAGGGAAGCTGCTGCAAACATGAGTGACCAAGAGATGAAAGAGGCGCTGGAGGCTTTGCAGAAGGCGCTGGAGGCTTTGCAGAAGGCGCTGGAGGAAGGTCTGGACCCGTCGGAGGCATTGGAAGCGCTGCAGCAGGCGGCAGCGGCCCAGATGGCTTCCGGCGCGCAGCTGCGGGCAGGTCTACAGCGTATGAATCTGGCGCTGGCACAAAAGGGCGCGATCCTTCAGACAAACCAGCCTGTGGACGGCGGCCAGAATGGCGAAGGTGACGGCGGCGCAGGACAAGGCGAAAACGGCGGCAACGGCGGTGTGGGCCAGGGGGCCGGCGGCCAGGGCCGTGGCTTTGGCGAAGGCAATACGGAAGAAATCTACAGCCGGACGGCGGCGGGCATGGAAGGCCAGGAGATGCAGCTGACCGGGCAGGATACAGAGGACGGCTCTACGGTGATCTCCCAGCATAGGACTATGGGGGAAGCGGGAGAAAGCCTGCCCTATGACCAGGTGGTCGTGCAGTACCGCCAGGAGGCGATGGCGTCCCTGGAAAATAGCCAGGTGCCCTATGGTATGCGGACGTTGGTTTCGGATTACTTTTCAGGATTGGAAAAATAGGAGGCGCAGGAAGGATGAAGAAAAAAATCTGTATTTTGCTGACGGCGGCAGTTTTCGCATTGGGCGGCTGCGGCATGCTGGATCAGGAGACGGAGCAGGAAGTCCGGGAAGAACTGAAGAACGCGGCGGCAGAAGCGGGAGACGCTTTGCGGGACGCTCAGGCGAAAGTTTCCGAAGAACTGTCCCAGGTGAATTGGGCGGAGCTGATTTTTGAACCCGACGAAGAAGGCGAAAAAAAGAGCTTAAAGGTACTTTATGAAAGTGCCGGCGGTCAGTGGACGGAAGTAGAGGATATGGAGGATTTCCGGAAGCAGATAGACGCCGGTGGCTGGGAAAAAACAGACGCGGTCCCCGATGGAGCAGAAGAAAGTGCACATTTCTCCATTCAGCAGAAGGGCACCATCCATCTGGGAGAAGAGGATACGGATCGGTATTATGAGATCGCGGAAATGACCCTGTACGGCGAAGATACCGTTACGCTGACGATTTTGGGGGATATTACCCAGTATCTGGATGTGGTGATCCCGCAGGAGAGCTTTACGGCCAGCTATACCATCAGCCGGGAAGCGGCGGAATATCTGCGTGCCTTTGGAGCATGAGGAAATAGCGAAAGAAAAGGAGGGGGAGAATGCGGTTTTTGTATCCCCTGGGATGGGCGGCCCTTTTGGCGGTGCCGGTCATCCTGCTGATGTATCTTTTAAAGCAGAAATATAAGGAGCGCCAGATCCCCAGCCTTTATCTCTGGGAAAAGGTGCTGCGGCAGACCCAGTCCCACCAGCCCTGGCAGAAGCTGAAAAAGAACCGGCTGCTGTTTTTGCAGCTGCTGGCGGCGGTATTGTTGGCGGCGGCGCTGGCCTCTCCCCATATGGCGGGAATGGTGGAGGCCCAAAGCTATGTGCTGGCATTGGACTGTTCTTTGAGTATGCAGGCGGAGGATGCCAACGGCACCCGCTTTGACGCGGCTAAGGCCGATATGATGCGGCTGGTGGAGGAGGCCCCGGGACAGACGGTGTTTTCTTTGGTGCTGCTGGACAACGCGCCCAGAACGGCAGTCAGCGGCGGCAAAAAGGACGCGGTGCTGCGGGTGCTGGAGCAGTCGGCGGCAGGCGGTACTTCCGTCGATTGGCAGCAGGCGGAGGCCCTTTTGCAGGCGGAGCAGGAGGCCATCGCCGGAGAAATCCTGATCTATGGGGATGATGGCGGCAATATGCCCGGCCTGGAGGCAAATCTGGTCTCCTATGGCGGCCCCGGAGAAAATTCGGCGCTGACGCTGCTTTCCAGCACAAAGGGGGAAACCGGCCTTTCCGTATTGGTCCATGCCCGCCATTTTGGCAGTAGCCCAGTGGAAAAGGAGATCACCCTTTTTGTGGACGGCGCGGCTTATGATACAAAGACCGTAACGCTGGAAGCGGAAGGACAGGCGGATGTGGTGTTCCAGAATGTGCCGGAAGGCAGCGGCGCACTGGAGGCCAGGATGACGCCTTCGGATCTTCTGCCCGCCGATGATGTGGTCTATGGCAGCGCAGGCGGTGACAGTACCCAGCGGGTGCTGCTGGTCAGCGAGGGCAACCTGTTCTTGGAAAAAGCCCTTTCCCTGATGGACGGCGTGGAGCTGTATGTGACCCGGGAGGCGGAGGGCCTTTCCGGCTACAGCCTGTATCTGTTTGATGGGATATTGCCGGAGCAGATGCCTTCGGACGGCTACTGCATGATATTTTCTCCGGAGGGCGGCGTCAGCGGCCTGACGGAAGGCGAAAGCGTCCCCATCACCTCCGCAGTCACCAGCGGCAGCCAGACGCCCTGGCAGGATACGGAAAATATCTCCTTTGCCCTGCGGGAAGGAAAAAGTCTTTCGGCAGCCTGGGGCACACCCTTTTTATGGGGAGACGGCAAGGCGCTGGCTTTATACGGCCAGCCGGATGGCAGGAAGACCGTGGTCTTTGGCTTTGACCTCCACGACAGCGATCTTCCGCTGAAAATGGAGTTCCCGGTGCTGATGTACCGGCTGATGGAGTGGTATTTCCCCGCGGCGGAATCCTTGAGCCAGGGAAAGGCAGGAGAGGCCATGGCGCTTTCTTTGCAGCCTGCCACCCAAAAAGCCTGGGTCGTTACGCCGTCGGAGGAACGGGTGCAGATCGCGCCGCCTTTCCCGGCGCAGACATTGACCCAGACCCAGAAGGCCGGCATATATCGGCTTTGTGAGGAGGACAGCTCCGGTGTTGTGCGGGAAACGCCCTTTGGCGTCAATGTAACGACAGAGGAATCGGATCTGCGTATCCGCCAGGAAGCGGAAGGGCAGACGGAGACGAGGAAAAACGCCGTCATGGGCAGCCGGGACCTGACCAGTTTGGTCCTGTTGCTGGTGCTGGCGGCGATATTGATAGAATGGCGGGTGAATTGCCGTGCGGATTGAGTTTGCTTCCCCTTTGTGGCTGCTTCTGCTGCCTCTGGCGGGGATATGGATTTATGTTCAAATCAGAAAAAACGGCGTTCTCTCCCGGTTTCAAAAGGGACTTTACACAGGCCTGCGTTCCGTGGTCTGCCTGCTGCTGATTTTGGCGATGGCAAGTCCCGCGGCTGTGTGGAGCGCCAAGGATACGGTGACGGTCTTTGCCGTGGACCGTTCCGCCAGTGTGCGGGACAGTCTGGAGCAGGCCCAGGATTTTTTGCAGCTGGCCCAGGAGAACCGTCCTGCCGGAGAAATGGTGGGACTCCTATCTTTTGGCGCGACGGCGGCGGTGGAACAGCTGCCTTCGGAGGAAACGGATCTTTCGGCGGGGCTGCTCTCCGCTGTGGAGGAAGGCGGCAGCGATCTGGCGGCGGCAGCGGGTCTGGCATATTCACTGATGCCGGAACGGGCCGCCAAACGGGTAGTACTGCTTTCCGACGGCAAGGAGACCTCCGGAGACCTGCTCCAGCGGGCGGATATTCTGGCACAGCAGGGGGCGGTGCTGGATGTATATTTGCTGACGGTGGAGGAGAGGCCGGAGGTGCAGCTGACGGAAATGGAGCTGGATCAGGTCATCCGCAGGGATACACGATATGAAATCGGCCTGCGGCTCTATTCTACCGTGGATACTCAGGCGGTGGTGCGGTTGTATAAGGAAAACAGCATGATCGCCGAAAAAGAGGTGGCCGTGCGTCAGGGAGAAAGCCGCCTGGTATTTTCTGATATTACTGAAGAAGGCGGCGCCGTGACCTATTGGGCGGAGATCGAAGCGGCGGAGGATACGTTGACCCAGAACAATCGGGTCTATAATTATACCTATATTGAGGATGTGCCCAGGATACTGGTCATAGAGGAAGAAGAGAGCCAGTGGCCGGCACTGCTGGAAAGCAGTATGGTTTCCGTGGAGCGGATCAGACCTGCCGGCGCGCCGGCGACGGCGGAGGCCCTTTCCCGTTATGACGGCGTGATCTTGGCAGATGTGTCTTTGGATATGCTGCCGGAGGGATGGGCCGAAGCGGCGGAAAGCTATGTGCGTACGCTGGGCGGCGGCCTTCTGGTCAGCGGCGGTGAGAACGCCTTCGCCCTGGGCGGCTATCAGGGGACGACCCTGGAGGAGATCCTGCCGGTGGATATGGATTTGAAAACAGAGGGCCAGGAGCCGGATCTGACTATGATTATGGTCATTGACCGTTCCGGCAGTATGGTCAGCACTACTTACGGCGTCAGCCGCATTGACATGGCCAAGGAAGCGGTCATCCGCAGTCTTTCCCATTTCCAGCAGGGGGACAAGGTGGGCGTCATCGCCTTTGACTCCGAAGCCAGATGGGTGGCGGAGCCTCAGGAGGTAACGGCCAACGTGGAAAACATTTCCAATGCCGTGGCCAGGATACAGGCGGACGGCGGCACCTCCATCCTGCCTGCGCTACGGATGGCTTATGAGGCCATTGCCGTGGAAAATACCAAGCAGAAGCATATCCTGCTGCTGACAGACGGCCAGGCGGAACAGTCCGGCTATGATGGTCTGCTTCAGGAGATGCGGGCAAAGGGTGTGACCCTTTCTACTGTGGCCGTAGGCGAGGACGCGGACCAGAAGCTGCTGGAGCGGCTGGCGGCGGACGGCGGCGGACGGCGGCGGACGGTATTATTATACAGATGTGTTTTCCGACCTGCCGGAGATCTTCGCCAAGGAGACCATTCTGGCGGGCAAGGAATTTTTGAACAACCGCAGTTTTTATCCCGAGCAGAAAGATGCCTCTGTTATTCTGGACGGCATAGAAAGCGTGCCGCAGCTGGAAGGCTATGTGGGAACCACAGCCAAAAGCCGGGCCGATCAGGTGCTCGTCAGTGATACCCAGGAGCCGATACTGGCGGCATGGCAGTACGGTCTGGGCAGGACGGCTGTCTGGACGCCGGATGCGTCGGGGCAATGGACGGCGGCCTGGCTGAGTCAGCCGGAGGGAGCGGAGATCCTGCGCAATGCGGTTTCCTGGATCATGAAAAGTCCTATGGACGATAGCCTGAAGATAACGGCGGCGGCAGAGCAATCCCGTACCCGTCTGCGGCTGGAAATGCCTTATGAAGAAGGCATAAAGCAGGTGACGGCTTCTGTGGTAGACGGAAACGGCCAGGAACAAGAGACGGTCTTTTCCATGGTTTCCCCCGGCGTATATGAAGGATGGCTGGATACGGCGGCGGAAGGCGCCTATGTGGCAGCTGTAGGCAAGGAAAAGGAGGACGGCTCCTGGGAATACGCCAATACGGGATTTTTCATTTCCTATGGAGCGGAGTATGATCTGACCAAAGGCATCGGCGGCACAGAGCTGCTGCGGCAGGCGGCCCAGCGGACCGGTGGCCGGGTGCTGACCTCCGGCGCGGAGGTCTTTGAGGGACAGATCCCTCGTACCATGGCGGAGCATGACCTGCAAAAGATCCTTTTGGTTTTGGCCATGCTGCTGTTTTTGCTGGATATTGCCCTGCACCGCTTTACCCTCTTGACGGCAAGGCTGGAACGGGCGGCGGCTGCGCTTTCCTTACCGAAGATTGGCGGAAAGAAGGGGAATCCGAAAAACAAGGCAAAGGCGGCGGAAAAAGCGGAGAAAGCGCCGGAAACAAAGCCGGAGCCGGCTAAGGAGCCGGAGGAGAAAAAAGAGGGCCTTTCCACCTCTCAAAAGCTGGCACAGGCCAGAAAGAAAAGAGGAAAATAAAAAATGCCGAAAAGGTTCTATTTCTTTTGTGAAATGTAATAGAAATGTAAGGAAATTTATTTTTTTTGATATTGTTTTTTGCTTTAGGCTTCGTTATGATAAAGAGAGTGTTGATTTACTTGGTAAAAAGCAGTTTCCTGTCAGACGGAGCCTTTTTCTGTCAAAATACAAGGGGTGACAGGACTGGAAAAAAAGAAAGATCGGGGTAAGAAAATGGAAGAAAAGAAAAAATCGGCGGAACAGAAAGGAAAGCAGACCCATAATAAGGCCATAATCGGCGTATTGATCGCTGTGATTTTGGTCGGTGGCTGCGTATCTGCATATTATATGTATCACCGCCATCAAATTAAAGAACTTTTGTCTGCGGAAGGGATCTACCAGGGCATTACCATCGGCGGCGTGGACGTGGCCGGTATGAGCCAGGAGGAGGCTGTGGCGGCATTGCAGCAGCAGTATACAGACGCGGTAGACACTCAGAAGGTGACCCTTTCCTTTGAGGAGGATAAATGGGAGATGACCTTCCGGGAGCTGGGCGCTGGCTACCAGCTGGAAAAGGCTGTGGAGACGGCCTACCAGACCGGCCGGGAAGGCACCGATAAGGAACGGTATGCCGTTGGGAATACTTTGCTGAAGGACGGTATGGACATCGAGGTGGAATTTACCTATGAGGACGAAGCCATGCAGACAGCACTGGAAAAAGTGGCTGAGGAATTTGACCGTCACGCGGAGGACAGTACCGTCAGCCGTTCCAACGGGAAATTTGTGGTGACAGAGGAAAAAGTGGGCCGCGTTATGAACCAGGAAGAAACGAAGGCCAATGTGGCGGCGGTGCTGGAAACTAAGGTCAGCGGCGAGGCAAAGATCGTGGCGGAGGTGGAAGAACCCAAGATCACGGCAGAGGACAACAGCCATGTAACAGACCTGATCGGTACCTACAAGACCACCTATACCATGAGTGATAAAAACAGAAATACCAATCTGGCCGTAGGCTGTAATTATATCAACGGCACTGTGCTGGCGCCGGGAGATGTGTTCTCCGCCAACGTGGAGCTGGGTCCCCAGACCTATGCCGGCGGCTACCGGGATGCGGCGGTCTATAATAACGGCAAGGTGGAAAGCGGCATTGCCGGCGGCGTATGTCAGGTAACGACAACACTGTACAACGCGGCTATCATGGCGGAACTGGAGATTGTAGAGCGTCATCCCCATTCCATGACCGTTGGCTATGTGCCTTTGGGCAGAGACGCGGCTGTGGCGGGTACCTATAAAGATCTGAAATTCCGGAACAATACGGAATACCCTATCCTGATCGAGGCTTATGCCAGCGGCGGCAATCTGGTAATGAATATTTACGGCCATGAGGAACATTCTTCCAGCAGAAAAGTAGAGTTCCAGACCGTATATGAATCCACCATCGCCAAGCCGGCGGAAATCGTAACGGAAGACCCCAATATGCCCGAAGGCGAGCGGGAAGTGACTTCCTGGGGGAAAGAAGGCTGCAAGGTCAGCGTATATAAGATCGTTTATGAAAACGGTAAGCAGATCAGTAATGAATGGTTCAGCAGCTCCTCCTATCGCTCTACGGCGGATGAGGTGACTGTGGGCACCAAAAAGCCGGAGGAAAAGACAGAAGAAACGGCCCAGACCTCTGCGGCGGGCCAGGGCGGATTTGGCATACAGTGATATTTGCAGGGGCTAAGGAAAACCCCTTAAGAAAATAGTTCCATTTATATAGAATCTCTGAAGTCCTTTGTATCGTAAGGATTTCGGAGATTCTATTTTTTATGAAGGCACCTCCCTGATCCGGCGGCCTTATTTTTATGGCGGGCAGAAAAAAGCCTGTTCCTGGAAAGCGGAGTGTGGTAGAATGGTGCCATGGGCAAGGAAGAGGCTTTGCCGCTGTTTTGTGAGGAAGGAAGAGGTAAATGTTTGAGATCGGAAAAATACCGCCCCAGATATTGGAGAAAATGGTGCTTTACCCTGTGACCCATACAAAGGTACACAGAGAGGATATTGTGGTGCGTCCCAAAACGGGAGAGGACTGTTCCGCCATGGACCCGGCGGAGGAGCTGTGTGTCTTTTCCACAGACCCTATTACGGGAGCCACCAAGGACGCCGGGTATCTGGCGGTCCATATCAACTGCAATGATGTATTTTCCGCCGGCGCGGAGCCGGTGGGCATTTTGATGACGGTGCTGCTGCCGGCGGGCAGTGACGAGGCAATGCTGGAAAGCCTAATGCAGGGCGTTTTGACAGCCGCCGCGGAGCTGGGCATCGAGGTATTGGGCGGACATACGGAAGTGACGGATGCCGTGGTGAAGCCGGTCATCTCCGCCACAGTCATCGGCAAGACGAGAGACCGGAAGATGGTCTGCACCGGCGGCGCCCAGGAGGGACAGGATGTCATCATGACCAAATGGGCCGGCTTGGAAGGCACGGCTATCATCGCCCAGGAGCAGGAGGAGGCTTTGTTGCGGCGCCTGCCCCGGGAAACTGTGGAAAAGGCCGGAGGTCTGCGAGGGTTCCTGTCGGTGGGAAAAGAGTCCCGCATTGCCATGGACCACGGAGCCACAGCCATGCACGACGCTACGGAGGGCGGCATTTTGGGCGCTGTCTGGGAAGTGGCGGAATGTTCGGAAAAGGGCGTTGCGGTGTTTGCGGACCAGATCCCTATATTGGAGGAAACAAAGGCTATCTGCCGGGAGGCGTGCATCGACCCCTTGCGGCTCATTTCCAGCGGTACCATGATTATTTCCGCCTTTGACGGGGAAGCACTGGTACGGAAGCTGGAAGAAGCGGGCATAGAGGCCGCCGTCATCGGCAGGATCACGAAAGAAGGAAAGACTATGGTGCGGAATGGACAGGAGGAACCTCTGGAACAGCCCCAGAGCGACGAGCTGTACCGCGCCGTTGTACCAATGAGAGAGAAGGATGAAAAGAAATGAGAGATTTTGTATCAAAGGAAGTTGCCCAGATGCCGCCTTCCGGCATCCGGAAATTTTTTGACGTAGTAGCTACTATGGACAATGTGGTCTCCCTGGGCGTAGGGGAGCCGGATTTTATGACGCCGGAGCGTATCAGAAAGGCGGCGGCGGAGTCTTTGCTGGAGGGGAAAACGAAATATTCCTCCAACTGGGGCATCTCCCAGCTGCGGGAGGAAATCGCCCATTATCTGGAGCGGAGATTTGACCTGCATTATGACACAGACCAGATCCTTTGTACCATTGGGGCTTCTGAGGCCATAGACGTGGCTCTGCGTACCATTCTGGAGCCGGGGGATGAGGTGCTGGTGGTGGAGCCTTCCTATGTGGCCTATAAGCCCACCATCGCTTTGCAGCATGGTGTGCCTGTGGTGGTGACCACAAAGGAGGAAAACGGGTTCCGTCTGACGGCGGAGGAACTGGAGGGCGCCATCACGCCGAAAACAAAGGCGCTGATCCTGCCCTATCCCAACAACCCCACCGGGGCCATCATGGAAAGAGAGGATCTGGAAAAGCTGGTGCCGGTCATCTGCGCACACGATCTTCTGGTAATTTCCGACGAGGTGTACGCGGAACTGACCTACGGCGGCAAAAATCACTGTTCCATCGCTTCTCTGGCGGGCATGGCGGAGCGGACTGTGGTGCTCAACGGCTTCTCCAAGGCCTTTTCCATGACAGGCTGGCGTCTGGGATACGCCGCCGGGCCAAAGGAATTGATCAAAGCCATGAATAAGGTCCATGCCTATGTTATTATGTGCGCGGCGTCCGCCAGCCAGTACGGCGCCATGGAGGCCCTGCGGGATGACGGGCTGTGTGATCGTGACATTGACAAAATGCGGACGGCCTATGACCAAAGAAGGACGTATCTGGTTTCCGCCCTGCGGGAAATGGGGCTGGACTGCTTTGAGCCGGAAGGCGCCTTTTATGTGTTCCCTTCCATCCGGTCTACGGGCCTTTCCTCCCAGGACTTCTGCTACCGCCTGCTGATGGAGGGCGGCGTGGCCGTGGTGCCGGGGGACGCCTTCGGGGAAAGCGGCGAGGGCCATGTGCGCATTTCCTACGCCTACAGCATGGAACAGCTGGAACAAAGCATGGCCAAGATTCGGGCGTTTCTGGATTCCCTTTAAAAATGGTTTGGGAGCCGGGCTTTTCGGAAGGAAAGACCCGGCTTTTTGTTTTTCTGTCATAGAATCTTAACAATATTTGTGCGCCGAAAAATATTGACAGA
The DNA here is from genome assembly GCA_944381385.1 of uncultured Anaerotignum sp. Classification (GTDB taxonomy): domain Bacteria; phylum Bacillota; class Clostridia; order Lachnospirales; family Anaerotignaceae; genus Anaerotignum. Next base: position 1,942 of record CALWKZ010000083.1, on the reverse strand, counting down.
AAGAGACAAATATGAGATGATGTATTCCAATTTGAGAGGAGTGTGAAAAAAGGCATGGACGCGGACAGCGACAGTGACGCCAACAACTTATATCGAAATCTGATGCCTGAAGAAATGGACGGTTAGAGGTATAGCCTTTCCCTGCGCTTTTGCGGGGACGGGTTGTGCCTTTTTGTGTTTGTTTTGATAAAATCAGGAAAGAATAAGTATTGGAGGAATTAAGAAGTATGAATTGGGGACCTTTTCTATTACAGATCGTATTGATCGGTTTGAACGCGGTATTCGCCAGCGCGGAGATCGCGGTCATATCCATGAATGAGACAAAACTGAAAAAAATGGCTTCGGAGGGCGACAAGCGGGCCAAACGTCTGGCGGCCCTGACAGAACAGCCCGCCCGTTTCCTGGCCACCATACAGGTAGCCATTACGCTGGCCGGGATGCTCTCCAGTGCCTTCGCGGCGGAAAACTTCGCCGGGCCTGTGGTGGCGGCGCTGGTGGCGGCCGGTGTCGGCGTGCCGGAAAACGTGCTGCGTTCTGTGGCGGTACTGGTGATTACGGTGATTTTGGCTTACTTTAACCTGGTATTTGGGGAACTGGTGCCAAAGCGTGTGGCCATGAAGAAATCCGAATCTCTGGCCTTGGGCCTTTCCGGTCTGCTGCGCAGTGTGTCCATCGTATTCGCGCCGCTGGTATGGCTGCTGACCGTTTCCACAAATATTGTACTGCGTCTGATGGGCATTGACCCCGACGACAACGAGGAGGAAGTTTCCGAGGAAGAGATCCGCATGATGCTGGAGGCGGGCAACGAAAAAGGCACCATCGACGGCGAGGAAGTGGAAATGATCCAGAACGTGTTCGCCTTTGACGATACGGCGGTGGAGGAAGTTTGCACCCATCGTGTGGATGTGGAAACGCTGGAACTGGATGACGATATGGAGAAATGGGACGAAATCATCCGCAACAGCCGCTTTACCTATTACCCCATCAGCGGGGAGGACAGAGACGATGTCATCGGCGTTCTGGATACAAAGGAATACTTCCGTCTGGAGGATAAAAGCCGGGAAAGCGTCATGGCCAACGCCGTGGATAAGCCTTATTTCGTGCCGGAATACGTCAAGGCCGACGTGCTGTTCCGAAACATGAAAACAGACCGGAGATATTTCGCCGTACTGCTGGACGAATACGGCGGTTTCAGCGGCATCATTACCCTGCGGGACATCATGCAGCTTTTGGTGGGGGACTTCTATGAGGAGACCCAGGCGCAGGAGGCCGCGGCGATTTCGCAGATAGCGCCGGATCAGTGGCAGATTCTGGGCAGCGCCGATCTGGAGGATGTGGCGGAGGCCCTTGGAATCGAACTGCCCGTAGAGGAATTTGAGACTTACAGCGGTTATATCTGCGGCATCATCGGCCGTATCCCTGACGACGGCAGCAGCTTCGCCGTGGAAACGGAACGGCTGAAAATACAGGTCCATACGGTGGAAAATCACCGGATCGGCGCCACTACGGCCACACTTTTGCCGCCGCCGGAGCCGGAGGAAGAGGAAAAGGAATAAAAACGGACTGCAAAAGCAGTCTCCCCTTAAGAAAACAACGATTTTCTTATGAAGATGCCCCTAAAGCGGCCCGAAAAATATTGGATCAAACAGGACAGCCGGTATCCCCGAAAGGGGGCGGCTGTCTTTGTTTTTGGAGGAAAATGGAAAGGAGACAGAGCGAGCCATTGCGGGACGCTGTGTTTTATGGTAAAATCATGCAAAGACATTTGTACGCGAATTGACTTGTTGATATATAAAAGTTTATGGGGAAGCAAGGGGGATGAATATGTGAAAAAGATTCACAGGTTTTTTAGTGACCTTGGCCATGGTACTGGCGGTGTTTCCTGCCGTACCGGCCTTGGCGGCAGCGCCTACCACTGTGGAAGTAGCCGGGACGGATGTGA
>CALWKZ010000082.1 GCA_944381385.1 uncultured Anaerotignum sp. | reverse complement strand
CTATCACAGCCAATTTTATTTCCTTTGGCTCTTTGGATAAGCTGGGAACGCTGCTGACACACCAGCCAAGAGCCTTTCTGTTTGGCGCTGTCCTGATCTATCTGTTTTATTTCGCCTGGGTCTTTCTCTTCCGGCGATTTTCCACGGCGGCGGGCATCACAGCCTTTGTATTTACGCTGCTGCCCATGATCGACCATTTTAAATGCGCCATTCTCCAGGATCATTTCTATCCCTGGGATCTGACGCTGGCCCAGAACGCCGGCTCCTTTACGGAGTTTTTAGGCTCCATTTCCTTTCCGGTATCCTTTATCATACTGATTTTGATTATTGTGCTGTATTGGCTGGCGCTGAATCTGGCCCGGCCCAGACTGCCCCAATGGGGAAAGAAGCGGCTTATCGGCGTACCTGTGTGCGCCCTGGCTTTGTTCGGCCTTTTGAACAATACCACCATCCGGGAAAGCTATGAGCCTGTTTTTGGCATCTCTATCCATGAGGGCATGGATCAGGAGATGATCTATGATACTTACGGCTTTCTCTGCGGCTTTGCCCTCAACTGCGGCACAGTAGACACACTGCGGCCCCAGGATTACAGCCAGCAGACCATAGAGGAAATGTTCGCCCAGTATGTCCCTACGGAAACAGGCGGCGAGGATTTCCAGAATCCGGACGTTATCGTCGTGCTGTCTGAGGCTTTTTGGGACCCCACGAAGCTGGAAGGCGTCACCTTCTCCGATGACCCCCTGAAAAACTACCGGGCCATCGCGGCAGAGCATCCCAGCGGGGAAATGGTCTCCTGCACCTTCGGCGGCGGCACTGTCCGGCCGGAATTTGAAATTCTTTCCGGTATGTCCACCAGCACCCTGCCCTCCGGCAATATGCCCTATCAGCAGTACCTGAAAAACAAAACCTTTGCCTATGCACAGATGTTCAAGAGCCTGGGCTATGATACCCTGGGCATCCACACCTACCAGGAAACCTTCTACGAACGGAACCGTACCTATCCCCTCATGGGCTTTGACGATTTCCTGGGGGAAAACGATATGCACGCAGAGCTGCACTGGAACAGCGGCCCTTATATCACAGACGAAACCATTGCCGAGGAGATCATCTACCAGCTGGAACAGCCCCATGAGACAGGTCTGTACCTGACAGCCATCACCATGGAGAACCACAGCCTGTACACAGATAAATTCGATCCCGAGGACTGGGATATCAAGGTCAGCGGAGATAATCTGTCGGAGCAGGATGTCATTACTCTCCAGAACTACTGCAAGGGCGTCAGCGATTCCGACGCGGCCCTGGGAATGCTCTATGAATATATCATGCAGCGGGAAAAGCCTACAGTGCTGCTGTGGTACGGCGACCATCTGCCTACGCTGGGAGATAACTTCGTGCCCTATACTACCACCGGCACCATCCAGGCCGACAAAGCGGCCCAGTGGACAGACGAGGAAAAGTACACCATGTTCTGTACGCCTTATCTGATCTTTGCCAATTATGACACCGGTCACACGTACCGGGCCGAGGGAGAACGTGTTTCCCCTTACCTGCTGGAAGCCCTCTTGTGTGATTACATTGGGGCACCGGCCTGCCTCCAGACCAATTTCCTGCTGGATATATACGAGACCTGCCCTGTATTCAGCTATTATTATCAGCTGTATTCTCCCGAAAGCACAGAAGAAGAACGGGAGGAAATACAGAAACTGCATCGGTACCTGACCTATGACGAACTGATCGGCGAAGGCTACCTAAACGAAATGCAGGGGTTTGATTTTTAAAAAGAGCGGAAAACTTCCCTCCCCTTTCGAAAAAAAAAATAAATAAGCGCTGGAATCCTTTTTGTCACAAGGGTTCCAGCGCTTTTATTTTCTAAGTTCGCCCAAACGATCCGTTCCTTTTTCTATATCTTATTTTCGGAATGGCATCCTACCATATCTCTTCTCTTTCTTTTTTCTGCCGTTCCTCCGTCCGCTCTGTCTTGATGGACCACTGGATCAGGAAAGACAGCGCCGCCCGCAGTACAATGATGCATCCTACCAATGCGATCTCGGAAAAATCCCGCACCACAACGGTACGCAGGATCTCGCCGCCCAGCTTGAACTCCAGCGCCATGGCCATAACATGATAGAATTTCAGTCTGGCGTCAGGATCTTTTTTGATATAATTCACCAGAGCTCGCATAGCGCCCTCCAGCAGGATGATCACGCCGATAAACTCCAGCAGGATACTGGAAAACTGTATGATGACCGTCAAATACTGATACAACGTATCCATAGATACACCCCCATATTCAACTTCCTGCGGTATATTCATTTTTTGTTTTTCCTGTCAGGAAAAATATTCACCGCAGGAATAAACAAAATCCCCCTTTTTCTTTTATTATATCAAAAAGACTTGTCTCTGTAAATGTCAGTATTTCAGTATTTTCCGGAATCATCCGTCTTTTTTTTGTTCCATGGAAAAGGGACGCTTTTCCTTTGGAAAACCGTCCCTGCTTTTTTGAATATTTCTTTTGATTATGCAGTTTATTTCTGAAAGCCCCTCTCTCATTCTTTTTCCTCTATTTCGTCCGGCGTCCCCTCCTCCCTTTCCAACCATGTCTCCGGCTCCAGCACCTTTTTCATTTCCACCAGGGCCTCGTCCACCCATCTTAAAAATATCTCAAATGTCACAGTCTTTGCCGCTTTGGGAAACCGCTTTGCAAATCCGTCAGAAACCCGGCGCAGTTTTAAATGACCTTTGCCGCCGCCCAACTGCCGTTCCGCCTCCGTCACGGCAAATAACAGCCAGATCTTGATCTTCGCCTCCTGTTTTTTTCCGGGCGTTCTTGTAAAATGAAAGATCCCAAAGCCCGCCGCCAGGCCAGACAGAAAAACCGCCGCCGGAAAATACCAGTTTTCCATCCCGTCTTTCTCCTTTCTTTTTTCTATGAAACAATATATGTTTTGTCCGCCCGGCCCATGCCAGAGACGGCAAAAGGGTGGCAGCGGCAGGCGTTGATCTGGTACAAACCTTAAAATTCCTTGTGTTTATCGCAATCTTTTGTACGGTTATTCTTAAGCATCTGTTAAGTTTCTATTCACAAAATGGACACATTTCCCCGCTATACTGTAAGAGAAGTCAAAAGGACGCCCCCTTTTACTTCCCGCCTGAGGCCGTTTCCCCGAGCGGTCTCAGGCACCCCTTCCCATAATGAGAAGAAAACTCTCTTATGAAATAACTTTTTCATTTTTCTTATGAAGCAGGGGAGCGGAAACGCTCCCCAACCCCAAAGCTTACTGACCTATATTTGGTTTGACATAGTACATACCCCTCCCCCATTCGATCAAACATCGAAGAAAGACAAAGCCCCCGCGAGGGGCTTTTCTTTTTTTCCTGTCATATCCCCCGCAAGCATTTCTCTTGCAAAAGACTTCCCGGACTGCTACACTTTACTTATATCATAAAACGAGGTGAACACAATGGAACAACGGATTCTCGAATGTCTGAAAACCTTTCCCTTCTGGCCTCATCTGCGGCCGGAGGAACAGACACTGCTCCAGCAAAACGCCATGATCTCCACCTATCAGAAAGGCGCGCACCTGCATGACGGTTCAGAGGAATGCGCCGGCCTGCTCTACATCATTTCCGGCCAGATCCGGGCATATCTTCTCTCGGAGGACGGCAGAGAGATCACCCTTTACCGGCTGTATTCCGGGGACACCTGTATTCTTTCCGCCGCCTGCGTACTGGATGCCATCACCTTTGACGTATCCGTAGACGCGGAGGAGGACACGGAACTGCTCTCCATCAGCGCCGCCGTACTGCGAAAGCTGGCCCAGGAAAATATCTATGTGGAGGCCTACAATTACCACATGGCGGCAGATCGGTTCTCCGATGTCATGTGGACCATGCAGCAGATCCTGTTTATGGGCATGGATAAACGCCTTGCTATTTTTCTGGCCGACGAAATGGCCAAATCCGGCTCCAACGAAATCCGCATGACCCAGGAACAGATGGCAAAGTATATGGGGACAGCCAGAGAAGTCGTCACCCGCATGATCAAATACTTCGCCCAGGAGGGGATCGTGGAATCCTTCCGGGGCGGCATCCGCGTGCTGGATAAACAAAAGCTGCGGGAATATCTCTAATATTATTTATTATTTGCTCGAAGAAACGCCGAAATCCGGCGTTTCTTTCCATTTTATTCCACCTCCCTCTGGAACGTGTCCCTCATTTTCCTGC
>CALWKZ010000081.1 GCA_944381385.1 uncultured Anaerotignum sp. | reverse complement strand
TTTTCCGGCGGATTTGGAAACAGTATATATTTTTTAGGGAAAGCCATTTCCTGTGGTGCGGAGGGCAGGTCCTTCCGTCAAATGTAACCCGAAAAATCAATATTTTTAAATGGAGGTCTTTACCGTGGATTTTTTATCTGAAATGAAAGCAAAAGCAAAAGCTGACAAAAAGGTAATCGTATTGCCTGAATCTTATGAAAAGAGAAATCTGGAAGCTGCTGCGGAATGTTTGAAAGACGAGCTGGCAGACATCGTTCTGATCGGCAACAAAGAAAAGATCATGGAAGCTGCCGGCAGCTTTGATGTATCCAAAGCAATCTTCGTAGATCCCGAAAACTACGAAAGAATGGATGAGATCGTTGCCGCTCTGGCAGAAGCAAGAAAGAGCAAAGGCATGACACTGGAAGAAGCAAGAAAGCTGCTGCTGGACGATCCCCTGTTCATGGGCGTTATGCTGGTAAAAATGGATATCGCGGACGGCATGGTTTCCGGCGCTATCCACTCCACAGCTGACACACTGCGTCCCGCGCTGCAGATCCTGAAAACAGCGCCCGGCACAGAGCTGGTATCCTCTTTCTTCATCATGGTAACAAACACACCCCAGTATGGCGATGACGGTATCCTGCTGTTCGCTGACTGCGCGCTGAACCAGAACCCTAACCCCGCAGAACTGGCTTGCATCGCAGGCGATTCCGCGAAATCCTATGAAGCGTTCATCGGCAAAGAGCCCAGAGTTGCAATGCTGAGCCACTCCACTATGGGTTCCGCTAAGCACGCAGACGTTACAAAGGTAGTAGACGCTGTGAAGATCGCGAAGGAAAAATTCCCCAACGTAAAACTGGACGGCGAAATCCAGCTGGACGCTGCTATCGTAAAAGAAGTCGGCGAACTGAAAGCGCCTAACAGCACTGTTGCAGGCAAGGCAAACGTACTGGTATTCCCTGACATCGACGCAGGCAACATCGGCTACAAGCTGGTACAGAGATTCGGTCAGGCAGAAGCCTTCGGTCCTATCCTGCAGGGTATCGCGAAACCCGTAAACGACCTGTCCAGAGGCTGCTCCGCAAACGACATCGTTGCAGTAGTTGCTCTGACATCCGTACAGGCACAGGTAATGGCGAAATAAGAAACCAAGGAAAAAGGTCACTTAATCAAACGTAAAAATAAGGAGAGAACAACATGAAAATTCTTGTATTGAACTGCGGCAGCTCTTCCCTGAAGTATCAGCTGATCGACATGGAAACAGAAGGCGTACTGGCAAAAGGTCTGTGCGAAAGAATCGGTATCGAAGGCTCCAGACTGAAACATCAGCCTGTTGGCAAGGACGACGTGATCTTCAACGATTACATGGAAGACCACAGCGTAGCTGTAAAAATGGTACTGGACGCTCTGACAAATCCTGAGTACGGCGTAGTAAAATCCATGAAGGAAATCAATGCCGTTGGTCACCGTGTAGTACACGGCGGCGAATACTTCGCAAACTCCGTAATCATTACACCCGAAGTTATCGAAGCGATCGAAAAATGCTGCGAACTGGCGCCTCTGCACAACCCCGCTAACCTGATCGGTATCCATGCCTGCGAAAAGATCATGCCCGGTGTGCCTCAGGTAGCTGTATTCGACACAGCATTCCACCAGACCATGCCCGAAAGAGCATATCTGTATGCAATCCCTTACGAATACTATGAAAAATACAAAATCAGAAGATACGGCTTCCACGGCACAAGCCACAGATTCGTATCCGAAGAAGCAGCAAAAATGCTGGGCAGACCTTACGAAGAAACAAAGACCATCACTTGCCACCTGGGCAACGGCGGTTCCGTATGTGCAGTAAGAAACGGTAAATCCATTGACACAACTATGGGCTTCACACCTCTGGAAGGTCTGGTAATGGGTACCAGAGCTGGTGACGTTGACGCAGCTGTTATCACATTCCTGATGGAAAAAGAAAACCTGACACCTCAGCAGATGGATGACATCCTGAACAAGCATTCCGGCGTTCTGGGTATCTCCGGTGTATCCAGCGACTTCCGTGATATCGAGGAAGCAAGCGAACACGGCAACGAAAGAGCAGGTATGGCTCTGGATGTATTCGCTTACAAGGTAGCAAAGAGAATCGGCGCTTACGCTGCTGCTATGAACGGCGTAGACTGCATCGTATTTACAGCAGGTCTGGGTGAAAACTCCGCTTCCACAAGAAGACTGATTTGTGATTACCTGGGCTTCCTGGGCGTTCACATTGATTCTTACAACAATTCTCTCAGAGGCAAAGCAGTTGAGATTTCCGCTCCCGATTCCAGAGTTCGCGTTCTGGTAATCCCTACCAACGAAGAATTGGTTATTGCAAGAGATACAAAGGAATTGCTTGACAAATAAGATTCCTTTCTGTATAATATTTTAGGTACGACTATGGGGTGATGATATGGTTTTGGAAATGGCTCAATTATACGGAAAAAATGGCGCGTCCATGGAGGTGCGTATGACTGAGCAGATCGAAGATCTTTCGTCATATCCCGATGTTGTGGGTTTTATGGAGCCTGTAAGAATAGAAGGAACTCTCAGAAACGAGGAGGAAATCTTCGTTTTGGAGGCAAAGGGCGAAACAAAGGTCAGCCGTTTGTGTGACCGTTGCCTTGCGCCGGTCGCTATAGAGATTTGCTTCAATATTGAGGAGCGTTTTTCCCATACAGGCAGAGATAACGAAGAGACAGAAACTTTTTCGGGAGATCAGATCGATCTTGCGGACTATGTCAAAAGAGGCATCCTGGAGGTTCTTCCCATGAAGGTCATCTGCAGGGAAGACTGTAAGGGACTCTGTCCTGTCTGCGGCAAGGATCTGAACGAAGGTGACTGCGGATGCGACACCACAGAAATAGATCCGAGATTTGAAAGTTTGAGGGCTCTTTTCAATGTTGATGAGGAGGTGTAGAAATGGCTGTACCTAAGGGTCGAGTATCAAAATCCAAAAGAGATAAAAGAAAAGCACAGAGCTGGCAGATCGCAACACCCAGCCTGGTAAAATGCAGCAAATGCGGCGAACTGATGGTTCCTCATCAGGTATGCAAGGCTTGCGGCGCTTACAACAAAAAAACAATCATCAAAGTTGACTAATTTGATGGCTTTCAAAGGCAGCAGAAATGCTGCCTTTTTGCGTGCAGAAAATACTTCTTTATTAAAAATCTCTGCGCGAGATAAGTATTGTGCATATAACCGTCCTTTTTATTCGTTTTTTGTGAATACCTATTGATAAAAAAAGCAAGGTGTATTGCAGCCTTGCCTCTACAGTCAGTATAAGAAATTTGGTTCACCAAATGGGAAGTTGCTTGCCTGCCGTTATTTATGCCATACTGTTATGAACAAACCCACCAAATGCTAAAATACACCAAATCAATGCAGCTGCAACTACAAATTTAATACCCATTCCAACTCTTGTTTTAGACTTATAAATGAATGGAGCTGTTCCGATGAAACAAACTGCCGCACCACAAAGAACCACTCGGTGAAAATAATCTAAATGTATTGGACTGCCACTGACTACGGAATAATTAGAGATGAGGAAAAGAATGATACCAAGCAGATACAACAAGATACTAATCATATTGTTTTTCTTCATATATATTCCCTCCTATAAATTTGTGTCTATATTTGTATAGACGCAAAAAATACCAAAAGGATTCAGGCTGTCATGGTAGAGTTTATATGTCAGTGTCAAATCCATTTCTGCATATCCATTATCTGATATATGTATTTTTTCGTTCACCAATACGGATATAGGACAGCGTCTATAAAAAAGGCTGGAATCTTTCTGGGATAAAGCCTTCCAGCCACAAAAATTTCATGAAGATATTTATTATATGAAAAGAGATATTTTTCCGGGAATCAAAGGATGTTATTGGTATTCTCAGCCTAAAACAGGCGCCAAGAGCACTTTTCCTGTGCCGCGGTATACGTTGACCAGACCTTCCCCGGAAGCGGCGGAACCGATCAGTGTTTTGCCGGAACGTTCCACAGTGAATTCCAGAGAACTGCTCCATGCAATGGCCATATTGCCGTCAATTTTCAGCACATCATTTTCCAGCACGATTTCCACAAGCTCCTCTCTGGGGCAGGGACATTCCAAGCAGACAATGCCGTTCCCGCTGAGGCCCAGATTGAACAGGCCCTCGTTGCCCGCTACGGCGGAGGACAAATTGGAACGCATGATGGCCTTGTGCTTCAATGTGGATTCGCAGGCCAGGAACAACCCGTCCTCCAGAACAATAGAACCGTTCCAGCTGGAAAGATCCTCCAAAAGGATGTATTTGTAGGTGGGCTCCAGAACCAGAGTGCCGTCGCCGGTATATTCCGGTTTGATGGCGGATTCTCCTGTCACCTTGCCGCGGATGGCTTTCCCGAAAAGATCACCAACGCCTTTGATGCCGGTGGTGGCGTTGACATTGCCGACAGTCCACTGCATGGCTCCCGCCTGTACGGTAACATTGCCTTTTTTCAGGTCACAGAGAATCTGGCGGCGGCGCACATTCATGGCCTGCGCGAAATAAGCGGCCTGGGCGCTGGCGGCGTTTACGCTTAAATCCCTTTGATATTCATAAACAGTAAAAGGCCCCAGCTGTTCCAAAATACGGATATCGTCGTTTTCCAATAGATTGCGGATCTGATACATCATATTCCCCCTTTGTTTTTTATTTCAATGTACCATATTTTTCCATGTAATGCAACGCGATAAAATATGCTGCAGTTCATGCAACGGGATTGTAATTTCTCCAAGAATTGTATATACTTAAAATTGCGAGAAAGAAAAGAAAGATTAGAAAGGACTTCGGTGACGGAAGATGGAAAAAGAAATCATTGTTGCCTTAGACGCCATGGGCGGGGATCTGGCCCCTGTGGAAACGGTAAAGGGCGCCGTAGACGCTGTGAAGGAACTGGGCAATGTGAAAATAAAACTGGTGGGATTGGCTGACGCAGTGGAAAAAGAGCTGGCAAAGTATACCTACCACAAGGATAAAATAGAGATCGTGCCGGCCACAGAGGTGATCTCCACCGATGAATCGCCGACCATGGCCATTCGGCGGAAAAAAGATTCCTCTATGGTAGTAGGGATGCAGCTGGTGAAAAAAGGCGAGGCGGACGCATTTGTTTCCGCCGGCAGCACCGGTGCGCTGCTGACAGGTTCCCTGCTGATCGTTGGCCGGATTCATGGGGTAGAGCGCCCCGTACTGGGCACCTGCCTGCCTACGGGAAAAGGCTATACCTTTTTGGTGGACAGCGGCGCCAATGTGGACTGCAAGGCAAAATATCTGGAACAGTTCGCGAAGATGGGTTCCGTTTATGTGGAAAATGTCTTTGGAAAGAAAAATCCTACGGTGGCTCTGGTAAATATCGGTGCGGAGAAGGAAAAGGGCGACAGCCTCACAAAGGAGGCCTATGAGCTTCTGGAAGGCTCCGATTTGAATTTTATCGGGAATATTGAGCCGAGAAATATCCCCTTCGGCGAGGCAGACGTTGTGGTCTGCGACGGCTTTGTGGGCAATACCATTTTGAAGTTCGCGGAGGGTCTCAGCAAAGCTCTGGTGGGCATCATTAAAGAGGAGATCACCAAGGGATTCTATAAGCTCCCGGCAGCAATGCTGATCAAACCATTTCAAAATGTGAAGAAGAGCTTTGACGCCGACGAGGTAGGCGGCGCGCCTTTTATCGGTTTGAATGCCCTGGTGGTCAAGGCCCATGGCAGTTCCAACGCCAAAGCCTTTAAAAACGCCGTAAAACAGTGCGTGCTGTTCAAAGAAGCTGATATTGTGGGCAAGATCAAGGATAAACTGTAAATATTCCGTTTGCGGCGGGAGAATATAAAAAATGCAGAAAGGAGTCTTGAGTATGGAAGAAGCGGCCGTTTTAAGAATTATTGCGGAGCAGCTGGGAGTACCGGCGGACAGTATTGCTTTGGATACTACCTTTGCGGATCTGGACGCGGACTCTTTGGATCTGTTCCAGATCATTTCCGCTTTGGAGGAAGAGTTTGATATGGAATTTGATAACGATGAGGCGGAAAAGATCACTTCTGTGGGAGATATTGTAGCGTATATCGAGAAAGCAATGGAGAATTGACATGAATTACCTGAATTTAGAAGAATTTGAGAAGAAACTGGGGTATCACTTTACGGATAAAAACCTGATTCTGTTGGCGCTGACCCACAGCTCCTATGCCAACGAGACAAAAAAAGGCAGCCATGAGAATAATGAGCGTCTGGAATTTCTGGGAGACGCTGTGCTGGACATGGTAGTCAGCGAGTATATGTACCGCACGTTCCCGCAAATGCCGGAGGGAGAGCTGACGAAGCTGCGGGCGGCAGTGGTTTGTGAAGGCTCTTTGGCGGAGCTGTCCCGCAGGCTGGGCGTAGGCCGGAACCTGTTTTTGGGCAAGGGTGAGGAAAGCACCGGCGGCCGGAACAGGGACTCCATCCTGGCAGACGCTTTTGAGGCCATTATTGGCGCCGTATGTATCGACGGCGGCGTAGAAGCGGCCTCCAAGTACATCATGGGCTTTATGGAGGAGCAGATTGCCCAGACAAAGAAAAATTTCCATAACCTGGACTGCAAGACACATTTGCAGGAGAAGATACAGAAGATCAGCAAGGTGCCTCTTCATTATCAGATCGTGGACGAAAAAGGCCCGGACCATAACAAGGTCTTTGTGGCGGAGGTGACCCACGAAGGCAAGGTATTGGGCAGAGGCAGCGGCAAAAGCAAGAAGGAAGCGGAACAGAACGCGGCCAACGCGGCATTGGAACAAATGGCATAAAAAAACAGATGATTTTGGGGAAGGAGTTTCCTGCCGTAAAATCATCTGTTTTTTTCGTTTTTTTTATTTTGTTTCCCGGAAGAAACGGCAGTACAGGTCTTCTTTTCGGTCCGCTTTCAGAGGGAATTTTTTGCGGTAGGCTTCTGCCTGTGCCGGGTCGATTTCCACTACCTGCAAAGCGTCCTCACCGGTCAAATGCGCCAGTACCTCTCCTTCCGGGGAAATGAGCATACTGTCTCCGGTGTAGGTCAGGGTTTTGTCTTTGCCGCTGCGGTTGACGCCTGCCACAAAGCACTGGTTCTCCAAGGCTCTGGCCTGGAGCAGTGTCTGCCAGTGGCTGATGCGGGCAATGGGCCAGTTGGCAATGACCGTCAGGAGCAGACTTTTTTTGGAGGCTGCCTGGAAGATCTCCGGGAACCGCAGGTCGTAACAGACGAAGGGGGAGGTGGGTACGCCCCGCATGACGCAGGAGGCCAGCTGGGTGCCGCCGGTATAATACCTGGCTTCGGCGCCGTAGGAGAAGGGATGGATTTTGGCATAGTCCGCCAGGACCTCCCCGGTTTCGCTGAGGATGACACTGTGATTGGTGGCTTTGCCGTCTTCCAGGAAAATGATGCCGCAGACAATAGCCATAGCATACTTTCTGGCTTCCTCCCGGAAGAACTCCAGAGAGGGGCTGTTCTCCTTTGTTTCGCCGTAGACCTGCGGCGACATGGTAAAGCCCGTTAAGGTCATTTCCGGGAAAACGATGACTTCCGCTCCCTGGGCGGCGGCCTGAGCCGTCATTTCCCGGCAGCGCTCCATGGCATAGGTCTTGTCCTCAAATTTCATATTTAACTGCGCTAAGGCGATCTTCATAAAAAAACTTCCTTTCTTACGTCCATTCTTTCCAGATTTCCGGGCAGTAGCCCAAGGTGAATGCGTTTCCGTTTCGTACGATAGGCGTACGGAAAAGGGCGGGGTTCTCAAAAAGGGTGCTTTCCCGTTTTCTTTCGTCGATATAGTCCATGTACAGACTTTTGTAAGCCTTTGCCTTCCGGTCGATCATATCCTCCGCATCTATGCAGGCCTTCGCTTTTTCAAAAACAGCCTTGCTCATGCCGTAGCGGTGCAGGTCGATCCATTGATAGGGGATGTTCCGTTCTTTAAAATACCGCTCCGCTTTTTTGGTATCGAAGCATTTATTCGCGCCATAAATCTGTATGTTCATAGAGAGACTCCTTTGTTGTTTTCTGCCTATTATTTTACCCGATTATGGCAAAAGACACAAGACAAAGAGGACAGGCTGTGATATACTGTGACAAAAGAATGAAAGGGTGAATGTATATGAAAATGATCTCTTGGAACGTGAACGGCCTTCGGGCGGCGGTAGGCAAGGGCTTTATGGAATATTTCAAGGAAACGGACGCGGATATTTTCTCTTTGCAGGAAACAAAATTGCAGGAAGGCCAGATTCAGCTGGAAACGGAGGGCTACCATCAGTATTGGAACTATGCCGAGAAAAAAGGGTATTCCGGCGTAGCCGTATTTACAAAGGAGGAACCGGTTTCTGTTTCCTATGGCTTGGGCATCGAGGAACATGACAGGGAGGGACGTGTTATAACGCTGGAATTTCCTGATTTTTACCATGTGACGGTCTATACCCCCAACTCCCAGCAGGAAAACGCCAGACTGGATTACCGCATGGAGTGGGACGATGCCTTTCGGAAGTATCTGAAGGAGCTGGACGCCAAAAAGCCTGTGATCGTCTGCGGCGACCTGAATGTGGCCCATCAGGAGATCGACCTGAAAAATCCCTCCACTAACCGCAGAAGCGCCGGATTCACCGACGAAGAGCGTGGAAAGTTCACAGAGCTTCTGGACGCGGGATTTTTGGACAGCTTCCGCTACTTCTATCCCGACGCCACAGGGGTCTATTCCTGGTGGAGCTACCGCTTCAATGCTAGAAAGAACAACGCCGGATGGCGGATCGATTATTATGTGGTTTCCCAGAGACTGGGAGAGAAAATGAAGGACGCGAAGATCCATACGGAGGTCATGGGTTCGGATCATTGCCCCGTGGAATTGGATATTGAGATATAAATAAAAAACAGACCGGTTTCTTTCATGGGGAAGAGCACCCAGAAAAGTTCCGGCCTGTTTTTTTATGTTCTTTTGAGACGATAAAGCCGCTGGGGCCCGTCCTCGGGCGTGGGAAGATACGCCGCGGGCAGAAGCTCCGCAAAGGCCCAGCCGTACTTTTCATAGAGCCCTTCATGGAGGGTAAAAAGATACAGCTCTTTTAAGTCCAGCGCCTCCATCTGCCGGCGCACCACGGCCATGATTTCCTTTAGGATGCCTTTGCCCCGGTATTCCGGCAGGAGATATACGTCCCGCAGCCAGGGGTACAGGTCGGGGCGGGTATCCAGATCGGACATGGCCAGCTGGAAGGTGCCCACAGGCCGGCTGCCGTCATAGACCAGAAACAGCTGGGGAATGCGGCGGGTACAGGCGGCGTGGCGCACATAAGCCTCTACCTGTGCCAAGGTATAGCCCTCCGCCTGGCCCCACCAGCCGTAGAGCCACTGTGCCGCGGATAAAAGGTCCGGGTCGTCTTTCTGGGTGATTTGTCGGATCTGGATCATGATGGTTCCTCCTGAAAAAAACGGGAGGATGCTTTATCCTCCCGTACATCGTTACTTTTTAAGATACTTTTCGTTGCACTTGGCAAGAAAATAAACACAAACCAGCAAAAGCACCACGAAAGCCACCCAGATGACCATGTTTCCGGGAAAGGCTTTTTCCAGGATCGCCTTGGCTGTAAAAAGGAATCCGGAGGCCATGTTCCAGATGCCTTCTTCCTTCAGATAGGCAGGCAGAAGTTCCGGGTCTACGGGCTCCAGAGAGCGTTTGGTATAGAAAATGGGCTGTCCGAACAGAGCGAATACGCCGCGGGCAAACAGATAGATGCCGACGATGAATAAAAGTCCTACCATGTTATTTTCCTCCTGTCCTTTTGCCTGTTTTTGTTGCGGGTTTGGCGTTCCTGTGGTACAATGCCGTCATGCGCTGCGTATCAGTAGGAGCGTTTGTTGGCCCGTTTGTTCAGGCTGGTCTGGCGTTCGTTGGACTGCTTCATCCATTCCCGCATTTTTTCCTCGAAATCCGCGTTGGGATTTACGGTCTGGGGCTTGAAATATTCCTCGGCGGGATTGGTTTTCTGCTCCTGCGGCTGCTTATGCTGGCGGAAGGGCTTGTCACCTTTGGCAGGGCGTTCCGGCTTGGGCAGAGCTTCCTTGATGGATAGGGCGATCTTGTGGTTTTCCTCATCAATAGAGAGGACTTTTACTTTGACCACATCTCCTACTTTTAAATGGTCATTGATATCCTGTACAAAGGAATTGGCCACCTGAGAGATGTGTACAAGGCCCTGCTGCTCACCAATGGAAACAATGGCGCCAAAGGGTTTGATCCGAAGGACTTTGCCTTCTACAATACTGCCGACTTCAAGTTTTTCAGACATTCTGGTATACACTCCTGTTTAGAATTTTTGGTTTGAAAATAATACGGAAACAGTATACCATAGAATGAAAGGGAATACAAATAAAATTACTGCTGTTTTGGAGGAACCTATGAAGAAAAAAGAGATCATTTCTGTGAAAATAGAGGACGTGCGTTTTCCCAATAAAGCCTATGGCTTCGTAGAGGGAGAAAAAGTTGTGGTAAAGAATGCTGTGCCCGGCCAGACGGTGCAAGCACAAGTGTTAAAAAAGAGGAGCGGCGCTGTGGAGGCCCGCCTGCTTTCTGTGGAGGAGCACTCCTGTCTGGAAAGAGCGGAAGGCATGTGCTCCCATTACGCGTCCTGCGGCGGCTGCACCTACCAGACCATGGAGAGGGAAGCGGAGCTGGAAATGAAGGAAAGACAGGTAAAACGCCTTTTGGAAGAGGCTGGTATCTATGTGGAACAATGGGAGGGCATTATCCCTTCTCCGATGGAGGAAGGATACCGAAATAAATGCGAGTTTTCCTTCGGGGATGAGGAAAAGGACGGCCCTCTTGCCCTAGGCATGCGGAAGAAAATGAGCCATTATGAAGTGGTAACCTTGAAAGACTGCAATATTGTGGATGCGGATTTTGTAACGATTGTACAGGGAGCACTGGCGTTTTTCCAGGAAAGGAACGTGGCCTTTTATCACCGTATGCGCCACGACGGTTCTCTGCGCCATCTGGTGGTGAGAAAGGGAAAGGCAACAGGGGAAATCCTGGTGCATCTGGTAACTACTTCGGAGGTACCTTTTTCTCTGGAGGAATTCAAAAATATGATTCTGGCACTGCCTTTGCAGGGAGAAATCTGCGGTGTGCTCCATTCTGTCAATGACGGCGTGGCGGATGTGGTGCGCAGTGATGAAATGACGGTACTTTATGGCCGGGATTTCTTTATGGAGAAACTTTTCGATCTGGAATTCAAGGTATCCGCCTATTCCTTTTTCCAGACCAATACGGAAGGGGCGGAGCAGCTTTACAGCATTGTCCGGGAGTTTGCCGGAGATGTGGAAAATAAGACGGTGTTTGACCTATACTGCGGCACAGGCACCATCGGCCAGATCATGGCAAAAGCTGGCTCTAAAAAAGTTATGGGCATTGAATTGGTGGAAGAAGCCGTGGTGGCGGCCAATGAAAACGCCGCCAGAAATGGCCTGACCAACTGTACCTTCCTGGCGGGAGACGTGCTGAAAATGGTAGATGAACTGACAGAAAAGCCGGATGTAATCATCGTGGACCCTCCCCGGGAGGGCATCCACCCCAAAGCGGTGGATAAGATCATTGATTTTGGCGCGCCGGAGATCGTGTATGTTTCCTGCAAGCCCACATCCCTGGCTAGGGATTTGCAGGTGTTCCAGGCGGCAGGGTATGTGGTGAAGCGGGCCAGATTGATGGATATGTTCCCGAGAACGGTTCATGTGGAATCGGTGGTACTGATGACACGTTGTGGTGGACAGGCGTGAAATGAGGGTGAAACCACAAGATGTTGTGGTTTGAGGACAAAAAAACGGGGGTTTTTCGGTGCAAAAACTGCCCGTTTTTTGCCCTTGAAAAATGACCTTTGGACAGATGACATAGATCATTTAAGTAGGACAGCAGGAAGAAAAAGCTTTGCTGTCTTTCTTTATGTAGACAAGAGTATTCAGATATGTGAAGATATAAGCAAGCCGAAGCTGTATGTTTGACAACATTTGAAAATACCCGTAGAATATGAGCAAACTAGCGAAGAGGAGGGATACTATGGCAATTACGGTTTCCGATTGTTTAAAGCTGCCGTCTTTGAGAGAAGCGAGGGTTGTGGCGGGGCATAAAGGGCTTAACAAATTTGTTACGACAGTTTCTGTATTGGAATATGCAAAAAGATATGCTTTGGCGGAAGAATACTTTTTGGGAAATGAGCTGATTTTGACTGGTTTTATTTCAGTAAAAGATAATATAGAAGATCAATGTGAAGCATTGCGCCGACTGCATGAGGTTGGAGAAGCGGGGGTTGTTTTATATTATGTTGGGTGCTTTTTGCCGGAACTCCACCCCGCGTTGATTGAAACTGCGGATGAATTGGATTTTCCGCTGATTGTAATGCCGGAAAAAGCGTATTACTTAAGATACAGCGAAGTGATTACAGAAGTTTTACAGCTGATTTTTTCAGATCAGCAGAAAGAGACTTATTATGTGAAAAATATTTTAGAGCAGATTGCAAAAATGCGGGAGCGTCAGCGTAATATTGAAAGTGTGCTCCGGCTTTTGAGTGACAGACTGCGATGTTCCTTTTTGCTGTTAAGCCATGACGGCACAGAAAACGGCTATGCTAGTTGGCCCATTGGCTCCAAAAAAATATTTGACAGCATGATGCAATACAGAAAAAGTCATGAGCCAAAACGAGAATGTTCTTTTTTCCAGTCAGAAGAAAAAGACCATGCCTTTCGTCTATTCCAGCAAAAATTTGATACACAATATCAAAAAAGCCTTCAGTTAATGGCGCTGGATGAAGGGATACTTCTGAATGAATTTAGTTTCCAGCAGGCCATAGAAGTGATACAAATGTTCAGCAGCATCTGGAAGTATGATTTTGAGACTGAAACGGAAGATGAATTGGTGCGGGCTATCATCAATGATCAGCCTTTGGTAATGAATCGTATTGCCAAGAAATATTTTATTGACCTGAAGAAGATTCGCGTCATGTGGGTGTTGAAATCTCGGGGAAAATCAGCAGAAAGACAGGAAGATCTTGCGGCTGTCTTGGAGCAGCAAAAGAGGAAAATCCAATTGTTTTTAAAGGAAAATGGAAAAAATGTTTTAGTGGATACATTTGATAACGGCGTGGTGGCTTTTATGGATGACGCGCCCTTTCCTGAGATGGAAACACCTTTGGCGGAAACGTTTATGGAACAGTATGGAGAGCTTGATGAAATTCTTATATGGTGCGGCGGAATGGATTCCACAAAGGATGTCAGAAATGCTTACCGCATGATTGAGGATAGTTTTGAAACCATTTGTAAGCTGTATCCAGCGAAAAAAGTATTTACGGAAAGAGAACTGGAATTTGCTTTAGAATGTCTGCGAATCATTGAAAAAGGAGAAAATGCGATAGAACGCTATCAGCAAAGCCTTTTTGCTTTGGCAGGACAAAAGGATGAAAAGGATATGATAAATACCCTTTCTGTATATTTATTGGACGCCAATCGTAGTATTTCTGCTACCGCTGGATTGTTATATCTGCACGATAGTACGGTAAAATACCGTTTAAATAAGATTAAGCAGAGATTAGGATATGATATGGATATGATGCCAGGGGCATATTATCTGTATCTGGCGGCTGCGTTGAAAAGGCTGACATAGATATTTGACTGAAAGTTGGAATTATATAGATAAGGCTTTTCAAGCATGAATTTTCTTTGAAAAGAAAATTCATGCTTTTTTGTTTTTCTTTCATATTTAGCTGAAAAGACAAAGTTTCACGTTTTATTTCAGCTTTTGGGACGAATACAAATGACTTTCCAGGAACTACAATGTGGATAAGGTTAACCGAGATCGAAAAAAGGAGGTATGTATATGGATCAGGAAGTAAAAAAAAGCTCAAAAATGGAAAGTCGCGCCATGAGCCGTGTTTCTGAGGCGGAGCGTCAAAGTTGGGTCAGCATCGCTTTTTTATGGATTGGTACTATGATCTGTATTCCTATGCTGATGGTGGGTGGAATGTTTTCCGCATCAATGACATTATCCAACATTGTTTTGGCGGCATTTATCGGATTTTTTATTTGCAGTTTCGTTATGGTTTTGACAGGGATGCAGGCAACGGATTTGGGACTGCCTTCTGCCATGTGCGCAACAAAAGCTTTTGGGGATAGAGGTTCCTCTCTTCTGACCAGTTTGGTTGTGTTCGTTGCGCAAATGGGTTGGTTCGGCGTACAGACAGCAACCTGTGCCACAGCGTTTAATACGTTGATGGCATTGGTAGGCATCAATGTCCCTTTCTGGATTTCCTGCATCATTTGGGGCGCTGTGATGCTGATTACGGCTGTTTATGGATTTACCATGATGAAAATTTTGAACTATATTGCAGTTCCTGCGCTGGTTGTACTTTGTATTTATGGCGCTTACCATGCCGGTTCTGATATGGGCTTAACTGCTATGATGGCACTGGTGCCGGAAACACCATTGGCTATGAGTGCGGCGATTTCCACAGTAATTGGGCTGTTTGCGGTAGGAACTGTAATCAATTGTGACTATGCGAGATATGCCAAAAGCAGAAAAGATGCTGTAAAAGCTACGTTTATCGGTGTTTTGCCGGCGGCAGTCATGATGATTACCGTAGGCGCGGTCATGGCAATGTCCACAGGCAATTATGATATTACCAGCGTATTTGCAAGCATGGGGATGCCAGCCATCAGTATGCTGGTGTTGATTCTTGCAACATGGACTACGAATACCAGCAATGCCTATACATCCGGTTTGGCGGCGATGAAGGTATTCAGTTTAAAGGATGAAAAACGTCCGTTGGTTACTATGATCTGCGGCGCCATTGGTACACTGATTGCCATTGCGGGGCTGGCTGATGCGCTTTCCACTTTTATCACAGTGCTTTCCAGTTTCGTGCCACCTATCGCAGGGGTAATGATCGCTGATTATTGGATCGTTGGGAAAGGAAAACCAGAAAATTGGCATCCCATCAGAGGGTTTAACTGGAACGGTATCCTCGCCTGGGTCATCGGTTCTATTGTGGCCTTGAAATTCAGCTTCTTCAGTCCTGCGCTGGATGGTATCATCGTTTGTTGTATTGCTTATGTAGTGCTGAACGGACTTTTTGGAAAAACCGCTATGGCTGGAAAAGGAAAAATGTCTGTGGAGGAAGCGGAGGAAAGCGTTTCCGCCTAATCAAACATAAAGGAGGAATGAAAATGGAAGGAAACAAGAAAATTGTAGAAGCGGCAAAGAAGCTGATTTTGGACTGCATGGGAACAAAACCGGATGAAAAACTGCTGATTGTAGCTGACGAAAAAACATTTGAATTGGGATATGCTTTTGCAGAAGCAGGACGTGCCTGCGGCATCGAAACAAGTTTTGTGGAAGCGCCCGCACAGACCAAAGGAGAACCGCCGGTACCAGTAGCGGCAGCAATGGCAGCGGCTGATGTGGAGTTTTTGCTGACTTCCATGAGTTATTCCCATGTAAAAGCCCGGATCGATGCGACGGAAAAAGGAGCGAGAGTCGCGTCTATGCCCATGATGACAACAGAGATTGCGGAAGGGTATCTGAACGCGGACTATCCTTTTATCAAAAAAGTCAGCGAACAGTTGGCGGATATGCTGACAAAAGCAAAAACAGTCCGTGTTGTAACGGAGAAAGGAACGGATATTACATTTTCCGCGGAAGACCGAGTTTGCCATGCAGATACCGGAGATTTGACAGAAAAAGGCGCTTTGGGAAATTTGCCGGCTGGGGAAGCGTATTTTGCGCCAGTGGAGAATATCGGTACAGGAAAGATCGTCGTCGATGGATGTATCGCTTATGTTGGGCTAGTGAAAGATGATATTACGCTGACATTGAAAGATGGGATGATCACCGATATTTCCGGAGGAGAAAGCGCGAAAATGCTGACGGAGTTTTTGGCGGACAAAGATGAAAACGCCAGAGGCATTGCGGAGTTTGGTATTGGCACCAATCCGGGCGCTAAGATTATCGGGCATCCTTTGGTGGATGAAAAGGTTTGGGGAACCATTCATATTGCTTTTGGCATGAACCTGTCCTTTGGCGGCACAAGAGATTCCAATATTCATTATGATTGTATCATCAACGCGCCTACGGTATGGGTGGACGATGTGATGATTCTGGACAAAGGAAACCATATTTATGAAAACATGAAATAAAAAAGGAGGAAACGAGTATGATCAGAACGTTAAATGAAGAAGCTTTAATCAATGTGATTTGGGGTGCGACACTTCTTGGCGGCGGTGGCGGCGGCTCTTTGCAGAGTGGCTTGGATATGCTGGAAGCCTATAAAAAGGCGCATCCGGAAAAAGCGCCGGAACTGGAACTGATTACATATGACGAAATGCTGGAAGGGGAATATGCGGCGGTGACAGCAGGCATGGGTTCTCCACAGGCCATTGTGGGGCTGGACTTTTCCCAGTATGCTATCAATGCATTTGAACTCCTTCAGGAAATGGCAAAAAGAGAGGGCAAAAATTTAAAATATAGTATCCCTGTGGAATTGGGCGGCTTCAATACCTTTGTTCCTATGCTGATCTCTTTGGTAAAAGGGATTTCTTTTGTGGATGCTGACGGTGCGGGGCGTGCGGTGCCAGCGTTGGAAACATTGCTGCTTCATGTAAATGGATGCGCCACCTCCCCTTTGGCTATGGCTAATGACGTCAACGATAAAATCACCATCGAGCTGGCTGACCCTTATAATGCGCCTCTGGCGGAAAAATTGGGCAGAGATGTATGCATTGAGTTCGGTATGAAATCTGGTTTGTCCGGCTGGATGGTATCTAAAGATGATATCAAGGACAGAATTGTAGATGGTTCCATTACGTTGGTTGAAAAAGTCGGAGATATTTTCAGAAATACAAAAGACAAGACAATGCTTCTGGAAACATTGGCGAAGAAAGGTATTGTGGAAGCGAAAGTTATTGGCAAAGGTAAGGTGGAAAAAGTATTTACAGATATGTCCGGCGGCTTTGACTATGGCTATGTTCTGGTGAAAGGTGAAGATGATGCTGACTACAAAGTAGATTTCCAGAACGAAAACCTTCTGGTTTCCAAAGGGAAGAACGGTACATTCACACCCTTGATGACTGTTCCGGATATTACTTGTATGTACTGCATTCAGACGATTCCGGGATCTCCTGTGAAGGCAGGAATGCCTGTTTCCAACGCCGATGTAAAAGAAGGTATGGTGGTGGGCATTGGCGCAATTAAAGTCAATGAAAAATGGTTCAAAGACGAAAATCAAGATAAAAAATGGTGGACTGTTTGGAAAGAATACATGGATAATATTAAATATACAGGAGACAATATTCCCTTTGATCATTTGAAATAAAGTTTTGCGTTTCGCAATGCTGCTTGTTTTTTGGCAATGATAGCGGGCAGAGAAAAGTTCGTTTCCTTGAAACAAAAATAGGAAAACAAGAAAAGCGACTGATATATCAGTCGCTTTTTTCGTGCCCAAAAGTTTTCAGAAACAGCCGAAAGACCTCCTGATCCGTTTCCAAATCCCGTGTGAAAAAACGTTTGGTCAATTCTACGAGGATACCTTGAGAAAATAATGGAGCCAAAGGACAGGGAAGAAATTGACGAAGAAGCATCTGCTGAAAAGCTTCTAGAGGTTCCTTGCCGATGTGTTCCATCAGTTTCCGTTCTGTCTGCCGTAGTTCCATCAGGTCGACGGCAGCATTCCATTCAGAAGTTTTCTCGCTCAAAAAGTCTTTGCGTGTCTGTTCCAAGATAGAATCTGCCTGCCGTAAGAAGCAGAGATTTATTTTTGTGGCAGGCTCCTGACAATAAAACTCGGACAGGAGGGATGGATTTTCTTTGAAAGAACGCTGGGCATCCCCCATGGCTTGGTGGACTTCATCCTGCAATGCCACAAAATCTATCTGCGCTGTCAGACGAAAAAACAAAGAAAGATAGTGATCCAGAAGATAGCTTTTCGTTCCTAAGGCGTGCTTCAATGCCGCTGTGGAATGAAAAATTTCTGAAAACGTAGGTGGATTCTCATTCTTATGAGAAAGAAAAGCTTGAAAAATATCCATGATAAAAACCGCCTTTTCCAAAAGTCGGCAGAGCCGCTTGTGGTATATAAACGCTGATGGCGAAAGGTGTCAAGGAGAAAAATGGATTTCATGAAAGAGGGTGAAAAGGATTGAAAAAACAGAGGATTTGGTTTGCTGCGTCAACAGAGGCAAGACCGCCGCCAGTACCGCCTGATTTGCCCCTGTGTGCCCCTTTTACGGAGCGGGTGGAGTAGTTGCAGGGAAAGGCAATATAAGGCGAATTTGCCCCGATTTTGGGCAAAGAAAAAAAGAGGGTATTGGGAATCAATATCTGCCAAAAGGGACTTTGCCAGATGTGAAAAATACTTGCAGGTGAAAAGCCGGCGTCAAACTGCCAGCAGAGTCCCTCAAATCCCCGCAGTGCATTTATAGAAAGAGCCATTTACTTTTACTCTGGTTATCTTTATCAGGAAAGCCATCAAGATTTTTTATCTGAAGTGATGTTGGAATCCATGAAGGGCATCGTAAAAACATCAGAGAATCATTTGGCTCGTTTGCTTTTCAAAATTGCTGTGGAGATGG
>CALWKZ010000080.1 GCA_944381385.1 uncultured Anaerotignum sp. | reverse complement strand
TTTCTAAATAAGATTGTTTTCACGCCAAATGCGGCAAAATGCAAAAAAGATGAAAATTTCATATTTTATCTCCATAGTGCAAGAATCGATTTATGTGTGGACACACATTTATTGTATCATAAGCAGTCCGTCACATTCAACATCGTACAATAGGAACTTCCGTTCCACACAGGTGGTATCCATGTTAAACGCGCAAGATCATAGATGTTTCTCAGTAAAACTTCCGTTCATTCATGGTTCCGATGGAAAAAAGAACGATGTCTGTCCTTTGACTCGACATCGTTCTTTTCACAGTTGTTTTCCGCTCCTGTCAGACAGATGCCGTAAATATATAGTAATGCTTTAGATTGCTGTCTTACGGGCATCCGCCTAAACCGCCGGTTCCTTCTCTTATGCCGCTCGTTCCTCCCGCAGCATATTTTCGATAAAAATACCATATCCCCTAGTAGGGTCCTGGACAAAAACATGGGTCACCGCGCCTACCAGCTTCCCATCCTGCAATATGGGCGAACCGCTCATGCCCTGCACGATGCCTCCGGTCTTTTCCAGCAGCTCCTCATCGGTGATATGCACCACCAGCCCTTTGGAGGCCTCACTGCCGAACCGGCTGATTTTTTCGATCTCAATGTCATAGGCTTTGACCTCATCCCCTTCGATATTGGACAAGATCACAGCCTCGCCCGTATGCACCTCCGTCTGGGCAGCTGCGGGATAGCTTTCCCCCGTAAATACCACCGTTTGGTCTGTGGTACCATAAATACCGATCTCCGTATTTTTTTGGATCTCTCCCAGCACCTGCTCTGTCTCCAGACGGCCGCTCAATTCCCCGGGCGCGCCTTTTTCCCCTTTTACGATCTCCGTCAGCGTGGATTCCGTGATCTTCCCCTGCTTCAGCTCCATGAGGCCCCCTGTATCCACATCATAGACCCCGTGGCCCAAAGCGGCAAAGCTGTCTGTTTCCTCATCATAAAAGGTAACGGTACCAATGCCCTGGATACTGTCCCTGATCCATACGCCCAGCTTGCATACGCCGTCGGGACGGCTGTATACGGGCGTGGCTTCCACCGTTTTTTCCTGGCCGTCTCTGCGGATCAGAAGGGTCATAGGCTTTTCTCCATTGGCCTCAACCAGTTCCAGAAATCTTTCCTTATTGGGCAATTCCTGTCCATTGGCCTCCAGGATCAGATCCCCGGCCCGCAGCACGTTTTTCGCCGGCATCTGCTTTTCTCCTGTACGATCCTCCACATATCCCACATCCAGCACCAGCAGCCCGTCCGTATCCATCTGCACCCCAACGGTTTTTCCGCAGGGGATCAGTTCTGTCCGGGGCACCACCTGTGCCGGCACCGTTTTCACAGGGATGGCGTTCAAAAGGTAAAAAGTCACTGTTGTCTCACCCTGTGCCAAAGGCTCTGCCGCTATAGAGGTTCCTAACTGCAAATGGGTCTGGTCCGCCAAAGGCGTAGTCGTCACGCCCAGCACCTCCACACTTTCCTCAGATCTGGCGGAAATCGGCAGCCCCATGGAAAACTCCAGCCGCTGGCCTTCCACCAAAGTCAGCTCTTCCGGCAGTATGGTCTGCAAAAAATACCAAATCAGGCCGCAGACCAAAAATATGGGCAGCAGCAGCCACAGCCACCGCCTTCTCCTTTCCTGTTCCAATTCCTGCATGGCTCTTTCACTCCCAATATTTTTTCGGAGCAACCGGCGTCCCTGCCTCCTTTCCAAAAAACGCCATATTCTCTTTCTCTTTTGCTCCTTTTTTAATTTGACCAAAGCAATCCCAGTTATTCTGCCCAAAAATACAAGAAAATAAAAACCGCAAGGAACCGCCGTTTTTCCCTGTCTGGAAAATATCGTCAGCCGGAAATTTTTTTCAAAAAAAATACAGGCATGGCGCTCCTGTAGGGGGAGTTCCATGCCTGTGTTTCTTTATTTAACGCGGTCCGGAAAAATTATTTCAGGTTAAAGAAAGCGTCCAGACCCAGATACTGTGCTACATCATCCAGTTCTTCCTCGATGCGCAGCAGCTGGTTGTATTTTGCCACACGGTCTGTTCTTGCGGGCGCGCCGGTCTTGATCTGGCCAGCGTTTACAGCAACAACGATATCCGCGATGGTAGCGTCCTCTGTTTCACCACTTCTGTGGGAAACAACAGCTGTCATTTTGTTTCTGTTTGCCAGCTGGATAGCGTTGAAGGTCTCTGTCAGTGTGCCGATCTGGTTTACTTTGATCAGGATGGCGTTGCCGGCCTTCAGGTCAATGCCCTTCTGCAGTCTTTCTGTATTTGTTACGAACAGGTCGTCGCCTACCAGCTGTACCTTGTCACCCAGTTCTTTTGTCAGCAGCTGCCAGCCAGCCCAGTCTTCTTCTGCCAGACCGTCCTCAATGGAGATGATGGGGTATTTTTCCACCAAAGCTTTCCAGAAGTCCACCATTTCCTCGGAGGTACGAACGATTTCCTTGCCGGCCATTTTGCTTTCGCCGGGGAAGTGGTACTTGCCGTCTTTTTCGTCATACAGCTCTGTGGAAGCAGGGTCCAGAGCGATCTTGATATCCTCGCCCCATTTGTAGCCAGCCGCTTCTACGGCTTCTTTGATCAGGTCGATTACAGCGTCTGCTGTGGGCAGGTCAGGCGCAAAGCCGCCTTCGTCGCCAACTGCGGTAGACAGGCCTTTGTTTTTCAGAACCTTTTTCAGCATATGATAGATCTCAGCGCACATACGCAGCGCTTCCTTGAAGGAAGAAGCGCCTACGGGCATAATCATGAATTCCTGTACGTCAACGGTGTTGTCGGCATGCTTGCCGCCGTTCATGATGTTCATCATGGGAACAGGCATGGTTTTTGCGTTGAAGCCGCCCAGGTACTGGTACAAAGGCATATCCAGCGCTTCTGCCGCTGCCTTTGCCACTGCCATGGAAACGCCCAGGATAGCGTTAGCGCCCAGTTTTGCTTTGTTGGGTGTGCCGTCCAGTTCCAGCATCAGGTTGTCGATAGCTACCTGATCCAGTGCGTTCATACCAATGATTTCATCCGCGATGATATTGTTTACATTGTCTACGGCATCCTGTACGCCGGTGCCGTTGTATCTGTCGCCGCCGTCACGCAGTTCCACCGCTTCAAAAGCGCCTGTGGAAGCGCCGCTGGGCACAGCCGCACGGCCTACTACGCTGTCATCTACCACTACTTCTACTTCTACTGTAGGATTGCCTCTGGAATCCAGAATCTCTCTTGCGTATACATCTGTAATTTCATAATAACCTTTCATTGGAAACTCCTCCTTAAAAAATGTTTTTCCTTTATTGATAGAAATGCTTCTCTTGGGCATTGTCCCCTGTTTTTATTTGCCTGTCAGCAGGCTTTCTCCCGTCATTTCCGCCGGTTTGGGCAGACCCATCATCTCCAGCAGCGTCGGCGCGATATCCGCCAGCTTGCCACCGTCCCGCAGGCCTACGCCGTCGGTATAGTTCACCAGGATAAAGGGAACGGGATTGGTGGTATGGGCCGTAAAGGCTTCTCCTGTTTCATAATCCACCATCTGGTCACTGTTGCCATGGTCGGCACAGATAAACATCTGGCCCTTTACCTCCAGCAGTACCTCCATGACTCTGCCGATGCAGGCGTCCACGGTCTCCACCGCCTTCACCGCCGCCGACATCACGCCCGTATGGCCTACCATATCGGAGTTTGCGTAATTGACGATAATCAAATCATATTCCCCGGAACGCAGCGCCTTTACCAGGCCGTCTGTCACCTCTACCGCGCTCATTTCCGGCTTCAGGTCATAAGTAGCTACCTTGGGAGAAGGCACCAGCCAGCGATCCTCGTTGGGATTGGGCTCCTCCACGCCGCCGTTGAAGAAGAAGGTAACATGGGCGTATTTCTCCGTTTCCGCCGTCCGCAGCTGTTTCAGTCCCAAAGAGGAAATATATTCCCCCAGGGTGTTGTTCAGGTGCTGGGGCTGGAAAGCCACTTCTTTATTGGGAATAGTAGGGTCATACTCCGTAAAGCAGATATATTTCAGATCCTGAGGGACTTTTTCTCTCTGGAAGCCGTCAAAATCAGGATCACAGAAGGCTCTGGTGATTTCTCTGGCCCGGTCGGGGCGGAAATTATAGAATATCACCGCGTCGCCGTCGCCGATTTTGGCCACCGGCTGACCGTCCTCTGTCCGCAGCACCGTAGGCACCACAAACTCGTCTGTTTTGCCGTTTTCGTAGGATTTCTGGATGGCGGCCACAGCGTCTGTGCCGTCCTCGCCTCTGCCCAGAACCATGGCGTTATATGCCTCCTGGACACGATCCCACCGTTTGTCCCGATCCATGGCATAATACCGCCCCATAACGGTCGCCGCTTTGCCTACGCCGATCTCACGCATTTTTTCCTCCAGCTGAGCCGCGTAAGACGCGCCGGAAGAAGGAGGCGTGTCCCTGCCGTCCAGGAACAGATGTACATACACCTTTTCCAGGTCATTCCGTTTTGCCAGCTGCAATAAAGCATACAGATGGGTGTTATGGCTGTGTACGCCGCCGTCAGAAAGCAGGCCATACAGGTGCAGGGCAGAGCCGTTCTTTTTGCAGTGGGCTACCGCGTCCAGCAAAGCGGGGTTCTCGAAGAAATCCCCGTCCTCAATGGCTTTGGTAATTCTGGTCAGTTCCTGATATACAATCCGGCCCGCACCGATATTCAAATGTCCTACCTCGGAATTGCCCATCTGGCCGTCGGGCAGACCTACGGCCCGGCCGCTGGCATAGCCCTTCACATGGGGATAGGTAGCCAGAATATGATCCAGCACAGGAGTATTGGCCTGACTGATGGCGTTTCCTTCTTTTCTTTCATTGATACCGAATCCGTCTAATATCATCAGTACCGTTGTCTTTTTCTCCATTGTTTCCGCCTCCGATCCGCCTTCGGCTTATTTCTTATAATTTACGATCTGGGCAAATTCTTCCTTCAGGCTGGCGCCGCCTACCAGACCGCCGTCGATATCCGCCATAGCGAACAGCTCCGCCGCGTTCTTGCCATTGACACTGCCGCCGTACTGGATACGCACCTCTTCCGCTACCGCTGTGCCGTACAGCTCTGCCAGCACCTGACGGATAGCCGCGCAGACCTCCTGTGCCTGTTCCGATGTAGCGGTCTTGCCGGTACCGATAGCCCAGATGGGTTCATAAGCAATGACGATCTTCTTCATATCCTCCGCGCCGATGCCCGCCAGACCGCGCTTGATCTGCATCCGAATCCATTCGATAGTCACGCCGGCTTCTCTCTGCTCCAGCGTCTCGCCGCAGCACATAATGGGCAGAAGGCCGTATTCCAGCGCTTTCTTTACTTTTTTGTTGACGGTCTCGTCTGTTTCCGCGAAGTATTCCCGGCGTTCCGAATGACCGATGATAACATAAGACACACCCATTTCCTTCAGCATAGCCCCGGAGATTTCGCCAGTGTAAGCGCCGCTTTCCTCAAAGTGCATATTTTCCGCGCCTACGGCGATATGGGTGCCTTCCAGCGCCTCCAGCACAGGATACAGGTCTACATAAGGCACGCAGAACACCACGTCCGCCTCTGTAGTATTTACCTTGTCCTTCAAAAGGGCGCAAAGTTCTTTTGCTTCCTTGGGTGTTTTGTTCATTTTCCAGTTTCCCGCAATAATTTTCTTTCTCATCATTATGACCTTCCTTCTCTTTCTTCTGTTACTCCATCGTTGCCGCCGCCAGACGCTGCGCCCGTTCCAGGATCTCCTCTCCGGTCATGCCGGAAACCACCATGATCCTGGGAATCGCCGCTCTGGAGGTATTTCTGTTGACAACGCCGGGCGTTACCGTAAACTG
This sequence comes from uncultured Anaerotignum sp., assembly GCA_944381385.1. Classification (GTDB taxonomy): domain Bacteria; phylum Bacillota; class Clostridia; order Lachnospirales; family Anaerotignaceae; genus Anaerotignum. The sequence continues at coordinate 4,894 of CALWKZ010000080.1, read as the reverse complement.
CAGCTGGATTCCCTCCTCCAGCAGCCTCTGCTGGATCTCCGGCGTATACTCGCCGTTGGGATAAGCCAGGGCCATCACCGTATCCTTCTGCTGGGCCAGCTTTGTTTCCAAAGCCTCCTGCCCCGCCAGTACCGCCGCCACAAAGCTGTCGGCATCCGTTTCGTCCGCTGGCACATGGTTGCTGGTATGGTTATAGATCCGCACCTGGCTGTTTTTTATCATCTCCCCCGCTTCTTTCCACGTGAATTTCCGCAATCCCACATGATTTGTCACGCTGTCGGTAATAGCAAAGATCGCCGCCGGCACCCGCAGTTTCCGAAATACGGGATAGGCCAGCTCATAATTGCTGTAATACCCGTCGTCTATAGTGATGCAAAGATACTTGGCGCTCAGCCCCAGACCGCTTTCCTCCTTCGGGTTCATTTCCGCCCGCGTCAGCAAATGATCCAGCTCCTCCAGGGAGATCAACCGGTATCCCTGCTCCTTAAAATATGTGATCTGCTCCTCCAGCTCCGCCTGTGTCACTACCACGCCATTGCCCCGGCCCATATCCCGCTGGGCGAAATGGTGGTACATCAGTACCGGGATATAATCTGTGGCAGGAATTTCCGGCGCCTGGCTCTCCTGCGCGGATGTCTCCCCATTACCGTCGGAAAGGAGTTCTTCCTCCAAGGAAAGGCTCTCCTCCATTTCCTCCAGCACTTCCTCCGGGAGTTCGGCATACTCTCCGGAGATATTCTGGGATTCTGTCTGCGCCTGAGCGCCCAACGCCGTCTGTCCCGCTGTCAGCGCCAGCAGAATGGACAAGCAGAATGTCAACCTTCGTTTCATACTTCTTCTCTCTCGTCTTTCTCTTTATTTATCCTCGTCTATGGCCTTATTTATCGTCTACAGCCGCTACGCCGGGCAGTTCCTTGCCCTCCAAAAATTCCAGAGAAGCGCCGCCGCCGGTAGAGATATGGGTCATCTTGTCACCAAAGCCCAGCTGGTTAACAGCCGCCGCGGAGTCGCCGCCGCCGATGATGGTCGTGGCATCAATGGATGCCATAGCCTCGGCTACCGCCTTTGTGCCCTTGGCGAAGTTCTCCATTTCAAATACGCCCATAGGGCCGTTCCATACAACAGTTTTCGCGCCTTTGATAGCGTCCGCGAAAAGTTCTCTTGTCTTTTCGCCGATATCCAGCCCCATCCAGCCTTCGGGGATCTCTCCCGTAGGCACGGTCTTGTATTCTGTGTCGTTTTTAAATTCCTTTGTAATGACTGTATCCACCGGCAGCAGGAAGTTAACGCCCTTTGCCTTGGCTTTTTCGATCATTTCCTTAGCGTAAGGCACCTTGTCCTCTTCCAGCAGGGACTCGCCCACATGGCCGCCCTGTGCTACCGCGAAGGTATAGGCCATACCGCCGCCAATGATCAGGGTATCCACTTTTTCCAGCAGGTTATTGATGACATTGATCTTGTCGGAAACCTTGGAGCCGCCCAGAATCGCTACAAAAGGCCGTACAGGGTTGTTTACGGCGTTGCCCAGAAAGGCGATCTCTTTTTCCATCAGATAGCCTACGGCGGATTCCTTCACAAATTCTGTCACACCCACAGTGGAGCAATGTGCTCTGTGGCTGCTGCCAAAAGCGTCGTCCACATATACGTCTGCCAGAGAAGCCAGCTCCTTGCTGAAATTCTCCTCATTCTTTGTTTCTTCCTTGCGGTAGCGGGTGTTTTCCAGCAGCACCACGTCGCCGTCCTGCATCTTCGCCACAGCGGCCTTGGCGTTTTCGCCCACCACCGTATCATCCTTGGCAAATACCACTTCCTTGCCCAGCAGTTCGGACAAGTGCTTTGCCACAGGCGCCAGAGACAGCTCCGGCTTGGGTTCGCCCTTGGGTTTGCCCATATGGGAGCAAAGGATCACTTTGCCGCCGTCTCCCATGAGTTTCTTAATGGTAGGCAGAGCCGCCGTGATACGGTTGTCGTCTGTGATGACGCCGTCCTGCAAAGGCACGTTAAAATCGCATCTGACCAAAACTCTTTTTCCCTTTACCTGTAAATCGTCAACTGTTTTTTTCTGTAACATGGAAATACTCCTCTCCGCGGCTCCTGCCGCATTTCTAACCATATCTTTCCCCGCCGCAGGGATTTTATTTCCCGGCCAGCCGCAGCATGCCTCTGGCGGCGCCTTCGTCCATGACGAATACGGCATTGTTCATGGATTTGCTCAGGGCCAGCAGGCTTTCGGCCTTTTTGCTGCCGCCTGCCGATACCAGAACCGCCTCCATGCGATGTACATCCTCAAAATCTATCCCTATGGAGTTGGTCTCATAAACCACATCCCCATCATGGTTGAAATAATAACCGCAGGCCTCTGCCACGGCGTTTTTCTCCTCCAGCAGCCTGCATACCTCCTGATCCAGGCGCCTTCTCTGGGCCATATCCATGGCGTTTCCCACGCCCAGCAGCAGTATAGTGGCCCGCTTCATTTCCTCTATGGTCTCCGCGATCTCCGCTTCTTCCTTCATTTCCTCCAGCACATTTTTGCTAAGGTTATCCGGCAGATGGAGCATACGGTAGTCCGCCTCCAGCTTTTCCGCCAGCTTGGCCGCCAGCGTATCCGCCTGCAATTCCAGTTTCCGGCCGATGCTGCCTCTGGCCGGCAGGATCATTTCCGCCTTCGGCATGGACATCATGGGCACCGCCTCCACCAGTTCTGCCATAGTGGAACCGCCGGTAATGGCGATATGGCTGCTCTTTCTTGTCATATCCAGCAGTACTCTGGCGCCGATCTGCGCCATTTCCTTGCGGGTGCGCTCGCTTTCGTCCACATCCCCCTGGGCCAGATATACTCTTTTCACACCCAGAATCTCCTTGACCTGCTCCTCCAGCTCCGTCAGCCCCGTCAGGGCAGAAAACAGATTATGCAGCCCGTCCAGCACCTCCATGCCGTCCTCGGTCACGGCCATGCCCGTTTTGGAAACCTTCACCAGTCCCTGGGCATTGAGTTTTTCGATCTCGCTGCGCACCGTCCGCTCTGTCATGCCCAGAGAGACCACCACCAGTCTGCGGCCGCATGGCTCCAGCAGCTTGACCGTTTTCAAAATGCGGTATCTTTTGATAAGTTCGTCGGTCAGATCCGGCACGATCTTCCTTGCCAGATGCAGTTTGTTTTCCATTTTATCACCTCATAGGTCACATTTCGTCCCAATCTGCATTTTTTGTCCCGCCTTTATTGAAAAAACGGCTGACATAAGAAACCCAACGGCAAAACCCTTCTCTTCTCATATCAGCCGCGCAAAGACCTTCCGTCTTTTTGCTTCTTTTACATTAAACCTGCTCTACTTTTACGGAATCGTCTACGTCCTTATCTGTGCAGCAGCATTCGTCGTCACAGCACTCGTCGTCCAGATCGTCCCAATCGTAGTCCCAATCCTCATCGTATTCGTCATCCATCTTTGTTTTCAGCAGGTATACTACGCCCAGAGCAACCACTGCCAGTACAGCCGCAGCCACTGCCAGCGCGATGAACAGGGTCTTCTTTTCGTCTTTATCCTGCAATACCACGATCTTCTCCTTCAGATCGCCGAAGCTGGGTCTTACTTCAAAATACTTTTTCATAATTCCTCTCTCCTTTACGCTTTTATTTTTGCATAAATTTCTTTTTCAAAAATTCCTTGCTCTTACGCATTTCACTATATTCGTAATATGCTTTTTTCAAAATCTGACGTTCGTCGTTAAACTTCAGCAGATGATAGGCCTCATGGAACTTATAAAATCCCGCATCGGCAAAGTACTCCTCGCTCTGGGGCTTGCAGTAAAAGGAATTTGTGCTCATCAAATACCAATGCACCGTTTTATTGACGGTATCCTCGCCGCCCTTAAAGGTATACTGGGTCTTGCCCACGTATTTGATGATCTCCCCGGTGGCCCCGGATTCCTCCTTGACCTCCCGCAGTGCCGTCTGCCGATAGGATTCGTTTTCTTCCACAGTACCCTTGGGCAGTACCCAGCCCATATACCTGCCGTTCTGGTTCTTATACAGCAGGAGGATCTTCCACCTGTGTATTACAACGCCGCCGCAGCTTACTGCTTCGATCACCGCATTCCCTCCGCTTTATTATTTTATCTGCTTTTTGTATCAGTATACCGCTTTTTCACCCGCATTTCAAGACAAAGCGGAAATTTTCCCCAGGATCGGGTCAAAATTTATCCTGTGGGACGAAAAGGGGACCTTTCCAACAGTTCCCGCATCCGCCGAAGGCCCAGTATCCAAAGGAAAACCTCCAGTCCCCAGAAAGGAATATCCCAGAATCTTTCCGGCCGCAGCAGGAAATAATTATAGGCTCCGTGGAGCAGATAAGGCACAAAAAAAGCCGCCGCCAGAAGCCGCCTGCCGCCGCCGAATTTCCACTTCCCCAGATAATACCCCATCTGAACGCCAAAAAGGCCGTGGCCCGGCACAGAAAGAACCGCTCTGGAAAGGGCCGTGCCATAGCCGCCCATAACCGGATGGACCACATAGACCAGATTTTCCACCCAGGCAAACCCCAGCGAAAGGAACACCGCGTACACAATGCCGTCAAAGGGTTCGTTGAACTGGCGATTCCTCAGCAGAAAGGCCCCAAACAGAAACAGCTTGACCGCCTCCTCCACCAGGGCGGAGCTGAAAAAGGCCGTATAAAAAGGTGTTTCCTCGTGGGGCAGCAGTCCTTCCAGCAACGACCCCGCGCCGTAGATCAAAAAAGCGGAGATCCAGCCATAGACAGTGCCCGCCGCCACCATCCGCCACGGCTCCTTTTCGTACCTGTCCCGGATATAAAGATAAAAAATCCCCGCCAATGCCGGCGCGGACGCCAACTGGAACAGAACCATCCTTTTTCCTCCCTTCCTTTTCTGATGTTATCAT
>CALWKZ010000079.1 GCA_944381385.1 uncultured Anaerotignum sp. | reverse complement strand
ACGAAAATTTAATGCCTTTTACAATCAACTTTTCGTCATCCACCACCAAAATACGATAAGCCATCTCTTCGTCCTCCTGTTCTCTATTCTACAGTAATATCATTCTTGATGTTTTCAAAAGTCTTCTCTCCGATACCGGATACCTTCATGATATCCTCGATCTGGAGAAAAGGCCCGTTCTGCTGCCGGTAGTCGATGATCCGCTGGGATATCTTTTCCCCAATTCCTTCCAGCATCATCAGTTCTTCCTGCCCGGCTTCGTTGATATTGATCTTCCATTCGCTGTCCTGTTCCTTACACGCGACCTCCTCCGCTGTCATGGAAAGGACTGCGGCCGGTTCTGTCTCGGTGCCCATCTCCAGCATCCCCTTCGACTGCATCGCGGAATAAGCAATGCCGCAAAGAAGGAAAAACAGGACTATGACCACAGCTTTTCTTTTTCCGCCCGTCATTTTTCTGCCCTTCAATTTTTAATAAAAATAATAGTTTCTTTCTGGACATTTTCTGGTATAATTTTAAAGGTATGCAAAATATCCTTTAGTTCACAAGCCTCTGTTTTTTCAAAGGAAAGCGCCTGCTGTAAGCTGCAAAGCACTTGGAATCAAATGAAAAACAAAGGCATGCATCAATCCATTCTTTTTCAATCGTATCATATATTGTACCATATTTTTCAGAAATATCATATAGGAGATTCTTATGAAACATAAATTTTTTACTGCCCTCATGATCCTCGTTATGTCTCTTTCTTTTTGCTGCACTGCTTTCGCGCAGGCAACAGATACATCCACATCAGAGGAAAGCAACAGTACTTCCTCCGCTGAAAACACAGAGGACCTGACGCTTTCCGCAGCCTCTGCCATATTAATGGATGCCAAAACCGGGGAGATACTTTACGAAAAAAATGCTTATGAAAAACAGTATCCGGCCAGCATCACAAAGCTGATGACCATACTGCTGGCTCTGGAAAAGGGAGAACTGACGGATACCATCACCTTTTCACACGAAGCTGTATACAGCATTGAACAAGGCAGCGCCCATATTGCCATTCAGGAGGGGGAAACACTGACTTTGGAGCAGGTGCTTTATGGAATTATCCTCCGCTCCGCCAATGAATGTGCTAATGCCGCAGGAGAATATGTAGACGGCTCTCTGGAAGCCTTTGCAGAGCATATGACAGAACGCGCCAAAGAACTAGGATGTCAAAATACGAATTTCGTCAACGCCAACGGTCTTTTTGACGAAAACCATTATACGACGGCCTATGACATGGCACTGATCGCTCAGGAACTCCTGAAAAATGAAACTTATCGTTCCCTGATGTCCAACACATATTATGAGATTCCAGCTACTAACAAACAGTCGGAAACAAGATATCTGTATGGACAGCACCAGATGCTTAATCCTAATTCCCTGTACTATTATGAGTATGCGGAAGGCGGCAAAACAGGTTATACGGTCGAGGCGCAGAATACACTGGTAACCTACGCCAAAAAAGACGATACGGAACTGATTGCTGTTGTACTTAAATGCGCCGGCGCAGAGCATTATGTAGACACAAAAACGCTTTTCGATTATGGATTTGCCAATTTTAAAACTGCGAAAATCCTCTCTGCCGGAGAGCTCAGCCAGAATGTAAATATCACAGAAACCTATAACGATAAAACGGAAACCAAAGAAACCATAGCTGCTGTTTTAACGCAGGATGTATACGCTACGCTGCCTTTAGATGCAGACCCCACGCAGGTGCAAAGCAGTATCCAGTGCGAGGAATCCCAATCTGTTCCTATTGAGGAAGGCCAGGTTTTGGGTACGGTTTTACTAACACTGAACGGGGAAACCATTGGAACAGCGGATCTGACGGCACAAAAAGCTGTTGTCGCAACCACAGACGAAGAGCGTGCCGAGGCCAGTGCTCAGGCACGAAACAGAATTTTAAAAATCGTTGGCGCGGTTCTGGGCGCTATTGTCCTTCTGTTTCTGATTCTTTTGGCGGTCTGCCGCTATATCGGTCACAAGCGCAGAATGAAACGCAGAGCCAGAAGAATGGCGGAAAGAAAAAAACGACTTTCCCGACATAATCCGTATAATCGCTGAAAAAAACAGCCGGAACAGTCTGAATAGACTGTTCCGGCATATTTTTTAGAGTATTTTCGTATATCTTTTCCGTTTTCCGTGCCTTTTACAGAAAGCGAGGAATCTTTCCTTTTTATCTTTCCTAAGGATGTAGCGCACATAGGCAAAGGTTTCATCCTCCCCCTTTTCCGCCAGCATCTGCAGCATATGCTCCAGCAAAGCCAGAGATTCCGGATGCATGATGGTATGCACTCGTCTGCTTTTCAGGTGATACTCCCAGGGACTCGCGTTGGTATAAGCACCTTTTTGATATGTACGGCAGGCGGCGATTCGATCCATGAACATTTCCACCACGAAATGCACCGGCATTTTCATACCGCCCAGCAGCTGATCCGATTGGAGGGTATAATCCACCCAATACTCAAAATGATGCTTATTGCGGCCTTTATGGTGGAGCCAGGATGCGGAATAGCCTTTGACTTCCCGTTCCGCGTTATTAGGACTGCGGTCTCCCTGAAAATATCTGGCGCCTACGAAAAATTCCGTAGGAGAATATTTAGATAAATCATGGAGCAGCCCTTGGCGGTACAGCCCCACTTTAAAGCAATACTGCCGCACTAGTCTTCTGTGATATGTGATGGTACAAAAATGTTCCCATGCCTTCATAACTGTCCCCTCTTTCTTTCGCTTTGGAAAAGACATCCCCTAAGGGATGTCTTTCTCATCATTTTACCAGCTTAGAAACTGCTTTAAACTGAGGGCTTTTTGCGCCGCCGGTCAATTCAAAAAGCGCCTGCTCGCAGGTCGTCATATAGGCGCCTTCCTTTTCCATACGTTTCATACCGATTTCTTTATCGTACAGCTTTCTGGAGCCGATGCAGTCCGCAACCACAAATACATGGATGCCGGCCTCCAGCAGATCACATACTGTCTGCAATACACAGATATGGGCCTCCACACCGCAGACAATAACATTCTTCTTGCCAGTTTCCTTCAGCCATGCAGCGATCTCATCACAGGCGCAGCAGGAGAAGGAGGTTTTTTCCATATAGCTGAAATTTTCAAAGCATTCCGTCAAAGCAGGCAGGGTCTCCCCCAAACCTTTGGTATACTGCTGGGAAAAAGCGATGGGCATATCAAAGAGCTGGAGTCCTTTTGCCAGAATTGCTGTTTTCTCCATAATTGCCTCGTGGTCGTGAATGGCAGGAACCAGGCGCTCCTGAAAATCAATAAAAAGCGCAGCCGTATCTTCTGGGCGTAATCTCATAAAATAAATCCTCCTATTCGTATGTTTGGATTTATTTTACTCTAAATTCCATTTCTTGTCCATCCCTATACATATTTTCGCATTCTCTGCAATGCCGTTTTTTCCAGACGGGATACCTGTGCCTGGCTGATGCCGATTTCACTGCTGACCTCGGTCTGGGTCTTTCCTTCAAAAAAGCGCATGGAAACAATGCGCCTCTCCCGTTCTGTCAAGTGCTCCATGGCCTCCTGCAAAGTCAGGTTTTCCAGCCAGGAGGCATCCCCGTTTTTATCGTCCTTGACCTGATCCATAACAAACAAGGTATCCCCGCTGTCATGATAAATGGGCTCAAAAAGAGAAACCGGATCCTGTATGGCGTCCAGCGCCATGACCACACTTTCTTTTGACAGCTCCATCTCCTTCGCGATCTCATCCACAGTAGGCTCCTTGGCATTCTGCGCCGTCAGCCGCTCCCTTACCTGAAGCGCCTTATAGGCGGTATCCCGCAGGGAACGGCTGACCCGGATGCTGTTGTTATCCCGCAGATACCGCCGCACCTCCCCGCTGATCATGGGACATAGATAGCTGGAGGGCATCACATCGATCTCCGGATTGAAATTCTCGATCGCCTTCAGCAGGCCAACGACGCCCACCTGAAATAAATCATCCATATCGTCACATCGGTTCTCGAACCGCTTTATCACGCTCAAAACCAGCCTTAAATTCCCTTCTATGAGCTTTTCTCTCGCGGAAATATCTCCGTTATGATACTGCCGGAACAACTCTTTGGCTTCCAAAGCGCTTAAAACCGGCAGCTGTGAAGTATTCACGCCGCTGATTTCCACTTTTTTATAATATCCCAAATCCAACACCTCGGTTTCTCCCAAAGGAAAAAGATATACTGTAAATTTTCCCTTGAGAAACCAAAATATACCCCGCAAAGACTGCCATAATCCGCTAAAGGATTTGTGGTATAAAAAAGATGGTTTGGGATAATATAAAGAAAAAAGGAGGGAATGACTTGCGTCAGATACAAACGACAGAAGGGATTTCCAGGATGCAGGAATCCCGCCACAGCACCAGACGAAGCACAAAATGTATCCACGGCTGCCCCAGAGAGGTATGCGACCGGGGATTCGGCAAAACAGTGAATATGGATTTGGACCCGCTCCATGCCATAGACGCATAAAAAGCACCGCTGTCTTTGAACGCCGGTGCTTTTTTGTTACATCAATTTATTGATCTCTTTTTTCAGTCTGCCCATGATCTTCTTTTCCAGTCTGGAAATATATGACTGGGAAATTCCCAGAAGATCCGCTACTTCCTTCTGGGTTTTTTCCGTTGTTTCCGGCAGGATGCCAAAACGCATCTCTACGATTTTCCGTTCTCTTCCGGAGAGCTTTTCCATGGCCTTGTGCAGCAGGTCGTGATTCACCTCGTCCTCCAGGTTCTTATAAATCATATCTCCGTCCGTTCCCAGAATATCCGACAATAGGAGCTCATTTCCTTCCCAGTCCACATTGAGCGGTTCATCAATGGAAACCTCTGCTTTCGTTTTGCTGTTGCGCCTTAAATACATCAAAATCTCATTTTCGATGCAACGCGAAGCGTATGTAGCCAGCTTTATTTTTCTTTCCGTATTGAAGGTGTTGATGGCCTTGATCAGACCAATGGTGCCGATAGAGATAAGATCCTCCACATTGATGCCTGTATTTTCAAATTTTCTGGCAATATAAACCACCAGCCGCAGATTTCGCTCAATCAATATGGATTTTACCTGCACATCATCCTCTCCGCCCAGCTGTTCCAGCAGAAGGGCCTCCTCCTCCGGTTTTAAGGGCGAGGGAAAAACGTCGTTCCCGCCAATGTAAAATATCCCATCCTTTTTCCTCCATTTGCGGTACCCGCTTCCAAAACGGTATTTCATCATAAAAAGCAAATATTTCCATTGATTCATCTGATTTCCTCCTCTATCAAAGCAGGCGGCGTCAGCATCTGATACGGCCCGGAAAAAGGCGACCGGCTGACGCCTACCCACAGATCTTCGATTGTTGTTTCTCCGCCGTCCCACCAAAGGCGCAGTCGATCCGCATGAAACAGGAGCAGCCTTCCCGACTCCACCCCCAAAGCGGAATAGGCGACCTCCTCTACCAGCTCTTCTTTCCGCTGTTCTTCCGTCCATTCCTGCTCCTTGAGAATACGCCATGCCGTTTCATTGGGAAAAAGCGACAGACAGGCGGAAAACTCCACGATGGGCACAGCTTTCCCTCTGTGCCGCAGACCATTGCCCGTATCAAAGAATGCCGTCATTTCACAGTGTCTTTCCCCGCGATATACCTCCGCACGGCCATAGAGCTTTCTCTGCGCTGTATGCAGAATCATCCATTTGCGAAGGCAACGCAGCAGGATATAAAAAGCTGCCCAGGTCCAGAGAAAAAGCTGCCAGGACATCCAGGGGCTGTTCCGATGTATACCACTGTCCCCCAAAAACTGGGCCTGCGTCGCTGTCATCACCAGGGCTATACCGCCGCCCAAAAGAAAAGAGGCAGACCATACTGCCGCCATCAGCGAAAGAAAACGCCGGAAGGATTTGGGGTGAAAAGCCAACACCACCGCCATAGCCTGTGATAATAAGGCGGAGATCCAGCGATTCCATCCGATCACAAGAAACGCACAGGCGCAAAGAGAAGATAGCAAGGCACCCGCAACAAGCCTGCCCTTTCCCGTTGTCTGTCCGCAGATATATCCCGCGGCAAGCAGGATTAAAAGATCCATGGCAAAGGTACACAAAAAGATCACATCTATGTAAACAACCTTCTCCATGAAACTCCCTCCTGGTGCTTATTATACGAAAAGCATGTGGAAAAACTTGTCGCAAAGGCTGAATGGGCACAAAAAAAGACTGCCATTCCTCGACAGTCTTTTTCCTAAACTTCTATATTACAGCCATTCGGCGTGCGCCTTTTTTCTGGGGACCGAACGCAGATATTTTACCCCGGGATAGCCCAGCAGCAGACAAGCAGCGATCCTTTCGCCTGAAATCCCCATGGCCTCCTGGGCCTGCGGACTATATCCAATGGAACGCTGAATAAAGCCGCTGTACAAAGACCCCAACCCCAGACTCTCCGCCATCAGCTCCATGGTCCTTGCCGTCAGTTCTCCGTTCCAGGGCGTCTCGCAGGTTACTACAGCCAAAACAGGCGCGCCGCAGAACAAGCGATCGTTCTTATGGTCGGCGTCATATTCCCGGCAAAATTCCAGAAGCATTTTCTGGTATGCCGGCTCTTTCCAGGCTTTGGCCATTTCTCGGAAGCCTTCCCAGATCATAGGTCTGATTTCCGCCATCCACTCCTGTACCAAAACGAAATGTACATCCTGCCGATTCCTTGCCGTAGGTGTATATCTGCCCGCTTCTACGATCATTTCCAGTTTTTCCCGCTCCACGGGACAGTCCGCGTACTGTCTGGTGGAACGGCGGAATTTCAGAAAACGCAGAAAATCTTCCGGTGCTATATTGCAGAGTTCTCTGCTGCCGGAAAAGATTTCTCCGCCGTCGTACCCTTCCATCTCCACGGCGTCCATGGGACAAACGGCCACACAGTGACCGCATTCCATACATCTGCCAAAAACCTTGGCCTTGCCATTTTCCACACGAATCGTCCGACTGAAACAATCCTTTTCGCACTGGCCGCAGCCAATGCATCTTTCCTCATTTACCAATACCATTTTCTCACCCTCTTATATATGCCAAACAGTCCATAGAAAATCCGCCATCATCAAAATAAACAATATTAGACTAATGCGGCCCCACAGTTTTTCTCCCAGTTTTTTGCGCAGCTTTTCCAAAATTGGATGCAGGCCATAGAGGATGACCATACCACCAATGCCAAATCGTACACTGGGGCTAAGGGCAATCCTTCCTTGAAACTGGAACGGATAGCTGTGGTAGTCCCAAAGCCAGCCCCCTGTGGTCCATTCCATAAGGTAGCTGGTCAGAAGTTCTACAGCTGTCGTCAAAACAACGATTCCCAGGAAAATAATCAAAGGCATGATATTGATGCTTCCCAGGACAAGCCGTTTTTTCCGAAGAGAGCCAAATGCGAACAGTATCAGCAGCGCGCCAAAGCCATACACCGGGCAGTAAGGGCCAAACAAAAAACCACGGTTGGAAAACCCCCAATGATAAACGGCTACCTCCAAAAAGACCTCATAAATCCATCCGATTACCGCGTAAAGCCAGAAATACAAAAACCAATTTTTCCATTTTTGAATGTACATGAAAACCTCCTTTTAATAAAAACTATGCCCTTCGTCCCTTTCTTTCAGGAAAGAGAAATATATCGCCCCCGATTCTCCTTCCCTCAGGTAGAATATCCGTACCACCGCGAAGGATACGAACAATGAAATCATTATACCATGCTATCTGTTTCTCTGCTACCTGTCTTTGAAAATCCAGGAACGAAAAACAGAGCATTCTCTTCCCCAAGAGAATGCTCTGTCTCCAGCCCATTGGTCTAGGGCCGTTCTCTACTGTATGCACCATCTGCCTGTCCCCCATTCATGCCAAAAACTCATTTGACACAGACAGGCATCTTCACTTGTGCAGCAGTTACGCAGCGGATCACCCCATTCCGCTAAAAACAATGGTCAAAATTTACAACCATAGTTTTTCGATTTCATTCGCAGTTTTTTCTTTCTCAAATTACCTTTGCCCTATTCGGGTGTTCTTAGTGATAAAACTATAACATATTTCAAGAAAAGTTTCCTTTCTTCCACCTGAAAAGAGCGTTTTTGGGCATAAAATGCAATTTTACGCCGGAATAAGCGAAATAGGCTGCGAAAAAAGCATTACAGAATACCACCTGTCAGTGTATCCGCAGCGTTTGTTACTGTATCTGTAACAGTATTTACTGCCCCCTGCACTGTTGGTACTACAGGCGGCACCACAGCGCAAGTAGTGCATACATCCTCAGCGGTAGCGCCTTTGCAGTTGATATAGGCATCTCCTACTTGTGCTACTGCACCAAAGTCAACAGGTACAGATACACAGACATCCTGAGAAATGGTAAAAGTGCAGATACCGTTTTTCACGCCGGAGCATACATCCCAACCGGAGGTGACCACCGGTTCTCCGCAGCATTTTGTGACGGTTGTGCCCGCAGTAGCGTAAGGCATTACGGTTACGGGGACGCATACAGAAGCCGTCTGATACCCCACAGCCGGGCAGGTCTGATTATCCATAAGTGTTTGTGTTGTCATAGGTTCCATAAAAAACTACTCCTTTTTTTAAGTTTGTACTATACCATATGCATCTCGTCCAAAACCGTGCGTCCCTGTAGCAAAAAGGAGGTTTTTCCGTATTCTGATATAAAAGGAGGTATGGATCATGCGTCATACTTTGCATGGAAGGTTCCGGACATATATCCGGCATATGCGGCTGACAGATAAGTTCCTGTTCTTCTATTTACTGCTGCTTCTGCTGCAGATGACTTATACGGTTTTCCACGAAAGCTCTTCACAGGTCTATGCTGCGGTCGATACGATGATGCGGACGACGGCAGCAACCATTTTCGGCTATTTTATCAGCGCTACCTTTGAAAAAGAAGAGGACGCTTCTACAGAAAATAATCAGACGACTGATATCCGCTCTTCGGAAAAAAACACGCGGACTTCTCTCCCGGAAGAAAATACATGCCGCAGAAACTGCCGCATACACCAGCAAACAGTGATCGTAGCCGGCATCGGGACATTATCCCTGGGGATTTTGATCCTCCTTCGGAATACTGCTGTTCCTCTGCCGCAGGGGCCTACTCCCATCTCTTTGATGCAGGATTTTATCGTAGGCAGCATCGGTTTTCTGATCGGTCACGCGAAATATGATCAATCATAAAAAACAAGCATTTCCATTATTATGGAAATGCTTGTTTTTTCTTAAGATACATTATCTCTCTCAATGCCATGGGACAGAAGAAAATCTGTCCATGCGCCATAACAGGCCGCTTTCAGATGGGCATTGTCAAAGGTGTATTCCTTGGACAAATTCCCGTTCCCGTCAGAATACAGATCGTTTACATCAATATAAAATACATTCCAGCCATCGGCAAGGGTCGCGATGTCTTCGTTCCTTACTTTGATATTCGGATTGTTGATATAAGCGTCGCTTTCTGAACGCTCCTGCGTTACGTACAATATCCCCTGCACAAAAATCAGGGCATCCGGCTGCATGGCGCGAATCTTATTGACCGCATCCGCATAGGTTTGCAGAAAACGCTCCCTGGTGCCTGTTCCCAATTCGTTGATGCCGACCATCAGATAGATTTTCCCGAACTGTTTTTCCTTCAGTCCCTGCTCCAGCGTGCCCATAGAGCCGTCCGCCAGGGGAACGATGGGATCATCGAAAAGAGAGTATATGGTCAATCCCACCTCAGCATAAAAAGTGGCGTTATCCAGGCCGGAGTATTCCGAAAGCCCCACCATACGGGAATCTCCAATAAAGAGCGCGTCATCAAAATAGGAACGGTCCACCTGCGTAAAGGGCAGCGGATCGCCTGTCCTGTCTACCGGCTGCGCCTTGCCGATAAATATTTCCAGATCATCCGAAACGGGCTCTTTGCCAAGGTTCTGGATCTCCTCTTTCAGGGATAAGCAGGCGTAAACAACACTGGGCTGCGGTTTATCTCCTGTGTTTTCCGTCTGTCCGTAGACACGGGACCAAAGCCCGTAGCCTTCCGCCAGCACGAATGTAATCAGCAGCACCAGCAGCAGAGGATAATCTATTTTCTTCATATTTCCACCTCAATCCTTTCCCTTTTAAAAGCTGAAGTACATAAAGGGATTATTTACGCCCTGGGCAAGCAGATAAACAGAAACCCAGAAAACCACAGTCAGCAACAGTACCACATACCATTTTCCCCTGCGCTGACGCATCCATTTTTCCGGCGCGACAAACAGCAGGCAAATACCGGCAAGCAAAAATGGCCAATACATGCCGCCATATTTCAGATAGTCCCCCGCGGCGACGTTGATCCCCGTATTGCCGACCAAAGGCGCAAATAAGCGAAGGAAAAACCATTTTACATCAGAAAGGCTGTCCAGAGCGAAAAATACCCATGACAGCGGAAGCAGTATCCATACATAAATATGTCCCCAAAAGCCGTTTAAGAAACGCTTCAGGAAAATTTTTTCCATAGCGATCCAGAAAAACAGAAACAACCCCCATAACAGGAAGGTCGGCCCGATTCCATGCCAAAGTCCTGTTAAAAGCCATACTGCCAAAAGATTGCAGACGGTACGCAGCGTCCCTTTCCGGCTGCCGCCCATGGGAAAATATACGTATTCCCGGAACCATCTGCCCAGGGTCATATGCCATCTGCGGTAAAACTCGGAAACCGATTTGGACAAATACGGCAAATGAAAGTTCTCCGGCAGGTACACACCGATCATCCGCCCTATGCCAATGGCCATAAGGGAGTATCCCTGGAAATCAAAATACAGCTGCAGCGTAAAGGCTAAAATGCCCATCCATGCCAGAGGCGTGGAAATGCTGGGGATACCGATGGTCTGCACTTCTCTCCAAAGCCCTGCCAGCTGATTGGCTAAAAGGACCTTGTATCCCAGCCCGACGATAAAATAGATCAAACCGTTTTCCAGGCGGCGGAAAATGGCATCTTTTCTATTGGATACGGGTATGTAATAAGCGTTTGGCATTTCCCCGATCTGCGCAATCGGCCCGGACAGCAGCTTGGGGAAAAATAAAATATACGACGCCATATCAGAAGGTTTATACTGTGCTTCTTTGTTGCGGTAGATGTCTATCAGAAGCGAAAGAAGCGTAAAGATCAAAAAGCTGACGCCCGGCATAAAATTGCCGGATACTTTCGTATATACCAGCACTCCGACAAAGCAAAACGAAAAAATCACCAGTGCCGGTTTCCCTTTTTCTTTGACAAAAAAGGCACCCAATATTCCCGCAGCTGTCAGCGCCAGCAGCGCAGCCGTCCACATACCGCAGGAGATACCGTAAAAAACAATCGTAGCAGCTATGATCCAAAATTTTCTCCATTTTTCAGATGTATATATATAGTATCCGATCAAGAATACTGGCAAAAACCAGATCATGAACGGTATGCTCCCAAAATCCATCAGATGAAGCCTCCCCTTTATGAGTTTCCTAATGTATAGACAATTTTATGTCAATAAAAAGTTTATCATTTCAAAAAAATACGACGCTCCAAAATAAAAATCTTAGAGCATCGTTTTTATTATTCATAAAATCGTAATGTTATTATATGTCAGAATATTATAGGAAACAAGACCGTCTGCCTGTTTTTTTCTTTTTTTCTATTTTATACAAAAGAGAGACAAAATCCGATTTTTTCATGTCGTAATTTTCCCTTTTTCAAAATTACAATGGAAAATCCTGGTTAACGTAACTGGAATAAAATCATGCTTGCTTTCCTTTTAAATTGAAAATGACAATGCAGAAAATAATCACCGCACCGCCCAGGAAGGTTCCAGCATTGGGCATTTCCCGCAGAATGATGAATCCAAGTATGGCAGACAGCAGCGGCGTAACAAACATGAAATTTGTGACCTCACTCGTTTTTTCCGCGTAGGACATGGCCTTTCCCCAGAGGAAATAAGCGATGGCGCTTGGAAATATCCCCAGATACACCAGAGAAAGGATTTCCTGCGGGGCTGCGGAGGAAAACTGCTGCACAGCCTGGGGAAGCGCAAATAAAAACATGACGGCGCCGCAAATCATACTGTATGCGACGATCTCCAGAGCGTTATATCCTTTATGCGATAAAAATCTATTGATAAAATTATAGGCACAAAAAACACAGGCCGCGCCCAACGTCCATACGATACCGATATTGACAGAAAAAATGCCTTCCCACAGCAGCAAAATCAATACGCCGATAAATGCCCCCAAAATAGAGAGCCAGCCAATGGGGCGGATCTTTTCCTTATAAAAAACAGAAGCCAGCACTGCTGTCAAAATTGGCGTAATGGCAATGATGATGCTGGATGTGGCAGAGGTCAATGTCAGAATCCCCGTATTAAAGCAGATCAGATATAACGTGAAGCCGCAAAGACCCGATAAAAAGAAATACGGCACGTCCCTCTTGTCCGGTTTTTGAATATGACAGTATTTTCCGATCAATATCAGAAAAACAGACGCAACCGTGCAGCGAATCAGCCCTAGAGCATTTGATGTAAAATGCTGCTGTGCTACCTTTGTCAACGGAAATGCGGAAGCCCACAAAAAAACCGTCATAAAGCTAAACAGGAATACTTTCTTTTTATTCTCCATTTTCCTCTCTCCTTTGCTGAAAACAATATAACGCATAGAACAGGAAAACACAATAGAATATGAAATTATTTTTTACTTTTGTACGCTATTTTTTTCTTGCTTTTTATTTGAAGAAATGATATACTAATTGAGCAAATTTTATTTGAGAATGTGCCGGAATAACTCAGTTGGTAGAGTAACTGATTCGTAATCAGTAAGTCGCGTGTTCGAGTCACGTTTCCGGCTCTTACAAAAAAACGGTTAAAACATTGAGTTTTAGCCGTTTTTTTCATGTCTGCCATTCTTTTTTGTGTGTATTTGAAATATCTCCCCTACTGTTTCTCTGTCTACTGTCAAAAACCTCCTTGTCAGCACGATTGACATTCCCTGCAAAAAAAGCTGTTTAACAGAAGAAAACAAAAAATGGTGCAGCAGCATAGTTTGAAATACCTCCGCCCTCTCCTGTCCAATCATTTCCTTTTTTGCTTCTGTCTGCCTGGGTTCTATGATGTCTACACTAGTACGATATACTTAGGATTTCTTTTTCAAAACGTTTGAGGAAAGCTGTTCTATCATCCAATCTGCCTTTAATAACAAAAAAATTCTTGTTGCGTATGTATTTCTTGACAATGTAAATTCTGATTGATTTCTGAATCAGCAATATACTTTTGCGAGTCAGATAATTATATAGATTTTATATACTGTTTTTTTATTTTGTATCTGAACAAAATACATAATAATATTTGTATAGGTAAAATAAAAATAATAAAAAACCCAAATTTAGATAACCCATAGTATGGTATAGCCAGTATCACCCAATTCACAAATAAAATACTTTCTAAATCCGGTATAGCTGAAAATATATTTGTGATTGAAGCAATTTCACAAATAAGCAATAATATTGCAATGACAGAATAACTACGAATCCATAAATTATTTTTTCTAAAAATAATTAACAGACCAAAACATATCAAAATGTAAAAAACAGTAGAACAAATTCCAATTGCATTCGCACCAGAGCCACATACTGCTCTGCTAAAATTGCACAGATATGCTATGATATGGCATAGTACAAAAAGTGAAATCACAAACAAATCCTTTTTCTGAATTTGATTCATATTTTTCTCTCCTTTCTAGCACCTGCACTTCGAATTGCAACATTGGATAAAAAGTGATTTCAAGTTATGATTTTTTCCAATAGCCTGTTATTTGATTTGTTCCCATTCTCCAGTAGTTGGATTTTTCGCAAGGGTCAATCTATAATCATCATATAGTACATAGATTTCATTACATTCAGGAGAGAGGGGAAGATCGAATTCATTTTTTGCTCCAATGGAGCCGTTGAAGCCTCCAAAAGCAGAATAGAATTTTAATTTCATTTTTTCGGGATCATCAGATACGTTTTTTACACTTCTCGTATAACCTGCAGAGGTAGCAATGGTGGTCTGGATGGTCATACTATCCTGTTGTTCTGAAACCTGAAAATCGGTTACAACAACATTCGTGGCAGGCAAAAAACCAAGTCCAAAGTAATAGCCGCCACCTAATAACGAGGCTGTGAAGAAAAGTCTGTAAATAAGATTCTTCTATGATAAGATTGGGTGAAAGGCTTAAAAAATAAGCTTTTCACCTATGTTTTATATATACCATCTGGCTGATGGCATGTCAACAACAGGT
>CALWKZ010000078.1 GCA_944381385.1 uncultured Anaerotignum sp. | reverse complement strand
TCACATTCAAAGAACTGCGTCACAGTTGTGCCAGTATGCTGGTAGCAGAAGGCATCCCCATGAAATCCATTCAGGAATGGCTGGGACATTCCAACTTCTCTACCACAGCGGACATCTATTCTCATATCGACTATCACGCAAAACAGCAGTCCGCCGCCGCTATTGGTAATGCATTGCAGAGTAAAAAAGATTGACCGATTTTACGGAGACATGCTGAATATGTGCATAAAAAATCAAATTGAACCGTCTTTGGAAATCACTTTTTTTCAGGACATTTCCAATAATGCAACACAAAATGCAACACGAAAAAAAGAAACCTTGAAAAATCAAGGTTTCCAGAGCGGAGACGGTGGGATTCGAACCCACGGACGGTTTGACCCGTCAACTGATTTCGAGTCAGCCTCGTTATGACCACTTCGGTACGTCTCCATATTAACGTATTAAAGTATTTTCAAATTTTTAGAAAAATTTCTTTTGTTAGCAATTTGTTAGCATTTCAGCTTTTTTCGTTTGGCTGCTTCGGCTAAAAGCCTGATGTTTCCTGACTTTCTGGCATCGGGGACGAAATTCACCACCTCGATTTCGAGTCAGCCTCGTTATGACCACTTCGGTACGTCTCCGTATTAACGTATGAAAGTATTTTCAAATTTTCAGTAAATTTTCTTTTGTTAGCAATTTGTTAGCATTTCCGCTTTTTTCGTTTGGCTGCTTCGGCGGAAAGCCTGATGTTTCCTGACTTTCCGGCATCGGGGACGGAATTTGCCGCCTCGATTTCAAGTCAAATCATACTGAAACCATACTTTCAAGCCAGAGTTTTTTCATAAAATCGCCTATATAGTATACCAGCCATTTCATAAAAAAGCAACGTTTTCTTTCCTGATTGCGATTATTTTCCAAAAAAGACGAACACCTTTTCCCCTGTTCTCTTGACACAAAAGCCGAACTCCTGTAAAGTAAAAGAAGTGTATTTTATTGAGAAATCAATATTTTATTAAGTTTATCATTAGAAAAGCAGGTGTCGTTATGCAGCAGAAATCCAATTCCAACTATAATAATGAAAGCATTACCTCCTTAAAAGGGGCGGACCGTGTCCGCCTGCGTCCCGGCGTCATTTTTGGCTCCGACGGTTTGGATGGCTGCCAGCATGCCGTATTTGAGATTCTTTCCAACTCCATCGACGAAGCCAGAGAAGGCTTTGGCAGCAAAATCGAGGTGGTACGCTATAAGGACAACTCCATTCTGGTAAAGGACTACGGCCGCGGCATCCCTGTGGATTACAACCCCAAGGAAGACCGCTTCAACTGGGAACTGGTCTTTTGTGAGCTGTACGCCGGCGGGAAATACCAGAACAATACCGGGGAAAACTACGAATTCAGTCTTGGTCTCAACGGCCTTGGCACTTGTGCCACACAGTACGCCTCCGCCTATATGGACGCTATGATCTATCGTGACGGTATGTGCTATCAGCTGCATTTTGAAAAAGGGGAAAATATCGGCGGACTGATGAAAGAAGCGGCGCCAAAGCATCCCACAGGCACCCAGATCCGCTGGCTGCCGGATCGGGATGTTTTTACGGATATTGCTGTCCCTCTTTCCTATTTTCAGGATATTCTGCGCCGTCAGGCCATTGTAAACGCCGGCCTGACCTTTACACTCTTTGACGAGGAAAGCGGAGAAAACTTCACTTATCTTTATAAGAACGGCATTCGGGATTATCTGGCGGAGCTGGCGGGAGACAACGCCCTTACCTCCGTACATTATTTGCAGACGGAGACCCAGGGCAGAGACCGTGAGGACAAGCCTGAATACCGCCTGAAATTTGAATCCGCCTTCTGTTTCCATAATCATGTCAATCTGCTGGAATACTATCACAATTCCAGTTTTCTGGAGCATGGCGGCGCGCCGGACAAGGCTGTGAAAAGCGCCTTTGTCTCCGCCATTGATAAATATCTGAAAACAAATAATCTCTATAAAAAAGAGGAAAAAAAGATCACCTTTCCCGATATTGAGGACAGTCTGATTCTGGTTATCAATTCCTTCTCCACGGTGACCAGCTACGAAAACCAGACAAAAAAGTCCATCACCAACAAATTCATACAGGAAGCCATGACGGAATTTTTCCGCCAGCAGCTGGAAATCTATTTTATCGAAAACAAGATGGAGGCGGAAAAGATCGCCGCACAGATACTGGCCAACAAGCGCAGCCGGGAAACGGCCGAAAAAACAAGAATCAACATCCGCAAGAAGCTGACCGGCTCGCTGGATATGAACAACCGAGTGGAAAAATTTGTCAACTGCCGTACCAAGGACGTTTCCCGCAGGGAGCTGTATATTGTGGAAGGCGACTCTGCTCTGGGCTCCTGCAAACAGGGACGGGATGCGGAATTTCAGGCCATCATCCCTATCCGCGGGAAGATTCTCAACTGTCTGAAGGCGGATTACAACCGCATTTTCAGCAACGACATCATTACAGACCTTTTAAAGGTTCTGGGCTGTGGCGTGGAAATCAAATCCAAGCATAACACTGGTCTCAACTCCTTTGACCTGAGCCAGCTGCGCTGGAGCAAGGTCATCCTCTGTACCGATGCCGACGTAGACGGCTTCCAGATACGGACGCTGCTGCTGACTATGCTTTACCGTCTGGTGCCCACGCTCATCGAAGAGAAAAAGGTCTATATCGCCGAATCTCCCCTCTACGAGATCATCAACGGCAAAAATACTTATTTCGCCTATTCTGACAGCGAGAAAAACAATATCGTCAGCAAATTAAAGGGAAAAGTTAAAATCAACCGCTCCAAAGGTCTGGGGGAAAACCAGCCGGAAATGATGTGGGAAACCACCATGAATCCGGAAACAAGAAGATTGATTTTAGTGACCCCCGATGATGTCCAGCGGACGCAGGAAGTTTTTGAACTGCTGCTGGGAGAAAACCTGGCGGGCAGAAAAGAATTCATCGCCGAGGAAGGCTATAAATATCTGGATCTGACAGACATCAGTTAAGAAAGGTGGTGCGAACATGGCTAGAAAAAAGAAAACAACTATAGAGCGGAAAGAAAATTTCATACAGGAACAGCCTATCACCACCACACTGGAGCAAAACTATATGCCCTACGCCATGAGCGTCATTGTTTCCCGTGCCATCCCGGAGATCGACGGCTTCAAGCCGTCCCACCGAAAGCTCCTCTACACCATGTACCAGATGGGGCTTTTACGGGGAGACCGGACAAAATCCACCAACGTGGTAGGTCAGACCATGAAGCTGAATCCCCATGGCGACGCGGCTATTTACGAAACACTGGTCCGTCTGACGGAGGGCAACGGCGCTCTTCTGACGCCTTTGGTAGATTCCAAGGGGAATTTCGGCAAGCAGTATTCCAGAGATATGGCCTATGCCGCTTCCCGTTATACGGAAGTCAAGCTGGCGCCTATCTGCGCGGAGATCTTTGCCGACATCGACAAAAACACAGTGGATTTTACGGACAACTATGACGGCTCCATGAAGGAGCCTCTTCTGCTGCCTACCACCTTCCCCAATATTCTGGCGAACCCTAACCTGGGCATTGCCGTAGGTATGGCCAGCGCCATTTGCAGTTTTAATCTGGCGGAGCTTTGCGAGGCCACAGCCGCCTTTATCAAAAACCCCTCCGCTGATCTTTGTGAGCTGCTGCCTGCACCGGATTTTTCCACAGGGGCACAGCTGATCTATAACCGGAAGGAACTGGAGCAGATCTACCGCACCGGGCGGGGCAGTGTCAAGCTGCGGGCCAAATACCGCTATGACGCCAAAAACAACTGCATCGAGATTTATGAGATCCCTTATACTACCAATATCGAAACCATCATTGACAAGATCATCGCTCTGGTAAAGAGCGGAAAAATCAAAGAAATCACCGACATTCGGGACGAAACAGACCTGAACGGCCTGAAGATCGCCATTGATGTGAAGCGCAGTACCAACCCGGAGCTTTTGATGCACAAGCTCTATTCCCTGACGCCGCTTTCCGACAGTTTCAGCTGTAATTTTAATGTGCTCATCCACGGACACCCTATGACCTTAGGCATTGACGGCATTCTGGAGCATTGGACTCAGTTCCGCATGGACGCCATCCGGCGGCAGACGGCCTTTGACATCCGGAAAAAGACGGAAAAGCAGCATTTGCTGGAAGGACTGGCCAAAATACTGCTGGACATCGACAAAGCCATTTCCATCATCCGGAATACGGAGCTGGAATCCATGGTCGTGCCTAACCTGATGACAGGATTTGACATCGACGAAGTACAGGCGGAATACATCGCCGAAATCCGTCTGCGCAATATCAATAAAGAATACATCCTGAAACGGACAGCGGAACTGGACGAGCTGAAAAAAGAAATCCAGGAATTGCAGGATATCCTGGGCAGTGATACCAAAATCAAGAATATCATCTGCCGCCAGTTAAAGGCCATTGCCAAAAAATACGGCCAGCCCCGCAAAACGGAAATCGTTCAGGAGGAAGAGATTCCCGCTCTGGACAAAGACGACTTTATCGAGGATTATGGCATCCGTCTTTTCCTGACAGAACAGAATTACTTCAAAAAGATTTCTCTGGTTTCCCTGCGTTCTGCCGGGGAGCAGAAGCTGAAAGAGGATGACAGTCTGCTTCTGGAGCTGGAAAGCACCAACCGGGCAGATCTGCTCTTCTTCTCCGACCAGTGCAATGTGTATAAATTGAAGGCCAACGACGCGCCGGATACCAAGGCCAGCGCTTTGGGGGAATACCTGCCGAATCTTCTGGGCATGGAGGAAAACGAAAAAATCCTCTATATGACGGCAACCACAGATTACAGCGGTTTTATGGTATTTTTCTTTGAAAACGGCAAAGGAGTAAAGGTGCCCCTCTCCTCCTACGCCACAAAGACCAATCGAAAAAAGCTGGTCAACGCCTATTCCTCCCGTTCTCCGCTTATTTATATGGAAAAACTGGAGGAGGACAGAGACTATCTGCTGATGCGCAATAACGACAAGGCCACCCTGCTGAATACAGAGCTGCTGCCCGCTGCCGCTTCCAAAAGCGCCGCCGGGGTACAGCTGTATACCTTAAAGAAAAACAGCTCTGTCAGCCGTGTGCTTCCTGCCGAAAAATTCCAGACGGATGACCCGGAGTATTACCGTACCAGAAAGATCCCCACGACCGGCCACTTTATCCAGGAAAAGGATAAGGCGAATAATCAGGTCCCTGGACAAATTCGTCTTTAAGTCCTTCATTGACATACATTTTTCATTGGTTTATAATGGTTTTAAAGGCAAACGGCAGACCAAAAAGCCTTTGGCCCGCCGCGGTTACATATCGAAACGTATCAATCAGAAAGAAGGATGAGTATCATGTACAGAACTCTTTACGGTCCTCAGGGCGCCCACATCAATCTGGACGGCAGAGACATCATCAATATGGCCTCCAACAACTACCTGGGCCTGGCCAATGACCCTGATCTGGTAAAGGCGGCAAAGGAAGCCATCGACAAATACGGCGTAGGCCCCAGCGCCAGCCGTAATATCGTCGGCAACTTTGCTGTACACGATGAACTGGAAAAAGCTCTGGCCGAATTCAAAGGCGTAGAAGCCGTTCTGGTATTCAACAGCGGCGTAGCTGCCAACACCGGCGTTATCCCCGTACTGGTAGGCAAAGGCGATACCATTTACAGCGACGAGCTGAACCATGGCAGCATCATCGACGGCTGCCGTCTGTCCCGTGCCACAGTAAAGGTATATCCGCATATGGATCTGGCAAAACTGGAAGAAATGCTCAAAGAGCCCACAGAAGGCAAAAAACTGCTGGTAGCCGACGCTGTATTCAGCATGGACGGCGATCTGGCTCCCCTGCCCGAAATGGCCGCTCTGGCTGAAAAATACGGCGCTATGTTCATGGTAGACGACGCTCACGGCGACGGCGTTATGGGCCCTTACGGCAAAGGTACGGTAGAGCATTTCGGCCTGCGTGACAAAGTAACCGTAGAAACAGGCTCTCTGTCCAAGGCATTCGGCGCAGCCGGCGGCTTTGTAGCAGGCACAAAGGAATTTATCGAAGAACTGCGTCCCAAGGCCCGCAGCTTTATCTTCACAGCTTCTCCTCTGGCACCCTGCCTGACCGCAGCGGCTCTGGCCGGCATCAACAAAATCGCTCATGACGATACCCTGGTAAAACGTCTGTGGGAAAACAGAGAATATTTCGCAAAACGGATGCAGGACGCTGGTCTGAACACCGGCTCCACCGTAACACCCGTTATCCCCGTTATCGTTGGCGACGCGGAAAAAGCGGAAGAACTGAGCGCGCGTCTGTATGACAAAGGCGTATACGCACAGGCTATCAAATTCCCCGTTGTACCCAGAGGCACAGCACGTCTGCGTGTCATGATCTCCGCAGCTCATACCAGAGAAGATCTGGAAAAAGCAGCTGACGCCATCATTGAGATCACAAAAGAAATGGGCATCATCTGATCGGCCGAACATGATCTGAAAAACAGAAGAAGGTTTGAGATTTCAAAAAATCTCAAACCTTCTTTTTTTTCGCCGCTTTTTTATTCAAAAGGATATTGAATGCCCCAGGCAGCCCGCAGGCCGTCCATCTGCTCCATCATCCGCAGAATTTCCTTATGAGGGATCTCCGGGCACTCGATACGCCCTTCCCTGATGGCTTTCATGGAAGCGCGCACCTCATCCTCAAATCCGGTGATCTGTTCCGGCATGGGGATAGCCTCCACCAGCTTTCTGTCGGGAGAGTAAATGCAGATACGGTCTACATTGTTGATATTCTCCGCGATCAAATACCCTTTCGTGCCGTACACGATGCCATACTGTTCTGTAGGCCCCAGCATACCGCTGTGGGCGATGCCCATGGTGCCGTTGGCATATTTCAGCACAATGGCGTTCTGGGCGTCTACGCCGGTCTCCGTTTTCACACAGGAGGAAGTGATCTCCGCCACATCATCTCCCAGCACCATGGCAATAAACGTCAAAGGATAAATGCCCACATCCAGCAGAGCTCCGCCGGCCAGAGCAGGGTCCACCAGCCGCTGTACATGCTTCAGGTCATAGCCCAGATTCGCCGTCACAAAGTTCACCTCGCCGATCTTCCCGGCGCGGATGGCGTCCATCATGATCCTCGCGGAAGGCATATATCTGGTCCAGATAGCCTCCGTTACGAAAACGCCCTTTTCTTTGGATAAATCCAGAATTTCCTTCGCCTGCTTCGCGTTGGCCATAAAAGCCTTTTCACAGAGAATGGGCTTGTTGTGCTCCAGACAGATCTTCGCGCAGGCATAATGATGGGAATGAGGCGTCGCAATATAGATCAGTTCCACATCCGGGTCCTGCGCCAATTCCTCATAGGAACCATAGGCCTTTTCCACGCCGAATTTCTCCGCAAAGGCCTTTGCCCGCTCCAGATTTCTGGAGGCCACCGCATAGCACTGGGCATCCTCCATTTTGCTCAGGGTATAGGCCATCTTTTCCGCGATACCGCCAGGTCCCATAATACCAACTCTCATATCTTTTCCCCCTATTCATAGCTTTTCGTCCATCATATCACAGAGCGGAGAAAAAGTATAGAGGCGCCGTTCCCCTCCAAAAAAAGAGGACGCCCGAAGGCGCCCCTTTTCGCGCTTATACAGTCTGATCCCTGGACGGGTATCAGCAGGAAGCGCAGTTATTCAGCTGTCCGCCGCAGCTGTTGTTTCCGCAGCAGCACAGCAGGATCAGAATCCACAGCCAGGAATTTTCATTCCCACAGCCGCAGCTGCCGCTGTTGTTGTTGCCGCACAGGCACAGCAGCAGGATGATCCAAATAAAGTTGTCGTTACCGCAGCCACCAAATCCACACATAATAAAATACCTCCTTGGAATAAAAATGATGTATTGACTTACATTTTTATCCTATGAGGTATTTTGTAAAATATTGCCTGTCTCTATTTTTTTATTTTTCTCTGTCCGGCAGGATCAGGTCGCTGACTTTGATCTCCACGCTGTACCCGCCCATTTCGTCAGCAAAGCTGACCAGGGTGACCTGTTCCTCGTCATGAAAATACAAAAGATGCGTCATCAAACGCTCCTCTGCCCACCGTCTGCTTTCCTCCAGATCTTCTGTATGATGCAGATGGATCTGCCAGCCGGCAGTACGATACTGCTCCGCCAGCCGTTCCGCCTGGGCCCTGCCTTCCGCCGCCGCGGAAAATAATGCCTTTACCTTCTGCTCCATGGCGCGCCGCCTTTCTTATTCTCCTTTTTTCTCATGCAGCATTTTTTCCAGCTCGTCAATAAAGCTGTTGATATCCTTGAACTGGCGGTAAACAGAGGCGAAGCGCACATAGGCCACCTCATCCAGATCCTTCAGCCGGTCAATGACCATATTACCCAGGACCTTGCTTTCCACTTCCCGCTCGCCGCTGCCTGCCAGTGTATTCTCGATATCATCCACCAGTTTTTCCATCTGCTTTACGGTCACCGGCCGTTTATTGCAGGATTTCATGATCCCGCCCAGCAGCTTGTTTTTATCGAAAATCTCTCTGGTGCCGTCCCGTTTGATGACAGTAATAGGGATCATATCAATGCGTTCATATGTGGTAAAGCGTTTGCCGCATTTCTCGCAGAGCCTGCGGCGGCGGATGACAGAATTTTCATCCTGCGCTCTGGAATCGATCACTTTTGTATCCGGGTTCAAACAAAAAGGACATTTCATGCCCGTTCCTCCTTTGTAAATCATGTTTTTTCTACAGTAAAGTATAAATCAGAAACATTTTCCGGTCAATAGCCTATCCCTCCCGGCTGATCTCCGAAACATCCACGTCCACCAGGATGATATCATCCCCGATCCGCTTGATACAGCGCCAGGGCACATAATAATATCCGTTTCTGCAAAATAGATTCCACCGGCTGCCTTCTTCCGGCACGATCAGGCCGCAGATCTTTCCTGTTGCCAGATCCAGTTCCAGATCACAGACATATCCCAGACGTTTCCCGTCACAGATATTGATGACCTCCTTTTCCTGTAGCTGCGAGAATTTCTCCATATTTTGTCCTCCCTCCCCTCCTGTTTCATTTTATGCGAACTTTTACAGAAAATTTTTGCATTTCTACAATTTTGTGACTTTTGCCATTGACGTACCATAGGGAATATACTACAATATCTATACACTGAACACAAATACAGGAACTATATCTTGTGTTGCATAAGAAACAGCAAATACAGCGCGACGGACGCAGAAAGAGGGTTGGGTATGATAACAACGATCAAAAAACGAGACGGCAGAACGGTATATTTTGATATCAACAAAATCGCCAATGCCATTGAAAAAGCATTTGAGGCCACCAGCGGCGCCAAAAGCTACGCTACCTGTCTGGAAATGGCCCAGGAGGTTTCCAACTATTTTGAGGAAAAGGGTATTGAATCCCCTTCCGTAGAGGATATTCAGGATGTTGTGGAAAAGGTACTGATCGAGCACGGTTTTGTACGCACAGCAAAAGCCTATATCCTGTACCGGGCAGAACGCACACGCATCCGCAATATGAATGACCGCCTCATGAAAACCTTTGAGGACATCACCTATAAAGACGCAACGGACAGCGATATCAAGCGGGAAAACGCCAATATCGACGGCAATACAGCCATGGGTTCCATGCTGAAATATGGCTCCGAGGGCGCAAAGCATTTCTATGAGTCCTATGTTTTGAATCCCAAACACTCCGAAGCTCACAGAAACGGCGACATCCATATCCATGACCTGGATTTCTATACACTGACCACCACCTGCTGTCAGATCGACCTGACCAAGCTGTTCAACGGCGGTTTTTCCACGGGCCACGGCGTATTGCGGGAGCCCAACAGCATCTCCAGCTACGCTTCCCTTGCCTGCATCGCTATCCAGTCCAACCAGAACGACCAGCACGGCGGCCAGTCCATCCCTAATTTCGACTACGGTATGGCGCCCGGCGTAGCAAAAACATACAAAAAACGGTATCGTTCCAACCTGACCTCCCTGATTGAGGTTATGGACTGCGAGGAGCACGCCAACGCTATGCGGGAAGCCTTCCAGAAACTGGAGGCCATGGGTCTGACCCCTACATTGGATAAAAATGAGACCTATGACAACGCCGAAGCGAAGCTGGCGGAAGAAATCGGTATCCCTGCGGAAATTTACCAGAAGGCACAGGCTTTCACTGTAAAAAAATCCACAGAAGAAACAGACAAGGAAACATATCAGGCTATGGAGGCCCTGCTGCATAATCTGAACACCATGCACAGCCGTGCCGGCGCGCAGACGCCTTTCTCCTCCATCAACTATGGTATGGATACCTCTACAGAGGCCAGAATGGTCATGAAAAACATGCTGCTGGTAACGGAAGCAGGTCTGGGCAGCGGCGAGACCGCTATTTTCCCCATCCAGATCTTCCGTGTAAAGGAAGGCGTCAACTTTAATCCCGGGGAACCAAACTACGACCTGTTCAAGCTGGCCTGCCGTGTCAGCGCGAAACGGCTGTTCCCTAATTTCTCCTTCCAGGACGCGCCTTACAACCTGAAATTCTATAAGGAAGGCCATCCGGAAACAGAGATCGCTTACATGGGCTGCCGTACCCGCGTTATGGCAAATGTGTATGATCCCGAAAACGCCATCACCCCCGGCAGAGGCAACCTGAGCTTTACCAGCATCAACCTGCCCCGTATCGCCATCATGGCAAATAAAAACGTAGACTGGTTCTTTAACGAACTGGATCATAAGATCGATCTGGTGGTAGAGCAGCTGCTGGAACGCTTTGAGATCCAGGCAAAGAAAAAAGTACACAACTATCCTTTCCTGATGGGCGAAGGCATCTGGATCAACAGCGATAAGCTGGGATATAATGATGAGGTCAGAGAAGTCCTGAAAAACGGCACCCTTTCCGTAGGCTTTATCGGTCTGGCGGAAACATTGAAGGCACTTATCGGCGTACACCACGGAGAAAGCGAAGTAGCGCAGAACCTGGGTCTGGATATCATTGGACATATGCGTAACCGTCTGGACGATATTTCCCAGAAAATGAAACTGAACTTTACTCTGCTGGCAACGCCCGCAGAAGGCCTTTCCGGCAGATTTGTGGAAATCGACCGGAAACGCTTTGGCTCCATCGAAGGCGTCACCGACAGAGAATACTATACCAACAGCTTCCATATTCCCGTATACTACCCCATCAGCGCTTATAAGAAGATCCAGCTGGAGGCCCCTTACCACGCGCTGACCAATGCGGGCCATATCACCTATGTGGAACTGGACGGCGACCCTACTACAAATCTGGACGCTTTTGAAAAAATCATCCGTTACATGAAGTCCCAGGGCGTTGGCTACGGCTCCATCAATCATCCCGTAGACCGTGACCCCATCTGCGGCTACAACGGCATTATCGGCGATACCTGCCCGAAATGCGGCAGAGCTGAAACAGACGGCGATATGGGCTTCCAGAGAATCCGCCGTATCACAGGTTATTTGGTAGGCACTCTGGATCGTTTTAACAACGCCAAGCGCGCCGAGGTCCGTGACAGAGTAAAACATTCCATCGTTACGGAAGTAAAACTGGAACCGAAGGAAGATTGATAAATCATGAGAATTAAGATCAGCGGTGTCGTCAACGATTCTATCGTTGACGGCGCCGGATTCCGATTGACTGTATTTACACAGGGATGCCCTCACCATTGTCCCGGCTGTCATAATCCGCAGACCCATGATCCCGAAGGCGGCTTCTGGTCTGATACGGAGGATATCCTGCGGGTAGCGAAGGAAAATCCCCTGCTGGACGGAATCACCCTTTCCGGCGGCGATCCCTTTGAGCAGCCGCTGCCCTGTACAGAGCTGGCAAAGGGTGCCCATGAGATCGGCTTGAATGTATGGACCTACACAGGCTATACTTGGGAGGCTCTGCTGGCAGAAGGCGGGGACAGGCAGAAACTGCTGGAGGCTACCGATATTCTGGTAGACGGCCCCTTTCTGGAAAAGGAACGGTCTCTGGAGCTGCGTTTTAAGGGCAGCCGGAACCAGCGTACCATAGACGTGAAAAAATCCCTGGAAAGCGGTGAGATCGTTCTCTGGGACGCATAAAAAAGCGTTTTTACACGGCTTTTGGGGCTGTATAAAAACGCTTTTTCTGTTGTTATGATAAAGATAGAAATCTGTTTAAAAAAAGGAGGTCTCTCTTGACTTTTCTTAAATTCACCAGCAAAAATAAAAATGGCTGTCGTAATGTTCGTTTTTCTTATGCCGGAGGCATTCCGGGCCTTTGCAAAATACCTGGTGAAGTCATCGACGTTACCATTGACCATCGACAAGGTGTATTGTTTTTCCGCAGCGCTTTGTATCAGCATCGAACTGCCTCTTTGGCTCTTTCCCGCATCAAAAAAGTCCGCTGTCTGTCCGGCGCCGATCTGCGCCAATTTGGAAACGCGGTTTCTCCATCTGTTTTTCGCAAGAAAAAAATCAACTCTAAAATATTTGTTGTCATATCTTATCTGTCTTTGCGTGAGATTTACGAACATATTTTTTTGGAAGTGGTAGGCGCATCTATCGGATGGAAAAAATTCATACAGGAACTTTCCGCATTACAGCCTGATAGACCTGAACAGACTGACAACACTGTACATATTTTTCTATGAAATTCTCTTCGTCATAGCCGTTTACCATGGATTTTCCGCTGTTTCCACGCCGTCTTTTCGCGCTGACAGGATCATCCGCCGCTTGCGGTTTCACATTAAATCAAGGTGGATTTCCATGTCACCTCTCCATTTTCATATTTTGTGCTATTATCGTGCCTGCATACTCTTTGCAAGAATATCCTCTCTGACAGAAAATTGTTTTTCGAAAAAAACTCTTGCATTTCATATCAGATTATGATATTATATTCAAGCAGTTTGATTCGCGGCTGTGGCGGAACTGGCAGACGCACCAGACTCAAAATCTGGCGGTAGTGATACCGTGTGGGTTCGAGTCCCACCAGCCGCATTAAAAGAACCTTGATATTTCAAGGTTCTTTTTTTATGAAGAATATCTTGCATCAGGAACACTCTCATAAAAAAAATATCGCTAAAATCCTTGTGGCGCGTAAAAGATTCCAGCAATCTCATTTTTAAATCGTATGATTTTCTTATGCAGGCAGCCATTACAGATTTCCTTAAGAAATCAAGAAACAGAAGATCCAAGGTTTTTTTAAAAGAAAATCCCTTTTAGAATCATATTTTCTCATGGAAAAAGGGAAGTGAACACACTTCCCTTTCTTTTTTACATCTTTTCCGGTTCAGGATAAGTTTCCCCAAAAGTATCCACTGTTACACTTTCCATCACCTGTTCTTCCAAAGGTCTGTCGCCGCGGCTGGTCTTTGTTTCCGCGATGCGGTTCACGACATCCATCCCTTCAATGACCTTGCCGAAAGCGGCATATTGACCATCCAGATGTGGAGAAGTCTCATGCATGATAAAGAACTGAGAACCTGCGCTGTTGGGATGCATTGCCCGAGCCATGGACAGTACGCCAGGCTCATGCTTCAGGTCGTTTTGAAAACCGTTGTAGCTAAATTCCCCGCGAATGCAGTAGCCAGGACCGCCCATACCAGTACCGTCGGGGCATCCGCCCTGGATCATAAAACCACGGATAACACGATGGAAGATCAAGCCGTCATAAAAATGTTTCTGCACCAGAGAAATAAAATTATTTACCGTATTCGGCGCGATTTCAGGGTACAGCTCCGCTTTGATCACACCGCCGTCTTTCATTTGAAATGTAACCACAGGATTTTTTGCCATAGTTTCTTTCATCCTTTCTTTTTCGTACGATTTTGCCTATAGGCATTATTTTATCAAAAAACAGCCCGTCTGTACAGACTTACTTGCCGCTCTGCCGCATCAGCGTGATCTCCACCAGCTCCGGCCGATTATTGAGCCGGAATGGGAACACACTGTTGCCCAGCCCCCGGCTGACTACCATAGCCGTTTTCCCTGCCTGATACATTCCGGCTGAATAGGTGGGGAAAAATCCCTGGTTGGGCGAAAACAACCCACCAAGCCCCGGCAGGCGAATCTGTCCCCCATGGGCGTGTCCGCTGCATACAAGATCAATATTCTCTTCCACATACTCCTCGAAAAGCTCCGGCCGATGGGAGAGCAGTATTTTAAAATTGTCCTCCTGCCCCTGACAAAGCATATGCAGGATACTGCGGTAATAAGGGTTCGCCTTCTTATCCGTCAGACCCAACAGCACCATGATATCTCCATCCCGCTCGATCACCGTCTTTCCGTTATTCATGACCTTTACGCCGGCCTTTGTCAGCCGCTCTGCCAATTCCTCGAAACAGCCCGACTGATGTTCATGGTTCCCGGAAACATAGTACACCGGCGCCAGATCCACAATAGCGTCGATCAATTCCATGGCCGCGTCCAAATTTGTACGGTTCCTGTCGATCAAATCACCGGTAATGACAATCATATCCGGTGAAGTGCATTCCACCCGGTAAATAAGGTTTTTCTGCTTTTTCCCGAACCGTTTATTCTGCAAATCGGAAATATGCAGTATCTTGTACCCATGAAATGCCTCCGGTACCTCCCCTTTATAAAACTGCTGGCTGACCGTCAGCCCATTGTCCTGCCAATATAAAAAAGCGCCTGCCGCCGCGGCAGCCAGCAGCAGTTTCCCGCCGTTCTTATTCATAGCATCACCTGATTTCTTTTTTGCATATGGAATCTCATAGATTCCGTTTTTTATACAATATCATTATAAAAGCATTTCCCCGCCGTGACAATGAAAGATTTTTTTAAAATTTCCCACATTGAGCCAAAATCCGAAACGTAGTATAATATCCCAAAAGATACCTGCAGGAAAGGAGGCCCCTATGGAACGAATCATATTTCATATTGACGTCAACAGCGCGTTTTTGAGCTGGACAGCGGTACACCGTCTCCGGGAGGGCGATCCTCTGGATCTGCGTACGATTCCCTCCGCCATTGCCGGAGACGACCAAAGCCGCCGGGGCGTTATCCTTGCCAAAAGCACACCGGCAAAGAAATACGGTGTGCAGACCGGAGAGCCCATTGCCATGGCCCTGCGGAAATGTCCCCAGCTTGTCTGCATCCCTCCCGATTTTCCATTATATGCCCGTTCCTCGGAAAATATGTTCCGCATACTTTCCGAATACTCCGACCGTCTGGAGCGGTTCAGCATTGACGAAGGCTTCCTGGACTATACAGGCATGGAGGCCCTCTTTGGGCCGCCTCTGGAATGCGCTCAGAAGATCAAGGACCGTATATCCAAAGAGCTTGGCTTTACGGTCAATGTCGGCGTCAGCTCCAACAAGCTGCTGGCAAAAATGGCCGGAGAGCTGGAAAAGCCCGATAAGCTCATCACACTGTTCCCGGAGGAAATGCCGCAAAAGTTGTGGCCCCTTCCCGTGGAAGAATTATTCATGGTGGGACGCAAAACCTCCCCCAGGCTCCATAAAATGGGCATCTATACCATCGGCGATCTTGCGAAATATCCAGTGGCCCTGCTGACCAAAGAATTCAAGAGCTATGGACTGACCCTCCATGCCTATGCCAACGGCATAGACAACAGCCCTGTGGCGGCGGCAGAGGACGTCAGAGAGACAAAAAGCATCGGCAACAGCACTACCCTGCCTTATGACGTAACAGACCGGGAGACGGCCCACAAGATCCTCCTGGCGCTTTCGGAAACCGTAGGGATGCGCCTGCGGTGCAGCGGACTTTGTGCCCAGGAAATCGCTGTTACCATCAAAACGGCGGACTTCCGCGTATACTCCCATCAAAAACAGCTGCTAAACGCCATAGATTGCACCAACGCCCTTTACGAAACGGCCGTGCAGGCTTTTGACGCCGCCTGGAAAAAGGAGCCTATCCGCTTGCTGGGTATCCGAGCCGGGAAACTCTGTCAGGAAGGATGCATGCAGCTGTCCCTTATGGATGCGGACTGGTCCCGCCAGAAAAAGGCCGATGCCGCCATGGACCAGCTGAAGCTGAAATACGGAAAAAAAGCCGTACAGCGTTCCACCTTCGCCGGGAACGAGGACAAAGCCTTTGACGGCGGCAAGGTAAAGATACAGCATAAAATATTGTGACATGGAAAAAGCCGAAAACAGAACGTTTTCGGCTTACTTTTTTATTCCTCAGGCTCTTCCTTTTCCTCCAGGCAGACGTTGGGGCGGTCAGGGAATACGATCATCCCAAAGCCATTGATGTCCGCCATTTTCTTTAAAAGAGCCTCGCTGCCCTCTTTCTGCTGGAAGTCGATCTCCTCCCGGTACAGGGGCAAAAGGGTATAAAAGCTGATGAGTGTGCCGTCCTTGGCATGAAACATGGAAATCGTCTCATTCAGGGAGGACAGCATGGTACCGCACAGCTTTGTGGTCTTTTCGTCATATGACACATACTGGTCAGAATTGGGAATGGTATGTCCCCAGCCCAGCCATGAGCCGTACTCATGAGGGAATCTGGCCAGATATTGCAGCAGATCCACCGGCCACCAGAGGGAATTGTTCCACTCCTCTCCTTCCGCCGGCTCCTCCAGCTTCCATTCCGCTGGCAGCAGCACCATCATTTCCGCCCGCTCCAGCATTTGGTACTCCGGATAGAAATTTTCCGGCAGCGTCATAGGCAGGGCGCTCATGCCTACGGTATAGAGCACATGAAAATCCTTTTTGGTAGGCGCTTCCAGCAGATGAATGTCGATTTGCAGGAAATCGCTGCGCTTATCATAAAAGACCTTTTCCTGCCGATCGGGGAAGCATTTTTGCATATGCTTCTGTATTTCCTGGCCATAGGGGGTCGTATGCACCGGCCGCTGTTTTTCCGGCTGCTTCGGTTCCTCATAACGATAAACAGAATTTTGTTCTTCCATCTTATTCTCCTTATTCCTCTCCTTCGCCAAACAAAGCCTTGGCGAATTCCGCCGCGTTGAATTTCTGCAGGTCCTGGATGCCTTCCCCTACGCCGATATAGCGCACAGGGATTTTCAGCTCGCTTTTGATAGCCACAACGATACCGCCCTTGGCCGTACCGTCCAGCTTTGTCAGGATGATGCCGGTAATATCGGCCACCTCCATAAATACCTTGGCCTGCTGCAGGGCATTCTGGCCCGTGGTGGCATCCAGCACCAGATAAGTTTCTCTATGGGCGCCGGGATATTCCTTTTCGATGACACGGGAAATCTTCCGCAGTTCTTCCATCAGGTTCTTTTTGTTATGGAGACGTCCCGCCGTATCGCAGATCAGCAGATCCGTCTTTTTGTTTTTGGCGGCATGGACCGCGTCAAAAACCACTGCGGCAGGGTCGGCGTTTTCCTCATGCTTGATAACGGGAATGCCCGCTCTCTCTCCCCAGATCTCCAGCTGGTCAATGGCCGCCGCCCGGAAGGTATCCGCCGCCGCCAGAAGGACGGTTTTCCCCTCTGACTTGAAATTATGGGCCAGTTTGCCGATGGTAGTGGTCTTGCCTACACCATTGACGCCGATCACCAGCATCACGGAAGGAGAAGGCAGTGTTTCCGCCTCTTCCACATCCTCCTGGAGAATGGCCGTGATTTCATCGATCAGCATCCCTTTGATAAGGGAAGGGTCTGTAGCCCGTTCCCGTTTGACTCTCTGGCGCAGATTCTCCACAATGTCCATGGTGGTCTGTACGCCCATATCCGCCATGATAAGGGCTTCCTCCAGTTCCTCAAACAAATCCTCGTCGATCTTGGTAAAGCTGCCCAGAACACTGTCTACACCGCCCAGGATATTCTTTCTCGTTTTATCCAGTCCGGCCTTCAGGCGGGCAAAAAAGCCCTTTTTCTCCGCCGCCGGTTCTTCCGCAGCTACGCTTTCCGGCTCTGTTTCCTCGGGAGCGGCCTCCTCCGGCGTTTCCTCAGCTTCCTCCAGTTGTTCCTCTACCAGCTCCGCCAGCTCTTCCACAAATTGGGCGCCTTCTTCCTCCGTATCGGCGATATAAACCTCCTCGTCGGACGTTTCCACCTTGATCTGACGTTCCTCGTCAGCCGCCGCTTCCATGCCCTCCAGCACCGCTTCTGTTACTTCCTCCAGCAGCTGGTCTGCTTCTTCGGCGTTTTCCGGCACCATCACATCCTCGGAAAACTCGATCTCCACCTCCGGCTCCGCTTCCGCCGCCAGGTCGTCGTTTTCCCGGTACAGCGTGCCGCCTGCCTTTTCATGGAACTCGATATCCTCTTCATCCATGATTTCATGGACCGCCTGATTGATGGCCGTTGTCGTGGAAAGATTCTCGTCCACATTCAGGACGATCTCTCCCTCCTCCTCTGGGGTATCAATGGTGAGACCGCCGATCTCCATCTTATCCTCCTGCTTCTCCACAGAAGCGGGCGTTTCTTCTTTTTTCTTGAAAAAATCAAATAAACCCATGGTTCTATTCACCTCAAACTTATTCTACATACTCCTGCTGTTCCGTAAAATTCACGGAAATCAGCTTGGAAATGCCTTTTTCCTGCATGGTTACGCCATACATAACGTCAGCGAACTCCATTGTACCCTTTCGGTGGGTAATGACGATAAACTGCGTCTCCTTGGAGAAACGCCGCAGGAATTGCGCGTATCTTCTTACATTGGCGTCATCCAGCGCCGCTTCGATCTCGTCCAGGATACAGAAGGGCGACGGTTTCATCTTCAATATGGAAAACAGTATGGAAATCGCCGTCAGCGCCCGCTCCCCGCCGGATAAAAGCTGCATATTCTGTAAACTCTTGCCCGGAGGCTGCGCTACGATCTCAATGGGCGAATCCAGCACCCTGTCCTCCTCGCTCAGCCGCAGATAAGCCTTGCCGCCGCCGAACATTTCCTGGAAAACATGGCTGAAATTCTCCGAGATCACGGCAAACTGCTCCTTGAACTGCCGCTCCATCAGCTGGGACAGCTCCTCAATAATCAGGCGGAGCTTTTCCTCCGCCGCCAGAATATCCTCTTTCTGGGCGGAAAGGAAGGAATACCGTTCCTTAACCTCCTGGTACCTGGCAATAGAGCCTGTATTCACATCGCCCATGGCACGCATCTGTGCCTTCCATTCCTTGGCGAGGCGGCTCAGCTGGGAATAGCTGCGCACATCGGCCTCGGCATATTCCTTCGCCGTCTGGAAGGTGATCTCATACTCCTCCCACATCCGGTCATAGATCCTCTGCCGCTCCTCCGCAACCTTTTCCATTCTGGTCTCCAGACGGAAGATCTCGTTTTGCAGACGGGAAACTGTTTCCGCCTGCTCCTGCGCTGTTTCTTCCTTTTGCGCCATTTCCTCCGCCAGTGCGGAGATCTGCGCCGTCGTTTCTTCCAGCAGCCGGCTCAGGTTCTCTTCCTTCTGCCGCAGTTCCTGACCTTCCTTCTGCAAATCAATCTGCTGATCCTGCCGCAGACCGCCGCTTTTTTCCAGTTCTTCCTTCTGCGCCCGCAGGCTTTCCGCCTCAGCGGCGGCTTTTTTCTCTTCCTGCTCCAGCCGCAGAAGGCTTTCCTCAGCGGCGGCAACGCTCTGGCCGCTCTGGGAAATGGAGATCTTCACAGCGGTGATCTCCTCCTGCAAAGCGCTCCGTTTTTCCCTCTCCTCCGTCAGATCGTCCTGATAGGAGGACAGCGCGGCGTTGACCTCCGCCATCAGAGCCTCCGAAGCCGCCAGGCGCTTCCTGCCCGCTTCCATGTCATGCTCCGCCACTTCCAACTGTTCCTTCAGCTGTTCTTCCTCGATTTCCATCAGGCGAACCTTTTCTTTTGTTTCCTGCCACTCTGTCTGGCTCTTTTCCTTCTGCTCCTGCGCGGCATGCAGGGTCACCAGCAGCTTCTGCTGTTCCAGTTTCTTCTCTACGATCTGCTCGGCGATCTCCTGCTGGTCCTCTTCCGCCAGCTGAAGACGTTCCCTCATCTGGGCCGCCTGCTGGTTCAGCTTTTCCATTTCCTGGCGCAGGGCCGTGATCTCTCTGGCTCTGCCGAAAATGCCTGTGGTCTTATTGGAACGGGAACCGCCGGTCATAGCGCCGCCGGGATTCATGATATCCCCTTCCAAAGTGACCATTTTATACTTATGCTGGTATTTCTTTGCCAGCCTTACGGCTTCGTTCAAGTGATCCACCACCAGGATACGCCCCAGCAAATAAGTCACAATGCCTCGGTACTGCTCCGCGAAGCCCACCAGCGTATCCGCTGTGCCGATAACGCCTTTCTCGTCCAGAATAGGCTGATGGCCCTCCAGCGGTTTCCCTTTTACCGCCGTAATGGGCAGGAAAGTCGCCCGGCCCATACGGTGATCCTTCAAAAACTGAATGGCATCTCTGGCGTCTTCCTCCGTCTGGGTCACCACGTTCTGCATAGCGCCGCCTAAAGCCGCCTCAATGGCTGTCTCGTAGGCTTCTTCCACCTGCAGCAGCTGGCCTACGGCGCCGTGGATGCCGCGTTTTTCCTTATCCGGCAGATTCAGCAGGTTTTTGACGCTGTTGAAAAAGCCCTCATGGTCCTTTTCCATTTCCGACAGCAGGGAAAGTCTGGACTGCTTCTCAGAAATGAGCCGTTCCTGTCTGGACAGCTGCCGCTCGGCGTTTTCCTTGATCTCGCCTGCCTGCTGGCTGTCCTTTTCCAGGGTCCCCATCTCCTTCGTCAGAAAATCCATGTATTCCCGGCGGTCTTTTTCCTGCTTTTCCAGCACCTGCAAATGAACGGTCTGTTCCTCCAGCCGTCCCCTGCCATGGGCCAGTTCCTCGTCCAGCTGTTCTTTTCTGGCCAGAAACTGCTCCTTCATGGCCTCCTGCTTGGCGATCTCGCCTTTTGCCTCCGTACCGATTCGGATCTGCTCAAAGATCTCATCTTTAAAGCTCTCCGCCTTGGTTTCCTTCTGGCTGAGGGCGTCCTCCAGACTGCGGCCTTCCTCCTCCAGCCGATCCAGACGCTCCTGCTGCTGGTTCATGGTCATGCGCAGAGCCGTAATGCGGCTGCGGCAGACGCCCTGTTCCTTTTGGGACTCTTCCTGCTGGCGCATCCGCTCCAGAATCTCTTTCTCCACACGGCTCATATTGTCGGCATCGTGCTGCATCTGTTCCTTCGTCAGACGGATCAGGCCCTCGTTTTTCTCAATATCCGCTTTCACCTGGGCCACATCCTCATTGATCCGGCGCAGAGCGGCGGTTTTTTCCTCATTTGCCGCCCGCAGACGCTGCACGTCCCCTTTGGCCCTTTCCTGGGCCTCCGCTGCTTCCGTGCTCTGGCTTCGGGCGTTTTCCTTCTGCTGGGTCAGCCGTTCCAGATCCGTTTCCATCCGCTGGGCGTCGGTCCGGAACATGGAGATTTCCGCGTCCTTCAGTTGTTCCTTCAGGCGCAGGTATTCCTCCGCCACGCGGCTCTCTTCCTCCAAAGGCCCCAGCTGGCTTTCCAGTTCGGAAATGATATCCTCTACTCTGGTCAGGTTCTGCTGCTCCTTTTCCAGCTTTGCCACAGCCTCGTTCTTTCTTGTTTTATATTTTACGATACCGGTGGCCTCCTCAAAGATACGGCGGCGTTCCTCTCCTTTGGCGTTAAGGATCTCATCGATCCTGCCCTGTCCGATAATAGAGTAGCCTTCCCGGCCCACCCCTGTATCCATAAAAAGCTCCTGTATATCCTTCAGGCGGCAGGCAGTGCCGTTGATGCGGTATTCACTCTCGCCGGAGCGGAATACACGTCTGGTCACCTGCACTTCTGTATAATCAATGGGCAGTTTTCCATCCTGATTGTCTATGACGATGGTTACCTCCGCAAAGCCCTGGGGCTTCCGGTTTTCCGTACCGGCAAAGATGACATCCTCCATCTTGTCGCCGCGCAGGCTCTTGGCCCGCTGTTCCCCCAGCACCCAGCGCACAGCATCGGAGACATTGCTCTTTCCGCTGCCGTTAGGGCCTACCACCGCCGTGATTCCCGGATTAAATTCCA
The DNA here is from genome assembly GCA_944381385.1 of uncultured Anaerotignum sp. Lineage (GTDB taxonomy): Bacteria > Bacillota > Clostridia > Lachnospirales > Anaerotignaceae > Anaerotignum. The sequence goes on along the minus strand of CALWKZ010000078.1, from coordinate 15,359 downwards.
GCTTCACTTTCTCAGGAAAGGATTTAAAGCCCTGTATATCCAATCTTTTTAAATACATTTCACACCTCGTTCCAATGGGGAACCATGTTACGGCAGTATCTTCCCGCCTACCATGGTGTAAACGGTCCTGCCCTTCACCTGCTGTCCGGCAAAAGGCGAGAATTTCGCCTTGGAAGCAAAATGCTTCGGCTCAATATGATAATATTCCGAACAGTCGATGACCGTCAGATCCGCGTCGTATCCCTCGGCGATCCGTCCTTTATGGACCAGATTCAATATTTTCGCCGGATTTGATGACAGCATTTCCGTCAGCCGCGCCATAGAAATCACGCCCGTTTCCACCAAACGGGTATAGCAGATGGAAAAAGCCGTTTCCAGAGCGGAAATCCCATAGGCCGCCTGGTCAAATTCTCTGTTCTTTTCCGTCAGGCTGGTAGGGCTGTGGCCTGTGGCGATAACGTCAATAGTACCATCAGCAATACCAGCCAGTATGGCTGTCACATCCTCTGCCGTCCGCAGGGGCGGGTTCACCTTGGCAAAGGTATTATAATCCTCCACAGCCTCCTCCGTTAAGGAGAAGTAATGGGGACAGGTCTCGCAGGTGACCGCCAGACCTTTTTTCTTGGCGTCCCGTATCATGGAAACGGCGCCCGCCGTGCTCACATGGGCGATGTGGAGTCTGGCCCCTGTAATCTCCGCCAGAATCAGATTCCGGGAAACCTGAATCTCCTCCGCCTCTCTGGGCATTCCCGCCAGTCCCAGGCAGGTAGCCGTATATCCTTCGTTCATAACGCCTTTGCCGGAAAGGCTCCGGTCCTCACAATGGGTCATAATGGGCAGGTCAAACATCTTGGAGTACCGCATAACATTGCACAGCAGCGCCGCGCTGTCCAGAAACTCGTCGCCGTCGGAAACGCCTACAATACCGGCCTCATACATTTCCCCGATCTCCGCGATAGATCTGCCTTCGCATCCCATGGACATACTGCCGTAGGGATAGATATTCACCAACGCCTGCGCCTTGGATTTGGAGATGATATATTCCACAACGGTCTTGTTGTCAATGACCGGCTTTGTATTGGGCTCGCAGGTGATGGTGGTAAATCCGCCGCGGATGGCACTGCGGGACACCGTTTCGATATCCTCGATATTTTCATAGCCAGGCTCGCAGATATTGCAGTGCATATCAATAAACCCAGGCAGTACCATATGGCCGCCCACATCTATCACTTTGGCTTCTTCCTCCCGGATACGTTCGCCGATCCGGGAAATGGTTCCCTGCTCGATCAGAATATCGTACAGTTTTTCCGGGGAATAAGGCGCCGTCACTAATTTACAGTTTTTCAGAATGGTTTTCATACAAGACCGCCTCCCATCTGCGAAAGAATATAGAACATCGCCATACGTACCGCCACACTGTTGGCGATCTGGTCGTTAATGATGCACTGTGGGCTGTCAATCACACCGTCAGAAATCTCGATCCCTCTTTGAATCGGGCCGGGATGCATGACGATAGCATCTTTTTTGGCGTATTTCAGCAGATTGTGGTCAATACGGAAGAACCGCTTGTATTCGTCCAAAGAAGGCAGAAAGGTCTTATCATGGGTTTCCAGGCGCATCCGGGTAGTCAAAATAACGTCAGCGTTATTGACCGCCTCTCTGGCGTCATAATGGACCTCCACGCCGAATTTCTCAATCTCCGGCAAAAGCAGCGTCGGCGGGCCGGAAACGCATACCTCCGCCCCCAGCTTCGTCAGACCCCAGATATTGCTCTTGGAAACACGGCTGTGGATCAAATCCCCCACGATAGCCACCTTCAGGCCCTCAAAGCCGCCTTTGCGTTCCTTGATCGTCAGCAGATCCAGCAGAGACTGACCGGGGTTTTCATTATAACCATCGCCGGCATTGATGACAGAGGCCTCTACACATTCCGCCAGCAGCCGAGGCGCTCCCGCCATAGGATGGCGCAGGATGATAAAGTCAGCACCCATCTGGTCCACCAGCTGACCCATATCCTGCAAGCTCTCCCGTTCCATGGTATGAGCGGAATTGGTCATATCCACCACATTGGCGCTCAGATGCTGAGCCGCCAGCTCGTAAGACAGCTTTGCACGGGCACTCTGCTCATAAAAAAGTATAATAACGGATTTCCCCTGCAAATGGGGTGCTTTTTTATTTTTCTGGTTCAAAATATATTTCATAGTCTCCGCTGTACTGAGGATATAGCTGATATCCTCTGCCGTCAGATCCCGCAGTCCAAAAAAATCCTTGCGATATAAAGACATGATGAACCTCCCTTCATCCTCTCAGCCGTTCCACCAGCTTCTCAAAGTAGGCCGGCAAAGGCGCCTCAAATTCCATATATTCTCCCGTGGAGGGATGGCGAAATCCCAATACTCTGGCGTGAAGAGCCTGTCCCTCCAGAGGGAAAGGCTGTTTTTTCGGCCCATACACCGTATCCCCCAGAAGCGGATGGCCGATATAGGTCATATGGACACGGATTTGATGGGTACGTCCTGTTTCCAGCTGCGCCTCTATCAGAGTAAAATTCCCCAGCCGCTCCAGCACTTTGTAGTGGGTCACGGCTCTGCGGCTGTGCTTCTGGGTCACGGCCATTTTCTTCCTGTCCTGGGGATTCCGGCCAATGGGCTGGTCTACAGTGCCCTCCTCTTCCGGAAAGCCGTTATACACAATGGCATTGTATTTTCTGGTAATACTATGTACCGCCAGCTGCTCCGCCAGAGACTGATGCGCCGCATTGTTCTTGGCTACCATCAGTACCCCGGAGGTATCTCTGTCGATACGGTGGACAATGCCAGGGCGTTTTTCCCCATTGATGCCCGATAATTCCCCGCCGCAGTGATATAGTAGCGCATTTACCAAAGTGCCGGACATATGGCCCGGCGCAGGATGGACCACCATGCCCTGGGGCTTGTTCACCACAATGACATCCTGATCCTCATAAAGGATATCCAGAGGGATATTCTCCGGCAAAATTTCCGGTTCCACAGCATCGGGGATCTCCACGTCGATGATATCCTTTTCCCGCAGTTTATAATTGGCTTTGACGCTGCCGCCGTTGAGGCGGATATGCCCGGAGGCAATCAGCTTCTGTACCCCGCTGCGGGAAAGATCTTCCACATTTTCCGCCAGAAACAGGTCGATGCGGCAACCAACATCCTCTTTCTCCGCCCCAAAAGTTAAATATTCCATATCAATCTTCCTTTTTTTCCTTTGGTTCTTCTTTGATTACAAACAATATCAAAATCGCCAGCAGGATCACACCCACAACGACATAAATATCCGCTACATTAAATACGGGCCAGTCAAAGAAGGTAAATTCAAAAAAGTCCACCACATACCCGCGAAAAATACGGTCGATCATATTGCCCACAGCGCCGGCCAATACCAGCACTATGGCCCCTCTGACCCATTGATACTGCCTGCTGTGGGGCAGGCGGACGAAATAATATATCATCACTGCCACAATAATGCCTGTCAGCAGCAGTATGAACCATTTCTGACCGGAAAACATTCCAAAGGCCACGCCCCGGTTCTCCACAAAAGTGAAATCCATAAATCCTTCCACAAATGTCACACTGCCTACGGGCTTCAATTGCATCAGCGCCAGATACTTTGTAACCTGGTCCAAGCCTACCAGCAGCACAGCCACGATCACTGCGATCCACATTTCTTCTCATCTCCATCTTCGCACATAACAAAAGCAGCCGCAGCAAAGAACCCTCTCGGGAGAAGGTTCTTCGTTACAGCCGTTTGTTATCCGTCTATTATTGTTTTTCTTCCTGCGCGGCTTCTTTTTCCGCCAAAATCTCATTTTTATCCAAAAGCTCAATTTCCGCGTACAGCAGCAGTTTTACTCTGGTACGCATCAGTTCATAGCGGTTCTCCAGGGCTTCGATCTCCTGCTGGATCTCAAAGACCTTCGTTCTGGCCGCGGAAAGGATCTGCTCTCTTTCCAGCTTGGCCCGCTCCAGGATCTGCTGCGCTTCCGCCCGCGCCGCTTCCTTTGTTTCCTCCGCTGCCGCTTCCGCCAGGGTCAGGGTACGCTCCAGTGTTTTTTCCAGATTGCGCAGCCGGTCCGTATCTTCCGTAACTGTTTCCACCTTCGCTTTTTCCTGCTTACTTTCCCGGTACAGTTTTTCGTAGTCCTCATAGATCTCATCCAAAAAGGTGTCTACTTCCTCGGGAGAATAGCCAACCGCCACTTTTTTAAAATCCTTCGTTGCAATGTCATTGGGTGTAACCACGAAAAAACCTCCTTAAACAACCGCTAAATATAAATACCCACTTCCACAATGATTCTGTCTTTTTTGGTCCTGCCGCCAATGGAAAGCACGCGAAACCTTCCAAAGCCCCGAACAGAAACCATATCCCCTTCCTTCAGCATGCAGGAAGGATTTGTTGTAACGCTCCAGTTTACGTTTGCCTTTTCCGCCGATATGTAATCCTGTATCTTTCCGCGGGAAAGCCGAAGGGCCGCTCCTGCCACCGCGTCCAGACGCAAAGAGGCTACACTCACCTGCCGCGTTTCCATTTCTTTTTCCACTGTAGCTTCTTCCGCCTGGGTCTCCTCCACCTCCACCGGTGTACGGGAGACCTTTTTCAGATTCGCCGCGATATAAGGAGCGATCTCCTGCTCCGCAAAGCAGATGGTCTCTTCCTCGCCCACAAAAATATCGCCGATCTTTCCCCGGTCGATCCCCAGCCCCAGAATGGAGCCCAGATAGTCCCGATGGCTCAGATCCGTCTGGCCGAATTTCTTATTTTTCCGTATCCGCAGGGCGCAGATCGGGAAATCCTTTTCCGTCAGTTCCATATAATCCGGCGCGAAGCCCAGCATCCGCCGCTCCGTATCCTCTGTGCCGCCAAAGGCCATAACCTGAAGATCTCTTTCATAGGAAAGCAGCTCCAGGAATTTTCCGCTTTTGGCCATATCCAGAAAATCCGTAAAAACCGGCGTATGCCTCTTTAAACTGAAAGCAGCCTGATCCAGCACTTTCGCAAACAAAAGTCTTTCGTCAGGCTGTGTCACTGCTTTTAATAATCCTTGTCTGTCCATCCTTTCTTACCGTCCCCGTCTATTATAAAATCGAAACCAGACTTACCAGCAGACGGGAAACCAGAGCCATCAGGATCAGCGCGATAATGGGAGAAAAATCCAGCATCATCCCGCCGCCCAGCGGGGATTTGTCCAGCATCCGCCGGCAAGGCCCCAGAATAGGCTCCGTCAAATTATAGACAAGGCGTCCGATGGCGCTCTGGTACCCCATTCTGGGTACCCAGGAGAACACAATGCGGACAAAAATCAGAATTTCCAGTACATAGAAAAAATTATAGATTGCCTTTACCAATAATATCTGTATTGTATTCAATCGTTCCTTCCTTCCTTATCTGCCGTTGCTTGCCCATGGCATCAGGATGCCTTTGGTCTTTAATTCTTCCTTAAAGTCACCGCTGATATCCACATTTTCCGGCGCGATAATAAAAATGTTGTTTGCCACACGCTGGATAGAGCCTTCCAGAGAGTAGCAGGTACCGCTCAAAAAGTCCATGATCCTCTGGGCAATGGGGAATTCCACTTTTTCCAGGTTCACAACAACGGGTTTCTTTGTTTTGATCTGGTCGCAGATCTCCTGCGCGTCCTCGTAACATTCTGGCTTAATGATCACAACCTGCATCTGCACATTTGTATTGATGCTGTATACCTGCGGGTTGTTTCTCGATGTGGTCGTTGTTTTGCGGGGCGCCGGAGCGGTGTATTCCCGTTCTCTGGGAACTTCTCTCAGACCATAGCTGCTGCTTGCCGTTTCTCTGGCAGGCGCTTCGTATTCGTAATCGTCTTCATAGTAATCGTCGTCGTCCTCATATTCACCAAACATCAAGTCTTTCATTTTGTCAAAAATCTTAGCCACTGTTCCATATCCTCCTAGATGTAATTCCTTGCATTTGCCGCAGTATGTATTCTGCTTTCTCAGCCGCGGTCAGGATAAAATCTCTCACCAAAAATACCGGTTCCGACACGCACGATGGTCGCCCCTTCCTCGATGGCAACCTCATAATCGCCGGTCATGCCCATAGACAGCTGGTCCATGGTTATATTATCAATTTTTTTGGCGTTCATGTCAACCAGTAATTCTCGCATTTTACGGAAATATACCCTGTTTTCCTCAGGTTCCTCGACAAAAGGCGCTACGGTCATCAAACCTTTGACCGAAATATGCTCCAGCTGGGAAAGCTGCCGCAGAAGGTTTTCTACCTCCTCTGGCTTTACGCCGAATTTGCTTTCCTCATCCGCCATATTTACCTCGATCAGCACCGGCATCACAATATCCTTTGCGGCGCCCCGCTTGTCGATTTCCTCCGCCAAACGCAAGCTGTCTACAGAATGGATCATATCCACCTTGTCAATAATATATTTTACCTTATTTGTCTGTAAATGTCCAATCAAATGCCAATGAACGCCGGGACCCATAGGTTCATATTTTTCCATGATCTCCTGGACCTTGTTTTCTCCCAGAGAAGTCAAGCCGCAGTCTACGGCTTCCCGGATCACCTCCACCGGCTTTGTCTTGCTGACAGCCAGCAGGAGCACGTCCTCCCGTTTTCTGCCGCTTCTTTCCGCCGCAGCGGCGACTTTTTCCTCTACCTTGAGGATATTTTCTCTGATGCTCTGCATCCTAGTCATCTCCTTCATATTTTCAATAGATCGACTGACCCTCCGTAATGTTTTTCGCGTCGGATACAATGGTATCGTAAGCCTGCAGGCCATAGGTGCTGGCAGATTCCACAATCGCATACTCCTGATTCTGCTCCAGGATACGGATGGAAACAAATTTTGCCATGGAACTGTTTGCCACATATACCCCCGGCGAGGACGCTACTTCGGATACGGTATATTCCGATGCCGTTTCGCCTGTTCCCTGCAGGATCACATCTCCCAGCGAGATGGAGCCGTTTTCCTGCTCGATATAGCAATAAGACTCGTCGCTGGAAACGATCTGTGCCGTCACAAATTTGGAATTAGAACCATTGACCAGCAGGAAGCCCTGATTGCCTCCGCTTTCCGTCAGGCATTCCACGGGGATCTTCAGCAGGGATTTTTCCACAATGGCGTTATTGGGGATCTTCAGCCCCTGTACCGCTGTGCTTTCCAGCTGGATGGTAATGAGGCGGTTATTGATGAACTCATTCAGATATGCGTTGCAGGACAGCACCACTCTGCTTTCGCTTTCGCCTTTTTCCACGCTTTCCACCGTGGCCGTCGCCTGATAAGTCCCCTCTTCTCCAATCAGATTGATCTTCTTCCATGTATTTACTTCCCAGTCCGCCACATCCGCCGCAGGCAGCGAAGTAATGATATACCAGCGGTTGCTGGTGACGATACGGAATACAGGGTCGCCTTCCACCACATTGCCCACTTTGGAAATGGAGGTCATTTTCTCATTTCCGCTGATCTGATCCACAGAGATTTCCGGGATCGTTTCCGGTGTCAGCGTTTCCTCCAGCCCGTCATAAGTAAAAGCCAGGATACCGCTTTCCGGCGCCGTTAAAGAGCTCATGCTCTGGGAAAGCTGCTGCTCATAAGCATTTTTTTCCTCATTAAGCTGGGAAAGGCCCTCTACGTTTTCTGACAGCCAGATCTCATTTCTCTGGTTGATGCTGCTTTCCAGCTGGGTACGCATGGAATACAGATAGGACATGCTTTCCGACATAGACTTGCCGGCAAAAGCGTCCACAGTGCTTTTTATATTATGCTCCAGCCGCTGAATATCCTCTGCAAAAGCGGACAGATCTGCCCGTTCCTTCTGGCTTTCCAGGATATCTGCGTCAATATTGGCCAGCTTGTCCTCCAGAACATCAGTGGAATCCGTGTCCTTGATGTTACATATCACAGCCGATTTTTTTACATTGTCTCCTTCGGCATACTGATAAAAAGGCGTTCCCGCCCGGTTAGCCGTCACCACAACTTCATCCCGTACGATCAGCCCCTGAAAGCTTTCCGGCGTATCAATAGTACCGTAGGTCACCGTTTCCACACTGATCTCCGGCTTCCGGACAGCCATAGAAAAAATCTGGCCGATCAAATACAGCGCGATGACCACAAAAACGAACATGGGCAGCACTCTGCCGGAACCGGTTCTTCTTTTTCTGGTATGATTTCTCTGTCTTGGCACAGAAACCGGCCTTGTCTGCGGCTGCGCAGGACGATAATGCCTGCTTTCCTTTTCTCTGGCACGCTGCTGATACTTTCTGAATTCATATACATTATCCCGAGTTGGGTATTGATGTCTCGCAGGATTGGGCTCCTGATTCCGAAGCCGTTTTTTCCTATTTCCTGAGGAACCTTTTTTCATGGGAATCCTCCTGTCTTTTTGTTTTTTTCCATAACATCATTTTATTATAATACATTTTTTTATTATGGTAAATAGGATGACGTATTTTCTGCGCTGACAATTTCCCGCAAAAAATGATTTTAAAATCACAAAGGGCAGACGCTTTTGCGTCTGCCCAGTATAGAAAAGCACTGTAATGCCGTGCGTTACGCATTTTTGTCCGCAATGGTAATGGTCAGATCCATGCCTGTTTCCCCATTCCGGATAATATGCACAGATGCTGTTTGACCCACTTCCATGCCACTGATGATTTCGGATAAGGTATCCATATCCATAACGGTCTTGCCATTGAATTCTGTGATGATGTCGCCTGCCTCGATCCCTGCCTGATCCGCAGGACCGCCTTCTGTCACTTCCATGATCAGCGCGCCTACAGGCAGTTTATACAAAGATGCCTTATCCTCTGTAATATTGGTACCCATTACGCCAATGTAGGGAGAGGGTGCCGTACCCTCTGTCAGCAGGGATTCCATAACAGGGATGACTTCATTGCTGGGGATGGCATAGCCCATGCCTTCCGTCATCGTAGAATTATACTTCGCCGTATTGATACCGATGACCTCGCCGGCACTATTTACCAGTGCGCCGCCGCTGTTGCCGCTGTTGATGGCCGCGCTGGTCTGGATTACATTCAATGTATTGCCGTCCACACTGATGGTCTGCTCCGTTACGCTAACGATGCCGTCTGTAGCAGACAGGCCCAGACCCATGGAGTTGCCGATGGCAATTACACCTTCGCCTACTTCCAGTTCATCGGAATTGCCGAATGTGGCAACAGATACGCTGTCAATGCCAGCTTCCTTCAAATCACTTCTGGATACAGTCAGTACCGCCAGATCAGAATCCGCTTTTGTACCTACTACCTGAGCTTTCACGGAAACATCTCCATCAAAGGTTACATAAACCTCTGTCGCGTCCTCAATAACATGATTGTTTGTAACAATGGCTACTTTATCATCATCCTGATAAAAGATAATACCACTGCCGGCGCCTTCGCCCTCATAAGGGATATAAATGCCTCTCATATACTCTGTGGTGCCTTCGATAACGGTGGAAATGCTGACAACGGAAGGCTTTACGTTTTTCACGATATCCACTGCCGACAGGCCTGTGCTGGAAGAAACCGTAGATACCTGCGTGATACCTGTAGAAATTTCTTTGGAATCGCTGCCATAATGGTGCTCAATCATACCATAGCCAGCGCCGATGCTGGTGCCGCCGGCCAGGCCTACGATCAGGCACCCAGCAATCAGCTTCGCCCATCCATTGGATCTGGGCTTATGATGCTTGATTCTTTCCTCATAGCAGGCCTTGCGGTGTGCTTCTCTGACACCTTCCGCATCCTGGCGGCCATCGGCTCCTTCCGCTTTTCTCTCTTCTGTCTGCTGCTCTTCTCTTCTCGTCTCTGTCTGATATGTTTCCCGAGCCTCCTCCTGGGAAGCCGTGGAATAAGTACCTGTTACAGGCACATCCTCCGGCGTATAGTCTGTTTCCTGCTCTTTTTTTGCCAGAGCGGGATTTTCCCAATATGTGGGATATTCCTTTTTCTGTTCTTCTCTGTCGTTGTTTTTCATTTCATTATTATCATTCGGATCATACATATTGATTACCTCCATCCGTAATTTCTTTTTCTTTATGAAACCAGTATAATCCATCATTTTGAACAAAGTATGAACACTGCATAAACATTTTTTGAAAATGCCTTTCATAAACTGTTCATTTTTCTGCACCCTTATCTTATGCAAAAAAAGAAAAGAGCATGAGAAAAAGCAGGTTCCCCTTAAGAAAACAAATATTTTCTTATTCCTTGATTTCTCAAGGGGAACTGCAACGGCTGTCTTCATAAGAAAACAATTCCAATCAGGATTAAATGGATGGAATCCTCTTAGTTACAAGGATTCTAGCAATATTTGTTTTCTTATGAAGATGCCCTAAAACTCATGCTCCATACGTTTATATTTATGCTTCGCCGAAAAACAGCCGCATATCCTCCTCTACAGTACCGATGCCGGCAATGCCGAAGTTTTCCACCAGCACCTTCGCCACATTGGGACTGAGGAAGGCAGGCAGGGTCGGCCCCAGATGGATATTCTTCACGCCCAGATACAGCAGCGCCAGCAGCACAATGACCGCCTTCTGTTCATACCAGGCAATATTGTAGATAATCGGCAGCTGATTGATATCCTCCAGACCAAAGACCTCCTTCAGCTTCAGAGCGATTACCGCCAGAGAATAGGAATCGTTGCACTGACCGGCATCCAGCACACGGGGAATCCCGCCGATGTCTCCCAGTTCCAGCTTGTTGTACTTATATTTTGCGCATCCTGCCGTCAGGATCACAGTGTCTTTGGGCAGGGCCTTGGCAAACTCCGTATAATATTCCCTGCTTTTCGCCCGTCCATCGCAGCCTGCCATTACGACAAACTTTTTGATGGCGCCGGATTTTACGGCGTCCACCACTTTATCCGCCAGCGCCAGCACCTGATGGTGGGCAAAACCGCCGACGATTTCTCCCTGCTCGATCTCCACAGGCGCCGGACAGGTTTTCGCCAATTCGATGATCTCGGAAAAATCCTTCTTCTCGCCGATACCGCCGGGGATATGTCTGCATCCGGGATAGCCCGCCGCGCCGGTGGTGAACATTCTGTCCTTATAGCTGTCCTTCGGCGGCACGATGCAGTTGGTGGTCATAAGGATTGGCCCCTGGAAGGACTCGAACTCCTCTTTCTGCTTCCACCAGGCGTTGCCGTAGTTCCCGTAGAAATTAGAATATTTCTTAAAAGCAGGATAGTAATGGGCAGGCAGCATTTCCGAATGGGTATATACATCCACGCCAGTGCCCTGGGTCTGCTCCAGCAGCATTTCCAGATCCCGCAGATCGTGACCGGAAACCAGAATCCCAGGATTCTTGCCAACGCCGATCTTTACCTTTGTAATTTCCGGATTGCCATATGCTCCTGTATTGGCCTGATCCAGCAGCGCCATACCGTCTACGCCGTATTTCCCCGTTTCCAGCGTCAACGCTACCAGCTCCTCCGCGGAAAGGCTGTCGTTCAAGGTCGCCGCCAAAGCCCGCTGCAAAAAGGCGTCCACTTCCTCATTATCCTCCAGCAGGGCGTTGGCATGCTTGGAATAAGCGGAAAGCCCTTTCAGACCATACGTAATCAGCTCCCGCAGAGAACGGATATCCTCATTTTCCGTAGACAGCACCCCCACCTGGGCCGCTTTTTCCATAAATCCGCTTTCCGGGCTATCCCAAAGAGCCGCCGCAGGCAAATTCTCTTTCTTTTCCACCTGCGCCAGCAGTTCTTTCTTGACCGCCAGTGTTTCCTTGATTCTCGCCACAATGGCCTCCAGATCAAAATTGGCGTTTGTAATGGTCACAAACAGATTCAGGGTAATCAGGTGATTCACTTCTTTGGATACCTGCTTTCCTTCCTTTCTCAGCTGCGTCGTCACAGCGGAAAGTCCCTTTGACACAAACACCAGCAGGTCCTGCATAGCGGCCACATCAGGGGTTTTCCCACATACGCCTACTCTGGTACAGCCCTTGCAGCCCGCCGTTTCCTGACACTGATAACAAAACATTTCCATCTCTTTTCTCCTCCTATTCTTTCTCCAACGGGAAAATCACCGTCAGCAGCATCTTAAAATCCTCCTCCGCGAAAACGGAATGGGGCTTTTTGGCCGGCATGACCAGACTTTCCCCCGCCTGCAGAAGATACTCCCTGCCATCTACCACAAACTTTCCTGTTCCTTCTAATATATATACCATGGCGTCCCCCTGAGAATCATGGGTGCCGATCTCCTCTCCCTTGGAAAAAGCGAACAACGTCAGGCTCACATAAGGATTCTGGGCCAGAGTCTTGGAAACGATCTGGCCTTTTTCCGCCCGAACCTCTTCCGCCAGCTTTCTGACACTTTCGTGAGGGATATTTTTGATATATTCCATTTTCTCTCCTCCTTTATGCCTGTTCGATGGCGCCTACAGGACAGCCGCCCATGGCTTCCTCCGCCGCCGCGGCGTCCTCCGCCTTTACCTCTCCGTCTATGGCTTGGGCCAGTCCGGAATCCCCCATATGAAAAACAGCGGGACATACAGAAGTACACATACCACATCCAATACAGCTGTCATTTACCTTATATTTCATAAAAAACACTCCTTTCCATCTTTGGATACCCTGTTTTATTTGATTTATTCTTTGTTTCTGAGGTCAGTATATTTTAGTTTTCGAAAAATTTATGTTGCAAAAACAACGTTTTTAAAAGAATATCCATTGTCTTTTCCCCACAGAAAAAGCACGGGCCTGTTTTGCAGGCTCGTGCTTCTGAGCGTATTTTTTGAAGTTGTAAAATGAAATCTATCCTTAATTATACTGCCTCATGGAAGGTACGCATGATAACCTCTCTCTGCTGATCCTTGGACAGACGGTTGAAGTTTACAGCATAGCCGGAAACACGGATGGTCAGGGTAGGATATTTTTCGGGGTGCTCCATAGCGTCAATGAGAACCTCGCGGTTCATTACGTTTACATTCAGATGGTGCGCGCCCTGATAGAAATAGCCGTCCAGGATATGGATCAGGTTCTCGATTCTCTGTTCCTCTGTCTTGCCCAAAGCGGTAGGCACGATGGAGAAGGTATTGGAAACGCCGTCCTGGCACACATTTCTGTAAGGGATCTTCGCTACGGAATTCAGGGAAGCCAGCGCGCCGTTTTCGTCACGTCCATGCATAGGGTTCGCGCCGGGTGCCAGAGGCTCGCCGTACTTTCTGCCGTCAGGCGTTGTGCCTGTCTTTTTGCCGTACATTACGTTGCTGGTAATGGTCAAAGCGGACAGGGTATGTTTTGCGTTTCTGTAAATAGGATGTTTCTTCAAAGCGTTGGAGAAGTAAGTAGCCACTTCCACGGCAATATCATCCACTCTGTCGTCATCGTTGCCGTATTTCGGGAATTCTCCCTCCACCTTAAAGTCCACGGTCACGCCGTTTTCGTCACGGACAGGGGTAACCTTCGCGTATTTGATGGCAGACAAGGAATCGGCCGCAACGGAGATCCCCGCCATCCCGAAAGCCGTCAGACGCTCCACATTAGCGTCATGCAATGCCATCTGGCTTGCTTCGTAAGCGTATTTATCGTGCATGTAATGGATGATGTTAATGGTATCCACATACAACTCTGCCACATAATCCAGAACCTTTTTATACCGATCCCAAACCTCGTCGTATTTCAGCACGCCCTCTGTTACAGGAGCGATGTCCGGCACAACAGGCACCTTCTGCAGTTCGTCCACACCGCCGTTCAGTGCCAGCAGCAGGGATTTTGCGATATTGGCTCTGGCGCCAAAGAACTGCATCTGCTTGCCTACGCGCATCGCGGATACGCAGCAGGAAATAGCGTAATCATCACCATACAGAGGACGCATCACATCGTCGTTCTCATACTGGATGGAGTCTGTCAAAATGCTCATTTTGGAGCAGTATTTTTTGAATTCTTCCGGCAGGTCACGGCTCCACAGAACTGTCATATTGGGTTCCGGCGCTGTGCCCAGATTGGTCAGGGTATGCAGATAACGGAAGGAGTTTTTCGTTACCAGAGGCTTGCCATTGATGCTGACGCCGCCGATGGCCTCTGTTACCCAGGTAGGGTCACCGCCAAAAAGCTCATTGTATTCCGGTGTTCTCAGATGGCGCACCAGTCTCAGCTTGATGATGAACTGGTCGATCAATTCCTGGGCCTCTTTTTCTGTGATAATGCCTTCTCTCAGGTCTCTTTCCAGATAAATATCCAGGAAAGTGGAGGTACGGCCCAGAGAAATAGCCGCGCCGTTGTTTTCCTTTACCCCCGCCAAGTATGCCATATACAGGAACTGTACGGCTTCTTTGGCGTTTTTGGCAGGCGCGCTCATATCTACGCCGTATTTTTTCGCCATGGAGTTCATTTCCTCCAGGGCGCGGATCTGCATCCGTACTTCTTCTCTCAGGCGGATCAGTTCATCTGTCATCATACCGTCCAGATTGTCCAGTTCCTTTTCCTTCTCCGCAATGAGGATATCAATGCCGTACAGGGATACTCTGCGGTAGTCCCCAATGACACGGCCTCTGCCGTATGCGTCGGGCAGGCCCGTCAGCAGGCCCACGTGTCTGGCTACTTTTGTTCTCTTGGGATATGCGTCGAAAACGCCTTCGTTATGGGTCTTGCGGTAAGCGTGGAAATCCTTTTCCAGCTGAGGGTTCAGCTGATAGCCATACTGATCCAGCGCGCTTTTGGCCATTTTCATGCCGCCGTACAGATTGACGATGCGTTTCAGGGGCGCGTCTGTCTGCAAGCCCACGATGACCTCGTTTTCCTTGTCGATATAGCCGGGAGCGAAATTGTCGATGCCGGAAACGATATTTGTTTCCACATCCAGAACGCCGCCCTTTCTCATTTCTTCCAGGATCAGCTCATGGCATTTGCCCCATACTTTTTCTGTTTTATCTGTAACACCCTCCAGGAAGGAGTCATCTCCTTCATACAGTGTGTAATTTTTCTGAATAAAATTTCTAACGTCGATTTCTTCCATCCATTTTCCTTCGTGAAAACCCTTCCATGCCGCATTCTGCATTTTATATCATCCTTTCGCGATTCAACCACATTTTTGTTATTTTCCTGCCGTTTTCCGAATCAGCGCCTGTAAGCGCTCTGTTTCCTCTTTTCCCATAGGCGGTATGCCTTCCAGTGTATAGGGGATACCCATCACATGGTATTTTTCCACGCCCATCACATGATAGGGCAGCAGTTCGATCCGCTCCACATGGGGAATGGTTCTGATGTATTCCCCCAGGCTTTCTATGTGCCGCTGGCTATCCGTCAGGCCAGGCACCACCACATGACGTATCCAAAGGGGAACGCCCGCCTTTTTCACCGCTTCCAGAAAATTCTGCGGTGTTCGGATCAATCCGCC
>CALWKZ010000077.1 GCA_944381385.1 uncultured Anaerotignum sp. | reverse complement strand
TTCAGTTCACTGATGGTGGCCGGAGACACCTTGCTGCCCCACAGAGCCTCGGTAATATCCTCCACGCGTCGGACGGATACGCCTGCCAGATACATCTCAATAAGAGCTTCTTCTACACTGCTCTCCCGGCGGCGGTACCGCTCAATGATAGCGGTCTCAAAGGAGATCCCTTTAAGCTTGGGCACCTTCAGAGTAACGTCCCCGGAAGTGGTGGCAAGGTTGCGGCTGTAGAGGCCGCTGCGATAGCCCTGCCGCTGCTCACCGCGCGCGTACCGGGCCGCTTGGGTCAGCTTCTCTGCCTCGCCCTCCAGCAGTTCGTTGAGGGTCTCCTCTACGCTGCCTCGTACCAGATCTTTGATTTGACCCTTGATTACTTCTTCGTTAAGCTGTACAATTTTTTCAGGCATGGCTTGCTATCTCCTTTCGAATGGTGTGTCGCGTCTTCATTCTACCAGAGATCTGCAAACCATGTCTCTTTTTATTTTTTTAATTTGCGAAACTTATTGTACTTTATCGAGGCATCCCAGTAAAAACAGAAAGAAGAGGTACAACAGTCCCATGCCGAAAAACGTTACCAGAAAAAAGGGCTTGGAAGGTGTCCCGTTTTGAATGAGGAAACGAATGGGCAGGGCGGCGCCCAGACCTGCCAAAAGGGGTTTCCCCAGATATGCGGTCAGGGAAAAGTGTACACCGGTGGCTTTCCGCAGCCGGAGCAGAGCCCAGAGGGCAGTCAGAAGGAGACTCAGGAACCAGCCGGCTAAAAAGGCCGCCATGCCATAGTAAGGCATGACGAACCAGACAAAGGCAATGGTGACGGCGGAAGAAAGAATATGGCTCCAAAAAAGAAAGAGATGCTCTCCAAGGCCGTTCAGAAGGCCGGAAAGTGTGGTCTGCCCATAAAGCAGAGGGCATAAAAAGGCCATGGGCAGCAAAAGTCTGCCCAGCTCCGTTCTGCCGTAGATCAGATAACAGATTTCTTTCGGAAAAACAGCAAAAAAGCAGGTGGCTCCAATGCTGACCACAGAGGTAAAGAGTAGAGCAGCGGAGACGGTACGGGAAATCCTGCGGTCTTGGCCGGAGGCGCAAGCCTGGGTGATTTCCGGAACTAGAGATGTAGAGGCTGCCATCAAAAAGGCGGAAGGCAGCAGCAGCAGAGGCATTGCCATCCCCGTCAGCTCACCGTAGAGGGAGAGGGCTTTTTCTGCGGAATATCCATAGAGTTGCAGCCGCCCCGGAATCAAGATGTTTTCCGCCGCGGACAGCAGAGAAGAAGTGATCCGGGTTGCTGATAGGGGAAGGGCCATGGATAAAATCAGCACAGCGGCGGTGCGGCTGGATATGGAAGGCCGTTTGACAAACTTTCGTCTTCGTTTGAACCGCAGATAAGAAAAAAAGGTAAAGGCGAAGGACATGGCCTCTCCAGCAAAAATACCGCAGACAGCGGCGAAACAGGCGTAAGACAGCCCCAAAGGTACAAACAGATCCGCCAAAAGGAAAATGGCCAAGATACGGATCGTCTGTTCCAATACCTGGGAGATGGCGGGAATCTGCATTTGCTGCAGGCCCAGGAAGAATCCGCGCAGGCAGGAACCGGCAGCCATAAAGGGAATGGCAAAGGCTAAAAGCCGCAGGGAGAGAGTGGCGCGGTTGTCCTTCAGGATTTGCCGGGAAATTTCCTCAGCACCAAAAAACAGAAAGAAGGAAGCGGCCGTACTGAGCAGCAGGCACATGCCGACGGCCTGTTTGACGATCCGGCCCATATTCCCTGTTTCACTTTTGTCTGCCTCCCTCGCTGTTAGCCGAGAAACCGTGGTTGTAAAGCCGGAGGAGGTAATGCTCCAAGCCAGGGCGTACAAGGGCATAATCAGCTGATAAAGGCCCATGCCTTCGGCGCCGATGGCATTAGACATAAAGATACGATAGTAAAAACCGAGAAATTTTGTAAAAAGATTCGCACAAGTTAGGATGATTGTACTTGTAATTAGCTGCTTTTTGCTCATAAATGCACCTATTCCGTAGAATTTGTACTATATTTATGTTTTCTTTTGTAAAAGTATACGAAATTTATTTCTTATGCTAACAACTGGTAAAAAATGGGATAAAATTTTGCATACAAACTAAAAAATAGTTCATTGTTTTTGTTGACAAACAGGCACTTTCTGTATATAATGAACAGTAAGAAAATCATGTACACCCATACGAAGCAAAAGGGAAAAATTCCTTCGGGGAGGCCAAAGAGGCAATCTGAAAACGGCCGAATTTCAGAGAAACTTTCGGGTAAAAAGACCTTTCGTGGATGGGACTCTGGAGAGAACTTCCTTTGGGAAGTCACCGTAGAAGTAAAGCTTTCAGGTAAAGGAACAGAGGATATCAGGCATGCCTTTTGCCCGGATGTCCTTTTTTCTTGCGCGAAAGGGGAAGATTTTCTAATTTTATTTGAGGGAGGAAATTGGAAATGGAAAACAAACAAGAACTGAAGAAGAATCTTGGCATGTCCACCGCTATGGCAACCGTTGTCGGCTGTGTAATCGGTTCAGGTGTATTCTTCAAACCACAGGCAATTTATACCGCAACAGGCGGCGCGCCCGGTCTGGGTATGCTGGCATGGCTGATCACAGGTTTGGTATGTATCGCAGCTGCCATGACATTTGCGGAAATCGCAATCATGATTCCTAAGACAGGCGGTATGGTAGCTTATCTGGAAGAGGCTTTCGGCAAGAAAGTTGGTTTCCTGGCTGGCTGGATGCAGAGCGTATTGTTCTATCCTGCCATGATCGCAGCACTTGCGGTTGTATTTGCAGAACAGGCATCTTTATTTATTGGCGATGGGTTTATGCTGCCCTCCGCTATCGTAGCTATTATTTTTGTAATTATCCTGAACAATCTGGGTTCTGCAGTCGGTGGTGCCGCACAGGTTATTTTCACAATCTGCAAATTGATTCCAATTGTTTTGCTGATTATCTTCGGCTTTATGAAGGGCTCCGGTGAAAACCCTGTTTTCAGCCCTATGATTGCTGATGGCCTGAATCCTGCAGTTGTACTGGGTCAGCTGATGATCGCTGTACTGTTCGCTTTCGAGGGCTGGACAAACGTAGGCGCTATCGCTGGTGAAATGAAGAACCCCGGCAAAGACCTGCCCATTGCTATCGTCGGCGGTGTATCCGTAATCATGGCAGTTTATTTTGTTATCAACCTGGCTTACCTGTGGGTACTGCCCGCAGATGAGATGATGAACCTGGCAGCGCCTGCATCCGCAGTAGCTCTGGCAATCTTCGGTGACTTCGGCGGCAAGCTGATTTCCGTTGGTATTATCATTTCTGTAATCGGTGCGGCAAACGGCTTTATTCTGTCCGGTTCCCGTGTTGCGTTCTCTCTGGCTTCCGAAGGCACACTGCCTTTCAGCAGCAAGCTGGCGAAGATCAACAAAGCACAGGTTCCTACAAACTCTATCCTGCTGATCGGCGTTCTGGCTTGTCTGTACGCAATCAGCGGTCAGTTCAACACACTGACAAACCTGGCAGTATTCTCCTGCTGGATCTTCTACACACTGACATTCTTCGCAGTTATCAGAATGCGTAAAACACAGCCTGACAGAGAAAGAACCTACAAAGTTCCTCTGTACCCTGTGATTCCTATCATCGCTATCATCAGTGGTCTGTACGTTATCGTTAACCAGCTGTTCATGTCCGGTATGATGACAACACTGCTGGCAGTAGGCAGTATTATCCTGACACTGATCGGTCTGCCTATTTACGCAACCACAACAAAGAAGAAAAACATTTGATTATTGACCTGAGGAATGGATTCCCCCGTATCTGCGGACCACGAACGGCAGATACGGATGTTTCGAAATCATAAGAGGGGGCTTCCTCATAAATAGAAAAAGCATGAGATCTGAAAAAGGTCTCATGCTTTTTTGTTTGCGCAAAAGGAATACGTAAAACAGAGAAAGGTTTCCTAAAATGAAAATCACGAATTTTACTTTTTTCAAAGCCGGAAAAAGGATTTTCGGAGAGGAGAAAAAGGAAAATGGAACGGTTTTGACAGGATATTTCCGCTAGGGAGGCTTTGTCTTGTATTTTCTAAGATACAAAGGAAAAAACAGGATTTTTCTTGTCATACAACACTGAAAAAAGACATCTGTGCGTGAAAATGCCGTCAAGTATAGGTTTTCCTGTGTTTTCAGAAGAAAATCGCGTTTGGACAGATAGATAAAATTTGTGCATGATATCTAATATTAGAAAATAGTTTCATAAAAATATATTATTTTTATACATAAATATATATGATATTAAGAAAATGTTAGGATTTAAATCGGCATATAGCACTACGATACTTGACATTTGTCTCTGATTCGCCGATAATATAATCGTTATATACCGTAAAAATGGAGAAATTTGGGATTTCTCCTTTGCGGAAAAATGCAGCGTATTCTTTCAGGGTACAGCGTGATGCGAAGGAAGGGTGATGGAATGTACCTGATATTGCTTGTGTTATGGTTTATTTTCAGCGGTAAAGTGACATTGGAGATCGCACTGTTCGGACTGGTGATCTGCAGCTGGCTCTATTGGTTCATGTCGAAGTACATGGATTACAATGTGAAAAAGGATATTGCCGTTGTAAAGAAGATCCCTCTGTTCCTGCTGTATGGCGTGACCCTGGTGATCGAGGTAATCAAATCCAATCTGGCGGTGATCCGGATCGTGCTTTCGCCGGGGCTGGAATGTGAGCCTACCTTTGTGACCTTCCATACCGACTTGAAATCCGAGGTATCCAGAGTAACTTTGGCCAACAGCATTACGCTGACACCGGGCACTTATACCTGTGGTCTGGAGGAAAATGAGTACACAATCCACGCTCTGGATAAGAAATTTACCGAAGGCATTGACGAATCCGTATTTGTAAAACAGCTGAGAAAGTTGGAGGAATAAAGTATGAGCGAACTATTACATACGATTTTGGAGATCAGCATGCTGATATTGGCCGTCGGCATCATACTGGCTTTTGTCAGAGCGCTGCGGGGTCCTCGTTTTACGGACAGGATCGTCGCAATCAATATGATCGGTACCATGACCACCGCCATCATCTGTATTTTATCCGCCTATCTGAATGAAACATCATTGGTGGACGTGGCGCTGGTATATACCTTGCTGAGCTTCCTGGCTGTGGTGATCATCTGCCACGTGGTTACACTGCACCATAAAGGCCGGGAACTGCATCTGAACGAAAAACAGCAGAAGGAGGCGGAAAACTCATGAGAGAGATCATTGCGGCCATCTTTATTATAGCCGGTATCCTGGTGTTTATTGTGGCTCTTCTGGGGATCTACCGTCTGAAATATGTCATGAACAGAATGCACGCGGCGGCGCTGGGGGACACCATGGGGCTGGGGCTTGTGACCATTGGGCTGATGATTCTGGGCAAGGACGTGTTCCATGTCGCAAAGTATATTCTGATTGTATTGTTTTTCTGGATGTCCAGCCCCATTGCTTCCCATATGATCGGGAAGGTGGAAATGCTGACCAACAAGGATTATGACGAAAGGGTGCATGGCAAATGAACATGGAATTAAGTACGATCATACAGATGGTCCTGGTTGTGTTCCTGATCGCCAGCGCCATCGGGGTTTCCGTTACGAGAAACCTGTTTCTGGCGGTAATCGTTTTTATGGGGTACAGCTCCATTATGGCGATTATCTGGGTATTTTTGGAGTCTCCCGACCTGGCGATCACGGAAGCGGCCGTCGGCGCGGGGGTAGACAGCGTATTATTCTTCCTCACGCTGAAAAAAGTACACGCTTTGAAAGGAACGAGGGAAGGATAATATGAACGAGAAAAAAACATTCTGGCAACACCTTCAGGCATGGGTCAATGGAGAGGAAGCCATCCTTCATGCCGATGAATATATCAAAAAGCGGGAACAGCCCCACCAGAAAAGATGGATCAAAAAACCGAATATGCAGCGGATCAAGGAGAACAAGGGCCTGTACTGGTTCCTTTGTGTGCTGGTATCGCTGGTATTTATCACGATTATGCTATTGGTTGTTTCCCATCTGCCGACCTTTGGCCAGCCCATCAACCCTACCAATAACGAGGTAATGGAACGGTACCTGGAAAAGGGCATTGAGGAAACCGGCGCCATCAACTTTGTAGCCGGCATGATTCTGGATTACAGAGCGTTCGATACCTTCGGTGAGTCGAATGTATTGTTCCTGGCGGTTATCAGTGTGCTGATCCTGCTGAAACGGGACAAAAAGAACATCAACGCCAGAGAGGACCGGGAAACGGAAGAGGACGAGCGCTTCGACAGATCGGACCATAAGTCCATTCTGAAGATCGGCGCGAAATACCTTTCTCCCGTGGTTATACTGTATGGGATCTACGTTGTGCTCAATGGCCATCTGTCTCCCGGCGGCGGCTTTTCCGGCGGCTCCATCATCGGCGCCGGACTGATCCTTTACGCGGCGGCCAATGGACATGAGGCCATGCGCAGATTCTTTACCTTTAAAACATTTACATTGATCAGCGTGGGCTGCCTGCTGACCTACTGTGGATGCAAGAGCTACTCCTTCTTTACAGGCGCAAACCATGTGGGATATGAGATCCCCAAGGGCATTCCGGGCAATATTCTCAGCTCCGGCTTTATCCTGCCGCTGAATATCTGCGTCGGATTGATCGTTGCTTGTACAATGTATGGTTTTTACGCACTGTTTACAAAAGGGGATATGTGATATGAGTCATTTGCTGATAAATTATTATGAGGCGGCGTCGGTCATATTATTCGGCATCGGATTTATGAACCTTCTGCTGCAGAACAACCTGATTAAGAAATTCATTGGATTAAATATTATGGATACGGCGGTATATCTGTTTCTGGCGGCCAAAGGCTATATTTTCGGCAGAGTGGCCCCCATCCTGACCAACGGCGTGATCGACGCGGATTATTATATCAATCCCGTACCGGCTGGTCTGGTACTGACCGGTATCGTTGTCTCCGTCAGTGTTACGGCGTTTTCTCTGGCGCTGGTACAGCGGCTGTATAAGCATTACGGCACACTGAATATGGATGAGATCATGAAATTATCCAGAGAGAGGGAGGGTGAATGATGGAGCACGTAAATCTGGTACATAATATACCCTTCTTCAGTATCTTTATCGCTATGTTCAGCGGCATCATCACACCGCTGGTAAAAAACGGAAAAATCGCCCATAAGATACACATGATTATGGTACTGATCGTGATGATCATGTCGGCGATTCTGCTGATGAATGTAGTAAAGAATGGGGAATCCTTTACCTTTATGATGGGGCATTTCCCCGCTCCCTGGGGCAACGAGCTGCGTGCCGGCCCTCTGGAAGCTTTGATGGCCCTGACCTTCAGCGTGGTCATGTTTTTAACGGTGACAGGCGGCATTGAGTTCATCTACCATGACGTAGTGCCGGAAAAGCAGAGTTTTTATTTCATCATGATGAACGCTATTTTCGGCGGCATGCTGTCTCTGATCTATACAAACGATATTTTTACCGCCTATGTATTTATCGAAATCATTACCATTGCTTCCTGTGCGCTGATTATGGCGAAGGGCACAGCTCAGGCCATGGTGGGCACTACCCATTATCTGGTCATCAGTCTGCTGGGGTCCGGTCTGGTGCTGCTGGGCATCTGTATCCTCTACAGCATTACAGGGCATCTGCTGTTCCCGCAGATCAAGGAATCGGTGATGCAGCTGTTCCAGTCCGGTGAGTATTCCTTCCCGCTGTTGGTGGTAACGGGCTTCATGTTTATCGGTATCGCCATCAAAAGCGCACTGTTTCCTTTTCATTCCATGCTGCCCGGCGCATACCAGTCCGCGGTTCCTACTTCCAGCGGTATTTTGTCCGGCCTGGTTTTGAAAAGCTATATCATTTTAGGGATCAAACTGATCTACAGTGTGTTCTCTGTAGACGTCATGCTGAACCTGAAGATTCTGGATATCCTTTTTGTCTTTGGTCTGGCGGGCATGGTGATGGGGTCTGTATACGCTATGCGGGAAACCAGAATGAAGCGTATGCTGGCGTATTCCTCTGTGGCCCAGATCGGGTATATCTACATGGGGATTGGTATGGCTTCCCGGATTGGTATGGTAGCGGCCTGCTTCCATATCCTGGCTCACGCCGTTACAAAGTCGATGCTGTTCCTTTGCTGCGGCAGTATGGTAGAAACCTGCGGCAATAAAGAACAGATCTATTACCTGCGGGGAGCGGGCCTGCGCAATCCTCTGGCAGGCATCGGTTTTACGGTAGGCGCTTTGTCTATGGTAGGTGTGCCGCTGTTTGTAGGATTTATTTCCAAGCTCTATTTTGCTACGGCTTCTATCTACGCACCGGGGAAAATGGCGGCGGTCCTGATCGTACTGGGGATCAGTATGATCCTGAACGCGCTGTATTTCCTGCCTTCTGTTATCGCTATCTGGACGCCGGTGAAAAAAGAAGGCGAAGAAGCGAAAAAAGCAGTTATTTCTCCTGCTTTCGGCGTCTGCATCGTACTGTTTATCCTGATCAATATTGGAATGGGCATTTTCTATCGTCCGTTTATTTCCATTATTGAAATGGGGATCAGTCTGCTGCAGTAAATCGGAACGCATGAGGGGATAGGTGATTTAGAATGAACGGAAATGCGATAATGCTTTTTCCGCTGCTCTTTCCTTTGATTGCCGGTATCATCATCGGTTTTCAAAAGCAGGAGAAGCAGCGAAATATTCTTGTATTTATAACCATCGCCATAGAACTTGCGGTGGTAGCGTATCTTGCCCAGGGAAGTCATACACTGGTGGTTTGGCAGATCACAGAGCGGCTTTCTTTGGCATACCATACGGACGGATTGGCAAAATTCTTCGCGGTAATGATTTGTGCCATTTGGCTTTTGGCGGCAGTATTCTCCTTTGAGTATATGAAGCACGAACATAAGCCGGCCCGGTTCTTCATGTTTTATACTATGGCCCTGGGCGCGTTGATGAGCCTTTGCTTCTCTTCCAATATGGTGACACTGTATTTGTCTTATGAATATATGACCCTGCTGACACTGCCGCTGGTAATCCATACGGGTACGGTGGAAGCGGTACGGGCAGGTATGAAATATCTGGGGTATTCTGTATTTGGTGCGGGCCTTGGTCTGATGGGCCTGTTCTTCCTGAACAGCTACTGCACATCCACTTCTTTTGTGCCCGGTGGTACACTGGATCTGGAGCTGTTAGGTGGAAACGGAAGTCTGCTGCTGGTGATTTATTTCCTGATGATGATCGGCTTTGGCTGTAAGGCGGGTATGTTCCCGCTGCATGCGTGGCTGCCTACGGCCCATCCCGTAGCGCCTTCGCCTGCGTCTGCCGTATTGTCCGGTATTATCACAAAGGGCGGCGTCATTGCCATTATCCGTGTGACCTTCTATTTGGTAGGCGCGGATTTCATCCGAGGCACCTGGGTACAGACGGCCTTGTTGATACTGGCGATCATTACGGTATTTATGGGCTCTATGCTGGCATATAAGGAGCGGCTGCTGAAGCGGCGGCTGGCGTATTCCACCGTCAGCCAGGTATCCTATGTGCTGTTTGGCCTGATGACGCTGCATCCCATTGGATTTATGGGCGCACTGATGCAGGTGGTGTTCCATGCCGTAGCGAAGAATATCCTCTTCCTTGGCGCCGGCGCCATTATTTATAAAACGGAAAAGACCTATGTGGATCAGTATAAGGGATTAGGCAAGCAGATGCCTATTGTCATGTGGTGTTTTGCCATCGCTTCTCTTTCGCTGATCGGTATTCCGCCGACGGGCGGGTTTGTCAGCAAGTGGTATCTGGCCCAGGCCGGTCTGGACCCGGCTTATGGCACGCTGGGCCTTGTTGGGGTAGCGGTGCTGATGGTCAGCGCGCTGCTGACGGCGGGCTATCTGCTTCCCATTGTAATTGACGCGTTCTTCCCCGGAAAAGACTTTGATTATACGAAGCTGGAGAAAAAAGAACCGAATTATCTGATGACGGTGCCGCTGATTCTGCTGTCGGCAGCCGTACTGGCCTTCGGGCTTTTCCCCGGCGGCCTGATGCAATGGATCTTGAATATTAGCAGCGTTATTTTCTAAGGAAAAGGTGGGAACGATATGGGCGCATTTATAACCATTTTGCCGGTGATTTTTCCAATCATCGCGGGCGTGTGCCTGCTTCCGGTAAAATTTAAAGACAGAAAACAACGAGAACGCTGGGTTCTCACGATCACGGTCCTCAACGCCATTTTCGCATTATTCGCTATTTTTGGCGGCGTGGCGGAACCGCTGACTTTCCTGCGCTTTAGTGAGAAATTAACGCTGGCGCTGGATATTGACGGCTTGTCCAAGGTATTTGGTACCATGGTCTCCATACTTTGGATCGTAACAACTATTTACGCCTTTGAGTACATGACCCATGAAGGCAGAGAGGATAAATTCTTCGCCTTCTTTACCATGACCTTTGGCGTAGTGCTGGGGATTGCCTTTTCCGGCAACTTCCTGACCATGTATTTATTCTATGAATTTCTGACACTGGCAACGCTGCCTCTGGTAATGCATGCCATGGATAACAAGGCCCGCCACGCCGGAAAAATGTATATCTTTTACATGATGTTCGGCGCGTCTCTGGCCTTTATCGGATTTGTATTTATCTACTGCTATGGTTCCAGCATAGACTTTGTGCCCGGCGGCGTACTGAATCCCGCCTTGGTGGCAGGACACGAAAGTACATTGCAGATGGTATTTGTGGCGGCATTCTTCGGTTTCGGCGTAAAGGCGGCAGTATTCCCGCTGTATCGCTGGCTGCCGAAGGCTTCCGTTGCGCCGACACCCGTTACGGCGCTGCTTCATGCCGTGGCTGTCGTAAAATCCGGTATTTTCGCCATTATCCGTCTGACTTATTACAGCTTTGGTACTTCTTTCCTGATTGGTACCTGGGCGCAGAATGTCATGCTGGTTATGGCGGCTATCACCATTGTATTTGGTTCTACGGTGGCACTGCGGACGCCTCATGTAAAAAGAAGATTCGCTTACTCTACAGTATCCAATCTTTCTTACATCATTTTCGGTATCGCCCTGATGACGCCGGTGGGCCTTGCGGCGGCACTGCTGCATATGCTGTACCATGCTGTACTGAAGATTACATTATTCTTTACGGCCGGCGCTGTGCTTTATAAGACCCATAGAGAATATCTTTATGAAATGGAAGGCTTTGGCAGATATATGCCGGTGACCTTCGCGGCTATGGCGATTACGGGCATTGGGCTGGTAGGTATTCCGCCTTTTGCCGGATTCCATAGCAAATGGGCTTTGGCAACGGCAGCGGTGGAATCGGGGAACCCCGTATCCTATCTGGGTATTGCCGCGTTGATTATTTCCGCACTGCTGACGGCGCTGTATGTGTTCTATATCATTGTACGGGCTTATTTCCCCAGAGAAAAGGAATATCCGGCTGGGTATTATGACCATGTGTCCGATCCCAACTGGTATATGAAAGGCCCGTTGATTGTACTGACGATTGCATCTTTGGTATTGGCTCTGATTCCAGGACAGCTTTTGGAGATCCTGAGCGGAGTCGTATCTCGTTTGGCGTAAAGGAGGGGAGAAAATATGACAGAGGTTACAAATAGCATTTTATTGCCGTTTCTTGTTTTCTTCCCTATGATTGGTGGATTTGCAGGCTATATTATTGGCAGAAAAAATAAAAACGCCAGAGATTACTGGGCAATGGCCGTTACCCTGGCTGTATGCGTCGCTTCTTTCCTCCTGATCGGGCAGGAAGAAGGCTATATGGCAGTAGGAATCTGCGGGCTGGGCCTGTATATGGAAAACGGCGGATTTCAGCTGATTCTGGCTATCCTGACCGGCGTGATCTGGTTCCTGACGACAGTATTTTCCAAAGAATATTTCATGCAGGACCGGAACAGGAACCGGTACTACCTCTTTATGCTGCTGACGGAAGGGGCAACCATGGGGATTTTCCTTTCCGGAGATTTCTTTACGACCTTTATCTTCTTCGAGATCATGTCCTTTACCTCCTTTGTGCTGGTTATGCATGACGAGACGAAAGAGGCGGTTAAAGCGGCGAAAACATATCTGGCTGTGGCGGTGCTGGGCGGTCTGGTGACACTGATGGGGCTGTTCATGCTTTATCAAAAGACCGGCACATTGCAGATGAACGAACTGCAGCAGATATTCTCCGCTATGGAGGACAAATCGGCTTATTATGGCATTGGTGTACTGGTATTCTTCGGCTTCGCGGCAAAGGCGGGTCTGTTCCCGCTGCATATCTGGCTGCCGAAGGCATATACGCTGGCGCCCGCGCCTGCCAGTGCGCTGCTGTCCTGTCTGCTGACAAAGACCGGCGTATTCGGCGCCATGGCCATTACGGCGAAGATCTTCCTGTATGACGCGGCATGGGGCAATTTCGTGCTGGTTCTTGGCGTGATTACCATGCTTATGGGCGCGGTTCTGGCCGTATTCTCCATTAACCTGAAACGGACGCTGGCCTGCTCCTCTATGTCGCAGATCGGTTTTATCATGGTGGGCATTGCCATGCAGGGGATTTTAGGCGAGCATAACGCTTTGGCGGCGGCTGGCACACTGCTGCATTTTATCAACCATTCCATGCTGAAACTGGTGCTGTTCCTCAGCGCCGGCGTGGTATTTATGAATCTGCGGGAACTGGATCTGAATAAGATTAAGGGCTTTGGCAGAGATAAGCCTTTGCTGAAAGGGATTTTCCTGATGGCACTGCTGGGGATCGGCGGTATCCCTCTGTGGAACGGCTATATCAGCAAAACACTGCTGCATGAAAGCATTGTGGAATATATCCATCTGCTGGAGGAAGCAGGGCAGTCTGCGGCTTATATGCAGACAGTGGAATATCTGTTCCTTTTTGCCGGTGGTTTGACACTGGCCTATATGACAAAGATTTTTGTGGCTGTGTTTGTGGATAAAAATCCGAATCCTCTGCCGGTGCAGAAGAAAGGGCCTTACATGAGCAAGGTGAACACGGTAATTTTGACCGTATGCGCTCTGGCGCTGCCCCTGTGCGGTATGCTGCCTTATATGACACAGGATCGTCTGGCGGAGCTGGGCAGAGGTTTCCTGGGCGCTCACGCGCCGGAACACGCAGTGGAATATTTCGCCTGGGTCAATCTGAAAGGCGCGGTCATTTCTCTGGCCGTAGGCTCTGTGGTTTATTTCCTGTTCATCCGCAAGGTGCTGATGCGCAGAGATGCGTCTGGCAATGTGGTTTATCTGGACCGGTGGCCTGTATGGCTGGATCTGGAGGAAAAGGTATATCGTCCGCTGCTGCTGACGGTGCTGCCATTTATCGGCGGTTTCGTCGCAAGACTGGCGGCAACATTGACGGATGGTTTTATCTCCATTCTGCGGATGCTGATTTTCAATGACGACAACGGACGGGTTATTCCGCCGGAGGACAAATATTTCTCCGCCTATACAGACGGGGAAACCGACAAGACCGTATACCGGGAGGGCTTTGCGCGAAGCCTGCTGATGATCGGGATCGGCCTTGCGGTAGCAATGCTGTATATTTTGGTTTAAATGCTGAGGGCGAACGGCAGGACCGGCTTTGGAAGGACGAAGGCGGCTCCGTTCGCCTTTTTCTTTGTTCGTTTGACAGGGGCCATTTTGCCATGTAAAATAAAAATAAAGATTGGCAAAGGAGAAATGAGATGAAAGGAAAACGTATTTTATCATGTCTGCTGGCAGGACTGATGCTTTGCTCCGGCTGCGCGGCGAAACGGGAGCAGGCCCAGCAGATGCTCCAGCAGCAAAAAGAAAAAGACAGATACGAATCTATGACATTGGCCATGGATACGGTAATCAATATGACAGTATACCACGAACAAGGGGATGAAATCCTTCTGGAAGCGGAGCAGGAGATCCAGAGACTGGAAAATCTGTTTTCCGTGACAAAAGAGGACAGCGATATATCCCGGCTCAACGCGAA
>CALWKZ010000076.1 GCA_944381385.1 uncultured Anaerotignum sp. | reverse complement strand
ACCACATGGTTCTTTAGGCTATCTGACACCAGACGAAATGGAAGCAACATTCTGGGATCGGCAAGGAATCTAGCCGTTCCCAGAAAATATATTTAAAAATCGTGTCTTCTTTATTGACTATAGTCCATAGCCAATTCCTCCGTTTATTTTCCAGATCGCAGCATACAGAAAAGCAATTCTGTCATGGATCTATTTCTCCGTCTTGTTATTGCCGGCTTAATAACTTTCATTTGCCAACGTATCTCCTCCGTTTCGAGAGACGTTGGGTTCTGGTACTCATCATAATTGTCTTTTCCCATTGGAATAGGACAAATAACCCCTATATCATGCTCAATATCAGAAGAGACTTTTTTATATACTTCCATTGGCATTACAAGATAATTTTTCTCTGTTAAAAAGTTCTGTCCGTGTCCGCTCCTGTAATCCCCCAGACTGCTTTTCACTTCGTAACAGATGAAAATGCCTTTTTCAATATCAGAAATATGAACAACACCTTCCGGCTGAAACTCCATAAAGTCAACTCTCTTGACTTCTATTGTCCCGTAATCAATACTTACTTCTCTTGCCCAGTATTTTCCGATACCTTGAAATCTGCTTTGAACTAATAAATCACTCAAGAATTTTGTGATTTCTTTTCTATCCATTTCCCCTCACCTCAAAACGGCATTTTCCTTTTCCAGATCCAGCAGATCAAATCTATCCACAGCCGGCTTAGAAATCCTTTCGTTTGACTCTGCACTTTCATCTTCTGCTCCTCGCTTTTGATAATTGATACCCTCTGGAAGGCTGGCATCCTGTACGGAGGAAATGGTTCATCACCTCTTGCCGCCTTCCCCTGGCTTCCAGCTCCGGCCTGTTTTTTTCGGCCTCTTTTTCCTTCTGCTCGTCTAACCACAGCCGATATTCCTTGTAGGCGCCGCATCCGGCGTGGCAGTTCTCCTGCCGCAGCTGGCACTTGTAACAGGGCGTTTTCACAAATAATTCCTCCCGATAATATTCATCCATTCCCGCCGGCTGTGATTTTCCTCAAATTTCCGCTGGCAGGCCTGCTTCAGTTCCAGATCCAGACCTTTCCCCGGATGCGCGTGCAGTCCGCCCAGCCCGGCAATATGTACCCGATCTGCCAGATATACCCAGAATCCGTGCCGATCAGAGATATCCCGCATCCCTTCTCCGTAGAAAATATGGTGCTTGTGAAGATCCTCCACTTCGCCGGTCACATAGCACTCCTTTGTTTTTCCCTGCAAAATGCTGGTTGTTCTTCCCTTGCAAACCTCTCTTTTCTTCTTGTATTTCTTTTTTGGAAACATCAATCCGTTCATATAATCCCTCCTAAAAGAAAAAGCCGTGATTTCTCACGGCTCCCATTTCTTTGCCGCTTCTTTTCTGATAGTGTCTCTGTAAAAGGATACTCTTTCCTTTGATACAGAAAGCTCGTCCAGCAGCCAGTAACAAGCTGCCGACAATATCATAATGATGATTAAGGCAAATAAAATGTAGATATTCATTTGATTTCAACTCCTTCGCCGCAGTTGTGCAAACTGCCTTTCGATAAAAGTCTGTATTGCAGCGCTTCTTTGTATTTGTGGGCATCCCATAAAACCACAAAGTGGTGTTTTCACATTCCCCATACAACGCCTTTGCGCTGTACGATTCGTCCGGGCCTGCCGGGCTTGTCCACAGTCTTGCGGCGGTAAATAATCTTCCGCCCGATTTTCATTCCCATTTTTTCCGCATCTTCCTTGGAAATGTTTGCCCCCGCATTGACGCGGAGGCGTGTCTCTCTTCTAATCACAGCACATACCTCCTTAATTTATAAGAAGGGAGAAGGCTTTTGATGTATTGTTCTGGGGGATAGTTGTTGGTACTTTGCCCTCTCCCGTTCCTGCTTGTCCATCCTGCGGGGCAAAGCCCCTTACGGTGTGGCCTCCTTTGCTTTTTGCCGCTGAAGGCTGAGCATTTTTTTCTCATACAGAACATCTGTGATCTCACGCCGAAGGCGTTCTGCTTCTTCTGGGGTCTTTTCGCAATAGGACACGGTAACGCGGTATTCTTTTTTTTCTCTTGCCATATGTAACACCTCCTGCATCAGCCTATGTTTTTTTATGTTTGTCCCATTCATTTTTTAGTACCATTGATAAATTTTTTTGTTGATTTTTTTTTATTATTTCCCCTAATCTGAAATCGTTGGCTGTTGCCGTAGCCTGATTTTTTAGAAAGGAGACTTTATAATAAAAATTTTTACCAATTATGATTTTCTTGGGCTTCTTCGCGTAAAAGCACCAGCAAGCTTAAATAAAACTGATCTGTTTCCATCAGATGTTTATAAATTAACTCATGCATTTGTTTGCGCTTGCTGGGTGTTTTTTCGCCATCTTCCTTGCATTGCTGAAATGCAAATCCTACTTTGATTTCCCCTCCCTCGGCATGAATCCTTAGTACCTCTCCGTTTTCGTACCTGTAAAACGCACCGCTTCTGGATGGATCTGTTGCCTCTGGATCATAAGCAGCTGTATCCCCCCAGTCCTTTTGAAAAAAATTAGAAAGTGATTCCGTCACAAAATATAAAAATATTTCATCTCCACGCATCTTTTCTTCTACATTTCTGTCAATAATCATGTTGATTTTCCTTTCCTTTTCTTGTTAATGCTCCGTTTTGCAGATAACATCATCCCATATTCCTTTTCTGTTAGAATTGATTTCTTCTGCTAATTCCGGTTTGTCCTATTACTTAGCTGGCCTTTTTGTTGTCACGGATTTGCTGATAAGCAAGCATACAACTACCCACACTTAATAAAATAGTTTTACTTTGGCTATCTAATTGTTTGATAATATCGCACATTTGTTGAATAATTTCCTTTTCTTCTGTCCCGAGTTTCATAAATTCACCCCTTTCAAAAATTAAGTTACCTTATCTTTTAAGATAATAATAATCAAGTAAACCGATTTTGTCAAGGATTATCTGAATATTTAATTGACAAATTTCGGTTTACCCGATATTATAAAAAAGAAAGGAGGAATTAAATGTGAATGAGCGTTTAAAAAAATTAAGGAAAACACTAAAAATGACACAAAAAGAATTTGGTGAAAAAATTGGATTAACAAATGCCTCAATAAGTGATATAGAAAAAGGCAAAACGATATTAACTGAAAGAAACCAAAATTTAATTTGTGAAAAATTTAATGTAAACAAAGAATGGCTTGAAAAAGGAATTGGAGATATGTTTCTACCTGAACTGCCTGAAGATGAATTTTCACAAATTCTTTCTGAAATCGAAGAAAGTGATGATGAATATATTAGAAAATTTCTTGAAATCTATTTTCAACTTGATGAAGCAGGAAAAAAAATAGTATCTGATTTGATTCATAGTCTTTTGGAAAATCAAAAAAAATAAGAGGATTTTTCCTCTTATTTTTTCTTTGCTTTGATGTAAGTGTATATCTTTCTTAAAATAGTTTCGTTGTTTATCGTTTGTACCATTAAAATAATTGCTTCCCTGTACTTTTCAACCATTCCCCTCACCCCTTCAAAAATAAGAACGTCTGTTCGTGTCTTTTCTAATATATCATGTTTTTTCATTGCTTTCCATGTACTTTTTACACAATTTCTTTATTTCAATTTTATAGAATCTGCTTTATTTATCGCCCCTACTTCCTTTTTCTGCTCTTACATTTTACAATAAGGAAAAAGGGGGTATAGTTATGAAAAAAAAGAAATATATTCTTGCACTCACCATGGTGGTTTCTATGGTGATCTCTTTGCCTGCTTATGCCCACAGTGGTAAAACAGATGCTTTCGGTGGTCATCGTGACAATAATAATGTCAGTGGACTTGGATACTATCATTACCATTGTGGGGGTCACCCAGCGCACCTTCACCCTGGTGGCATATGTCCTTATGCCACAGCTTATTCAGAAATTGTTTCTTCTTTAACAACAGAAAAAACCAAACCAACCACTGTTTCTACATCTTCAACAACAAAACAATCAAATAATCAGTCTTCTATGGTAAATACACAGCAAGTTCCTATTGAGGTACCTACAAAAGTCACAGTAGATGGAGAAGCTATTGCTGGCCCTGTTCTTTGGTACAAAAATAATTATTTTGTTCCTGTAAACCAGTTGGCAAATCTTCTTTCAGCTTCCGTACTGCCTGTAAATGAAAAATTAGAATTACCTGTAAAAAAGGGAGAAGGACATACTTATATTCAAACAGTTCCTGATTATAAAAGTCAGTACATGGATATGTTTGTAGTATTTGTATCTATGTATGATAACGATCCCTATTATCATAAAATAGATTGTCCACAAATAGAAGAAAATGGAGGTCTTGCAAATTATTTATCCATTGATGAAGGATTTTTCTTTTTGGGTGAATTTGATTCTGTCAGCCCTTGCCCTATTTGTATTCCATAAGCCGGGAGGTAATTATGAAAAAAATTTTGATATTTTCTTTAATATTCATCTCGCTTTGTTGTAGTGCATGTTCAGATTGCTCAGAAGAATATAGCCAGGGTTATAATGAAGGTTACGAAGAAGGATACCAAGCCGCTTTAGAGGAACTGAACTTGGATGAGAAGCTCTATGATTCTTTTTCCCAGGGGGAAGAAAAGGGATATTATGAAGGGCAAGCAGATATGTTTTATGAAATAGTTGAAAATCACTTGTATAACATTTCAATTCCACAATCCACTCTTGATGAAATATGGCTTCTAGAAGATAATTTTTTTGATGGTTATATGAAAACTAAAAGTCAGGAAACTTACTCCGAAATTTTTTAAGCAGAAATCGCTGGAGGGATCATCGTGATTGCTATTTATGCCAGACAATCCATTGAAAAAAAAGACAGTATCAGTATAGAAAGCCAGATAGAATATGCCAAACGAGAAGTCATGACGGACGATTTTAAAGTGTATCAGGACAGTGGTTTTTCTGGGAAAAATACCAATCGTCCCGCTTTTGCGGAAATGATGCGAGATATTCAGGCTGGAAGAATTGAGAAGGTTGTTGTATACCGATTGGACCGTATCAGCCGTTCGATTGTTGACTTCGCGGATTTTATAAATGAATTGGAAGAAAAGCAAATCTCTTTTGTGTCTGCTACGGAAAAATTTGATACCTCCACCCCCATGGGGCGCGCTATGCTTTATATTGTCGTAGTTTTCGCTCAGTTGGAACGAGAGACCATTGCGGAACGTGTCCGGGATAATTACTATGCCCGTGTAAAAAAAGGAGCTTGGGGCGGCGGTCCTGCTGCATATGGCTTTGACTTGGTGCGGATCACGCTGGACGGGAAAAAGGTTACATCCTATCAGCCGAATGCGGATCTGGCAACGGTAGAGCGTATTTTTGAGATATATTCCCGGCCTTTCACCAGTTTGGCCAATGTGCAAAAGCAGTTGATAAAAGATAGTATTACTTCTTCCGGCGGCGTAAATTTTGATAATGTAAAAATAGCCAGTATACTGAAAAACCCAGCTTATGTCAGAGCAGATGTAGGTATTTACAATTACTACAAAGCCCGTGGAGCAATTCTCGCCAATGAACCGGAGGAATTTGACGGAATACATGGCTGCATCCTCGTTGGCAAACGAGATGCCAATGAGCGAAAATACAAAGATGTATCAAATCATTTGCTGGCGATCGGCCACCATGAAGGAATCATTGACAGCACCGTATTCCTCTATTGCCAGGAGAAACTTTCCAAAAATAAACAAATCAAAAATACCACAAAGGGGAAATACTCCTGGCTCACCGGCCTTGTAAAATGCGGACACTGTGGCTATGCTTTTTCCGTGCGCTTTGGAAATACAAAAAATGGGAAAATAGCCTATTTTAGTTGTTCCGGAAGGTATCTGCACCGGTGTTGTGATGTGAAGCAGACGCATTATGTAAGAGAGGTTGAGGCGCAAGTTCAAGCCAGACTGATTAAAGAGGCCGAAGTATATCACTTGACAAAGCAAAAAAAGGAAAATGCTATAATTAAACAGCAACAGCAAAAAATAGCCGAGATAGATAGTAAGATAGAAAATCTTATCTCTACCCTTGAAAATGTCAGCCATATTTCTGTGGAATATATCAACCGCAGAATTGAAGCCCTTCATCGGGAAAAGCAGCTCTTAATCCACCAGTATTCGGAAGCGCTTACGGAATATAATTCTATCGAAGTAATACCGTTTACTGCTGAAGATTGGGAAAATATGTCTCTGGAAGATAAAAGAGAAGTAGCCAAAAGTATGATAGATCGGGTAATCCTAAGCAAAGATGGGATAGATGTCATCTTCAAGTAAAAAAGAGAGGAACAAAATGTTCCCCTCTTTTCTTTTTGTTTCTAATGTATCCACATCCCACTGAATGACATGGTACTGATTCGCTTTGGCCGTCTGTACAACCGTATTGTTGTATTCCCCAAAGGGCGGACGGAACAGATCCATATCTATGCCCGTCAGTGCCTTTACGGCATTATGGCATTTTTGCAGTTCTTCCGTGATCTGCGCCGAAGAAAGCTGACTCATATGGGGGTGGGTCGCGGAATGATTTCCCAGGTCATGGCCGGACTCCGCGATTTTTTTTACTTCCTCCGGGTATTTTTCTACCCAGTACCCGCAGAGGAAAAAGGTGGCTTTTACGTCATTTTCCTCCAGAATGCGCAGCAGTTCGTCCGTATCGTCTGCGCCCCAGGCGGCATCAAAGCTGACGGCAACTTTTTTCTCCTCTGTTTTTACGCAATAAATCGGGAGTTCTCTTTGGCCCTCAGCCGAAAGCACAGCGGCTGCCTTCTGCGCTGCCGGTGGCAAAAAAAATCCCGCTGCCACAGCGGCAGCGAAAATGCATCCAACTGCCGCAATATGTATTTTTCGAATGTGTATCGTTTTAAAAATCTGCATGCTGCTTCCCTCCTTTTCCACCATCATATGTTTGACTGGCTTATCCCTATGTGTGCAAAGCGTTTTTCTGCAAAAAAAAGAACGATAGAGATATTCAGCTCTATCGTTCTTTTTTTATTAGGTTTTTTTTATTTGAATCTTCTTCTTCTGCGTCTGCCGGAGCTCTTAAAGGTATAGCCTGTATTTCTTCTGCGTCTGCCATAGCGCATATGACGAAGGATGAAATAGATCACGGCAATCACGACAATGATAACCAGAATTACAATCAGACCCTTTAAAGAGAAAATATTAGAAAACAGTGTTTTCAGGAAGTAATGGATATTATTCAGGATACCTCCCTTTTCTACATCCACACCAGCATACAGTGTTTCACTGCCCACCTGCTTTCCGTCCACGGAGTAAAGGATCGTGCCGACTTCTGCGCCTTTCTCCACGGGCGCCTTCACCTGAACAGTGCCGTCTTTATCTTCTGCACGATAAGTATCATTGATCTGTACTTCCGAAGAAATCTGATCCTCAGCGCCTACAGGAAGATATACGGATTTTGCGCTCTGGAATACCAGAGGAATGGTATCGCCCTGGAGCTTGTTCTGCTTGGTCAATGGCATTTCTACAACAGCTGCGCCGTCTCCGGCAAGATCAACGCGCACGTAATTGTTGAAGCCATATTCAAACAAATTGGTGGCATCCGTCCAGCGTGCCGGATCCTCAGACTGGAACAGCACACAGATAAGGCTAGTGCCGTCTTTTTCCGCCGATGCGGAAAGGCAGTCCCCGGCTTCATCCGTAAATCCTGTCTTGATGCCGGTTGCATAAGCGTACTGATACTCATTGTCTGTAATCAGCAGGTTATGGCTGACCCAGTTATATTCCTGGGTTGTGATGGTATCATCATCTGCAAACATATTGTCGGCACCGTCGCCGCTGAAGCTCTTTTCCGCGGCGATTTCCGCCAGTGTTTCATTTTTCATAAATTCGCCGGCAAACAGTGCCATATCATAAGCGCAGGAATAATGATTATCGTCATGATATCCATGGGCGTTGGTAAAGTGGCTGTTGACCGCACCCAATTCCTCTGCCTTCTGGTTCATCAAATCGGCAAAAACAGCCTCACAGCGTGCGAAATTTAGATTGTCATCGCCTTCCGCTCTTTTAGCGACTGCCGCAGCCAATACGTTGGCGGAATCGTTGCCGGAAGGAATGATCAAGCCGCGCACCGCGTTCTTTACTGTCAGTGTTTCTCCTACCACATGACCGGCCTTGCTGGAATCCAGAGAGACTTCGTTGATTTCCGTGCCTACGGTAATCAGTTCATCCGGCTGAAAATAATCCATTACCACCAGAGCTGTAATAATCTTTGTCATGCTGGCAGGATACATTTTTGCCTTTGCGTCTTTTTCAAAAAGAATCGTACCCGTGTTTTCCTCTACCAGAATGGCACTGGAAGCAGTCAGCTCGGGGGAATCGTCCGCCTGTACCCAGGCTGTCTCTAAAACTGGTGCCGCAGATGCCGCGTCAGAACCTGTTTCCCCTTCTGCCGCATCTGTGTCCCCGGCAGCATCCGCTGCCGTATCTGTATCAGAAGTGCTATCTGTGTTATTTTCCGTAGTTGTGTTTTCCGCAGTCTGAGTTGTCTCAGATTCGGAAGTATCCTCTTTGCCGCCGCAGCCAGCCATGCTGATACATAGCAGGGCTGCCAGCAGAAAGGCTGTCCAACGCTTGCGTTTTATCATTTTCTCTCTTCCTTCCTATCCATTTTTTTCTGCTTTCTTTTTTCTTCGATATAGCTGCGAAGATCCTGCAGTTCCCGGTCAAAATTCTGGGAATGCAGATTAGGGAAGGCGTGAATCAGACGCCGCTCTGTACGGCTATGCTGTTCCAGAGCGCGAACCTTGTATTCCAGGCGTTCCCGTATTTCATTGGCGATATATTCTCCCCGCAGCCGTTCTTCCAGCTGCATCTGTTCGATATCGCCATAGGTTTCTTCCATTCTTTCCTTCCATTCACGCAGCAACTGTGCCGCAGGCAGGCTTTCCAGGTGTTCCGCCAGCTCCTGTTTGGCGCTGTACAGCTTTGTGCTTTCCAGCTTCCCGCGGACATCCTCCGTCGCCTCGCTCAAATGCGCCAGCTTTTCGTTCAGCCGCAGGATATGCTGTACCGTGAGGCCCGCATCCGCCACCAGATACATCAGCAGCAGCGTGCCGGCAGCCTCTCCCAGCAGGAGCGGAATATGCTCCACAATAGATTCTATGAACGGATGGATGAGCCGCATCATCACAATAGTCAGCAGTCCCCACTGCACCGAGCGTTCCAGACAGATCCTGCCTCGTATATTCCACTTTTTATTGCTATAGTCCCACCAGGAAGCGTGGAACAGTTTTTCCAGTATCGCTGCAATTACATATTCTACCACAGAGGCCAAAAGAAATCCACCGAAAAAAAGCAGAAATATATGGTCTGTTACAGGGGAAAGCAGCAGTATCATCAACAGGGCGCCTGTACCGTATATGGGGCAGAAAGGCCCGCTCAGGAAACCCCGGTTCACCCACTCCTTCGCGTGAAAAGAAACAAAGGTGGATTCCATGGCCCAGCCTAAGAAGCTGTATAGTATAAAAAAATAAAACAGCTGGAAAAAAGACTGGTGCATCCATTGTGCTGTCCACATATATCACACCTTCTTTTCCTGGCGCTCTATGGAAATGCCGCACTGCGCAATGTAATGCAGCATATCCTCTAAAGCTGTTTGCTGGTCTGTGTGGGACAGATTGATCCAAAGGCCGTCTGTCTGACGCCGAAACCAAGTCAGCTGCCGCTTTGCAAATCTGCGGGTACCTGTTTTCAGGTCTTTCACAGCCTCCTCCAAAGGGATCTCCCCTTTGAAATACGGCAAAAATTCTTTATAGCCCAGGCCCCGCATGGAAACCAGGCTGCCGTCGTAGCCTTTATCCAAAAGCCCCTTTACTTCCTCCAGAAGCCCTGCCTCCATCATCAGATCTACTCTTTTTTCAATCCGCGCATAAAGCTGCTCCCTGTCCATAGTAAGCAGGATCACCGCGGCGGCGTAAGGAGACTCTTTTTGTTTTTGCTCCGCGTTATGACTGGAAAATTTTTCTCCGGTAAAATGGTGATATTCCAAAGCTCTAGTCACCCGCTTCACGTTATTGGCGTGGGTAGAGGCGGCATATTCCGGGTCAATGGACAGAAGTTCCTGATAGAGACTTTCCGGCCCTTCTTTTTCGGCTTTTTCGTAGCAGGCCAGACGGAAACTTTCGTCACCGTCCGTCTCTGTAAATTCGTTATCATATAACAGGGCATTCAAATAAAAGCCTGTACCGCCCACAAGGATAGGGATATGTCCCCTGTTCCAGATCTCCTCCATATACCCTTTGGCTTTCTGCTGGAAGATCATGGCGTTGTATTCTTCGTCAGGCATCAGCTCGTCTATCAGAAAATGAGGCACTCCTTGTGCCTCCTCCGGCGTGACCTTCGCTGTGCCGATGTCCATATGGCGGTATACCTGCATGGAATCGCCGGAAATGATCTCCCCGCCGATTTTTTTCGCCAGCAGGATGGACATGGCGGTTTTTCCGCAGGCCGTCGGCCCGCCAATGATGATGAGAGGTTTTTTCATATGATTCCCTCTTTCAATCCTGTATTCTTTTAAACATTTTTTCCATTTGATATTTCGTACATTCCACAACAGTAGGACGGCCATGGGGGCAGGTAAAGGGATTTTCCAGCTTCAGCAGATCTTCGATGAGCCGATCCGCTTCCTGTACATTCAGCCGGTCATGGCCCTTTACGGCCGCTTTGCAGGCCATCGTGGCTATTGTC
Organism: uncultured Anaerotignum sp.; assembly: GCA_944381385.1. Lineage (GTDB taxonomy): Bacteria > Bacillota > Clostridia > Lachnospirales > Anaerotignaceae > Anaerotignum. Next base: position 9,771 of record CALWKZ010000076.1, on the reverse strand, counting down.
AAAAGCTTCATATCATAGACACTGGAAGGATTTTCTGTTTCCAGCTGATCCAGAATCTCCGTAAAGAATCCTGTGCCGCTGGGCGCTTTCAGCAAAAATGGTACGGCGCAGAGGGCGTATTCCTTGCCGGAAAATTCCTCAATGCCAAAGCCAAAGCCCTCCAGCAGCGTCTGATTCTCCCGTAGGATCTCCTTTTCCCGCTCCGTCAGCCGCAGCATCACCGGGGACAAAAGGCGCTGGGAAACGACCCGTTCCTCCCGAAATTCCTTCATGAGCTTTTCAAAAAGTATCCGCTCGTGGGCCGCGTGCTGGTCGATGAGATAGAGGCAGTCCTCCTGCTCTACCAGCCAATAGGTGCCGAATACCTGTCCCACAATGCGATAATTCCGGAAGAAGGGCTGTTTTTCCGCTTTTTCCGTTTTCTGCGGTTGGTTTGTATGCTCAGGCGACGCTGGGGATTCCACCACAAAATCGGCCGGAACAGCGGTAGACGCAGTCCCCTCTTTTCTGTAAGAAGTGGCATCTTCCCGCACCGCTGTTTTCTGGGGCTCGTTCCGTTTCAGCAGCTGATCTACGCTGCGTCCGCTTCCGGAAGGGACAGGAGGCGGTGCATCCTGCTCTTTGGATGTATATTTTATTTCTGCTGCCGGCGGTGCCGGTTTGACCTCTTTAAGTGTTTTTTGGGGCGGCGCTGTCCATGCTGGAAGCGTCTGCTGTTCCACCTTTTCCTTCGGCGGCGTTGGCTTTTTCTCCAGATTGGCTCTGGGAATCAGAACCTGATCCTCAAAGGCGGCGGAAACAGCGTCATAAAAGAAATCATACACCTCGTCATCATTTTTGAAACGGACCTCTAATTTAGCGGGATGAACGTTTACATCCACCAGAGAAGGGTCCACCTCCAGATTCAATACGTATACGGGAAATTTCCCGATCATGATCCTTGTTTTGTAGGCATCCTCCACAGCGGAGGATACAATGGAATTTTTGATAAACCGGCCGTTGATGAACAGATTTTCGTAATTCCGGTTGCCCCGGGAAAGCTCCGGCTTGCCGATCAGACCAGTCAGCCGATAGTCCCCTCTGGCAAAGGAAATATCCATCATAGCGCCCGCCGCATCCTTGCCGTAAACATAAAACACGGATGCTCTGCCGTCCCCGTTGCCGGAGGTATGGAGGATGGAGGCGCCGTTATTGATATAACAGAAGGACAATTCCGGATGACCCAATGCCAGTTTGTTCATTAAGTCGGAAACATAACCGCTTTCGGTGGCGGGTTTTTTCAGGAATTTCCGTCGGGCCGGCACATTATAAAACAGATTCTGCACCACTACCGTAGTGCCTTCGGTGCAGGCCACATCCTGTATGGACTTTACTTCGCCGCCGCTGATCTGTATGAAGGTGCCCGTTTCCTCGTCCTTCGTTTTGGTTGTCATTTCCACCTGGGCCACAGCGGCAATAGAGGCCAGCGCCTCTCCCCGGAACCCCATGGTGAATATTTTTTCCAGATCTTCGATCTGTGTCAGTTTGCTTGTGGAATGGCGCAGGAAGGCCGCTTCCACCTGATCTCTGGGGATGCCGCAGCCATTATCCGTAACGCGGATATAGGATGTGCCGCCTTCCCGGATCTCTACGGTAACGGTGCTGGCACCTGCGTCCATAGCGTTTTCCGTCAGTTCCTTTACTACGGACTTGGGGGATTCCACTACCTCCCCCGCCGCGATTTTATTGATAGTTTTTTGGTCCAGAAGCTGTATCTTTTGCAAGTACCTTCCTCCCTTCCAAATTTACATACCCTTTGCCTTTTTTTGCAGGTCAAAGAGCTTTTGCAGTGCCTCCATAGGCGTCATAGCCATAATATCCAGCTGTTTGATCTCTTCCAGCATCTGCGTCTCCTCCAGATGGAACATATCCACCTGCTGGGCGGTCTCTTCCGCCTGTTCCTTGGATTCGGCGGCGATACGCTTTGCTTTTTTTGTAATATCCGCCGCGTTCAGCTGTTTTAAGATCTGATTGCTTCGTTTGATGACTTTATGAGGCAGGCCCGCCAGTCTGGCTACCTGTACGCCATAGCTGTGGTCCGCGCCGCCCCGTTTGATCTTCCGGAGGAAAATGATATCCTCTCCCTGCTCCTGCACGGTAACGCAGTAATTTTTTACGCCCGCCAGCTTGCCTTCCAGCTCGGAAAGCTCGTGATAATGGGTGGCAAACAATGTTTTGGCCCCGATAACCTTGGGGTCGGCTACATATTCCAGCACTGCCCAGGCAATGCTCAGGCCGTCAAAGGTGCTGGTGCCCCTGCCGATCTCATCCAGGATCAACAGGCTTTTGGAGGTAGCGTTATGTAAAATATTGGCTACCTCTGTCATCTCTACCATAAAGGTGCTCTGGCCCGCGCTCAGGTCATCCGAAGCGCCGACTCTGGTAAAGATACGGTCCACAATGCCGATATGGGCGCTGTCCGCCGGCACGAAGCTGCCTATCTGCGCCATCAGCACGATCAGGGCGGTCTGCCGCATGTAGGTGGATTTCCCGGCCATATTGGGTCCGGTGATAATGGCAAGGCGTGTTTCGCCGTTGTCCAGATAGGTGTCATTCGGGATAAACTGCCCTTCCATGAGTTTCTCTACGACAGGATGACGGCCGCCTTTGATGTCGATGACATCTCCGTCATCTACCACAGGCTTGACGTAATTTCTTGCTGCCGCCACTTCTGCCAAGGATTGAAGCACGTCCAGAACGGAAATCATATGGGCACAGCGCTGGATGCGCTCCACCTCCGCCGCAACGGCGTTTCGTATTTCCGTAAATAAATCATATTCCAAAGCCACGATCTTTTCCTCAGAGCCAAGGATTAGCTCCGCAAGATCATTCAGCTCCGGTGTGATAAACCGCTCGCAGTTGGCCAGCGTCTGTTTTCTGATGTAATTGTCCGGCACATCCTCCAGATTGGATTTTGTGACCTCAAGATAATAGCCAAAAACCTTGTTGTATCGTATCCGCAGGTTTTTGATGCCTGTTTTTTCCCGTTCCTCTTCTTCCATCTGGTGAATCCAGGAGGTGCCTTCTTTTTTTGCGCGGCTGTAAGTATCCAGCTCGTCGCAGTAGCCTTCCCGGATCATGCCGCCCTCCCGAACGGAAAAAGGCGGGTCCTCTACAATGGCCTTTTCTATAAGTTCGTGGATATTTTCCAGAGGGTCCAGCTTTTCGTAAAGCTCCCGGAGGCAGTCACTTTTGCATCTGCTGAGGATATTTTTCAAAAGAGGCAGATTGGCAATGGAATTTTTCAGCATTGCCAGCTCCCGGGCATTGGCGTTCTGATATACTACCCGGCTCATGATGCGCTCAAAGTCGTACATGGTCCGGAGCACATCCTTAATCTCCTCCCGCAGGAACAGATCGTCTTTCAGCTCTTCCACGCCATCCAGACGTTTACGGATTTCATCCGCCTGCAAAAGGGGCTGTTCCACCCATTTTCGCATCATACGGGCGCCCATGGCTGTTTTGGTCTCATCCAAAACTCCCAATAAGGAGCCTCTTTTGTTTTTCTCCCGCATGGTCTCTGTCAGCTCCAGATTTCTTCTGCTGGCAATGTCCAAAGGCATAAAGTCCCCGGTGGTATAGTATTTTAAAGCGGAGATATGCTCCAGTCCGTTTTTCTGTGTTTCGATCAGATACCACATCAGACCGCCGGCGGCGGACACGGCCTGGTTCTTTTTCTCCAGTCCGAATCCATCCAGAGAAGCCACACGAAAATGGTCTGTCAGTGTTTTTTTGGCCGTTCGGAAAGAAAACATCCGCTCGTCTATATCATTCAGATAAATCTGAAACCGCTTTTTGATCTCCTCGGCGATGGGATGCTCTTTCAGTCCTTCGTTGCAGATCAGCTCTGCCGGAGAAAATCTGGCGATCTCATCGAGAATCTTTTGAGAGGCCAGTATGGTAGGGAACTGGGTTACCTGGAACTCTCCGGTAGTCACGTCGCAGACAGCCAGGCCATAGCCGCCCTTTTCCCCGTAAACTGCCATGATATAATTATTTTTTGACTCATCCAGCACGGTCTGGTCCAGCATGGTACCCGGCGTGATCACGCGGATCACGTCCCGCTTTACGATCCCTTTTGCCAGCTTCGGGTCCTCCACCTGTTCGCAGATGGCGACTTTATACCCTTTTTCCACCAGTCTGGCAATATAGCTGTCGGCGCTGTGAAAGGGAACGCCGCACATGGGCGCCCGCTCCTCCTGCCCCCAGTCTTTTCCTGTCAGTGTGATTTCCAGCTCCTTGGAGGCGATGACGGCATCTTCAAAAAACATCTCGTAAAAATCCCCTAAACGGAAAAAAAGCAGACAATGCTTGTAGTTTTCTTTAATCGCAAAATACTGCTGCATCATGGGCGTTATTTTTGCCATCTTCTCTTCCCTCCTGTGTTTTCTCCGTTTTACAGCAAACCCGAACCCCCGTTTGCGCAGGAGTTCGGGCAAAAATGTTAATACAATGCATTAGTGGCAGCCGCCGCCGCAGGAAGCGCATGCGGAAGGACTGCAGCCGCCTTCCGCCGGATCTTCGCCGGAAAGGGTTGCTGTAATGATATTAAATACGGACTGCATGAAATTGTTGAAGTTCATTTCTGCTGTATACAGATCGGCAGCCAGCTTGTTGTTTTTGATCAGCTCGCCTTTTGCCTTCATTTCTTCGGAAAATCTTTTCTGTTCTTCCGGGGAAATGCCGCCAGCCTGGATCTTTGCCTGAAATTCGTCGTGAAGCTTTGTGTATTCCTCTACAGTTTTTGCGATCTCAGGATCTTCCTCGTAAGCCTTTTTTGCAGACAGCAGGGCCTCTACCTGAGGTGTTTTCTGCAGTTCTTCCCCCAATGTTCTTGCCAGTTCATATACACTTGCCATTTTTGTCACCTTAAATCCTTTCTCCAATAAAGTAAAATGTTTTGTTTTCTATAATTTTTACGGGAACCATCTGTCCAATAAGACTCTTGTCCCCGGCAAAATGCACCAGTCCGTTCTGGTCTGTGCGTCCGGTGAGGATGCTTTCATCCTGTTTATTGACTTCTTCCGCCAGCACCAGCACAGTTTTGCCTACCTGCTCCTCGCTCACCTCATGCACAATAGGGTTCAATACATCCAGCATACGGTCGAAGCGGTCCTTGACCACATCCTCCGGCACCTGGTTTTCCATGGAAGCCGCAGGTGTGCCGGTACGTTTGGAATAAATGAAGGTAAAAGCGGTACAATAACGAACCTTCCGGATCACATCCAGTGTTTCCTGGAAATCCTCTTCTGTTTCCCCAGGGAAACCTACGATAATATCGGTGCTCAGTGTAATCCCCGGCATAGCCTCCTTTACTTTGCGCACCAGCTCCAGATAGTCCTCTTTGGTATACTTGCGGTTCATCCGGCGCAGGATCTCCGTACTGCCGGACTGAAAAGGAAGATGCAGGTTTTTGCATACCTTGTCACATTCCTTCATAGCCAGAATCAGTTCGTCGGACATATCTTTCGGATGGGAAGTCATAAAGCGGATACGCTCTATCCCTTCTATTTCATTGACCTGCCGCAAAAGCTGCGCGAAGGAAACTGGATGCTCCAGCGTCTTTCCATAGGAGTTGACATTCTGCCCCAGCAGCATGATCTCCTTTACGCCGTCTGCCGCCAGTTTTCTGATTTCTTCCAGAATATCCTCTGGCTCTCTGCTTCTTTCCCGACCGCGCACATAGGGCACGATGCAATAGGAGCAGAAATTGTTGCAGCCAAACATAATATTGACAGACGCCTTGTAAGGAAAATGGCGGATACTGGGCAGATCCTCCACGATCTCCTCCTGCTTCTGCCAGATATCAAATACGGCGCTCCCGCTTTCCTTTCTTGTCTGGATCAGCTCCGGCAGCTTGTACAGATTAAATGTGCCAAATACCAGATCCACATGACGGTATTTTTTCCGTATGGTTTCCAGCACCGTATCCTGCTGCATCATACAGCCGCAGAGTGCGACAACCGCGTCAGGATTTTTGCTTTCTTTATAGTGCTTCAGCCAGCCTAACTTGCCGTACACCTTCAGCTCCGCGTTTTCTCTGACGCAGCAGGTGTTATAAATGATAAAATCCGCTTCTGTCTCTTCCTCAGTGCGGACATATCCCATTTCATCCAGCATGCCTTCCAGCTTTTCGCTGTCATGGGCGTTCATTTGGCAGCCCATAGCCAGAGAATAGAATTTTTTTCTCTGTCCCGTTTTTTCAAAATACGCCTCGTTTTCCTGACGTATCTGACGAATATATTCTATCTGTCTTGCCAGCTCTGCTTCCGCCGGCATAGCAACGGTTCTTTGATTTTCCATTTTCTATCCTTTCCTGTGAAAAATATTGTTATGCGAGAAATTCGCATCAATAAATTATACCATATCTTGTGCTTCCTCTCAATGGTTTCTTCTATATATTTTTACAGAGAAAGGAACTTCACTTCGTTGCCGTGTTCTTTAACCAGTTTTTCCAGATCAGAAAAAGCCATGAACACGGAAGCGGTGTTGTCATTGGGATGTACGCCGATGACGCCTGTTTTGTGGAAATCCTCGTCAAAGATTACTTCTACGGCTCTGTTTTCATCGTTCAGGATACCAAAAGGTGTGACAGAACCTTTTTTCAGGCCAAGATATTTCTCCAGCCTTTCCTCGGAAGCGAAAGACAGCCTTCCCACGCCGATCTTTTCCCCCAGAGATTTCAGGTCTGCCCGTTTGTCCTCCCGGATCACAACGAGAAAATGGCGTTTCCCTTTGGCGTCCCGCAAAAACAGATTTTTCGCGATATCCTTTTCTTTCTCCAGCCCCAGCGCCATCATTTCCTCAATGGTATATACGGCCACATGGTCGAACCAGGTATAATCAATGCCTTTTTCGTCTAAGAAACGCTTTACGTCCTCTTTTTGATACATATAGATCCCTGCCTTTCTTGCTTTATTATAGCCGCCGTTTTGGAAAATGTAAATTATCCGGCTGTTTTTCGGAAAATGTTTACAAATTGTTCATACTCTCTCCATAGGTTATTCACAGAAGTATTATATGATATAAGTGTCCAAAGCAAGGGCAAAGCAGTTAAGACATAGTAATACATACCCTCCCCTTTAAAGAAAATCCTACTTCCCGAAGAACGTAGGATTTTCTCTTTTTTCCAGGAAAATATGGTTTCACTTATTTTGTGTTGACAAGGTGAATCACATGACTCCAAAAAGCAGCGGAAGGGCGCAAGTTCGTTTTTGGAACGTCGGCCGGGGGCGGCGCATTCGGCACTTGATAACTCTTTATTACTTATTTTCCGTAAAGAAAGGAAGTCTAATACAGACTTCCTTTCTTCGTTGGTCAAATATCCAGTTTCATATCTCCGAATTTGATATAGCCCTTCTTCCGCATCCACTCTGAAAAAATCAGCGTCAGGACGGCAGGCAGTATAAAATGCAGCAGCAGGATCTGGAACAGCAAAAGACCCGTGCCTCGATCTGCCGCCATGGTCTGCCAGGTCATGATTTGCCCTACCAGGCCGCTGGTGCCCATACCGCCGCCGGCAGGATTGTTTTCCATATGGAACACAACCGTAGCCAAGGGGCCCAAAATGGCAGAAGTGAGTGTAGGCGGTATCCAGATTTTCGGGTTCTTTACGATATTAGAAATTTGCAGCATAGAGGTACCGACTCCCTGGGCCAGCAAACCGTCCCACTTGTTTTCTCGAAAGCTAGCTACGGCAAAGCCGATCATTTGAGCGGAACAGCCCACCGTTGCCGCACCGGCCGGCAGCCCCGATAATCCCAGTATGATGGAAAGGGCGGCGGAGCTGATGGGCAGCGTCAGCGCTATGCCCATTACAACGGAGATAATGATCCCCATCAGGAAGGGCTGCAGCTGTGTTGCCACATTGATGGCATTGCCCAGCCACTGCATTCCCGCGGACAGGGGCGGCCCCAAAATGATGCCGGCCAGTCCGCCGGCGAAAATCGTTACCGCTGGCGTTACGATTATATCCACCTTTGTTTTTCCGGAAACCAGACGACCCAGCTCCGCGCCCACCAAAACAGCCAGAAAGGCGCCCAAGGGATCGCCGGAGCCAGTCAGCAGTACCGCGCCGCTTTCCTGTATCAGTGTGCCTCCGGCAGCCGCGGCCGCATTGGCGCCAATAAACCCAGTTACCGCAGAGGAAAACACGACCATGCGCGGCATTTCCATGACATAGGCAACGCCGACACCAATGGCAAGACCGGTGCAGAAGGTAGCCAGCGTCCCGATCAGCAGGATAAATTCCCCTGCTCCTCCGCCCAGAAGGCTGCCGATCTGCTTTAGGATCAAACCGACGATGAGCGTGCAGAACAGGCCAAGGGCCATACCGTTTAATCCCTGTATCAAATATCGGTGCACGATTCTTTGCAGCAATGTTTTTTCCTTCAAAAAAATACCTCCTAACGCAAACTGTATATACACATAGATTTACACTAGGAAGTATCTTATCATATTCTTATAAAACAATCAAGTAGGGTTCTTGTTATTTGGTGTGCAAAAATCCTGCTTTCTCCAGAGCAGCACAGATTTCCTCCAGGGTTTCTTCACTTTCGGCGGCAATCAAATGGGTATGTACCCCTTTTGTCAGCTCCAGCAGCGGCATGCATCCCGTTTCCTTTGTTTTATGAAGGAAATCCGTAATATCCCTGCGGCTTTTGATATTCAGGGATTCCCCTACGGTGCCATAGATGGGATGGTCCACATGTGTTTGCAGAATATTTCCCCCTAAATCTACAATGATCTGCAGCTCCTGTTCGATCTGGTCACTGCTGTGGCAGACGAGGATCTCTCTTTTTTTCAGACTGTCCGTATTTTTTTCCAGTAAATATCCTCTGGCTGTTGGGATGATCTTCATCCCCTCCGCTTTGATGATCCCCATATCCTTTACAATGACCTGTCTTGTCACACCGAATGCCTCCGCCAGTGTTTTGCCGCTCAATGGCTGGGCGCTTTCTTCCAGCATACGCTTAATTTCCTGTCGGCGCTGTTCACTTTTCATAGACATTCCCCCCTGTTATTCCACATAAAACATACGCTTTGTCATACCGCCGTCTACGACGATATTGGCTCCGTTGATGAAATCATTTTCTTTTTCCGCCAAAAAGAGACAGACACGCAGGATATCCTCCGGCTTTCCTACTCTTCCGGAGGGGTGCTGTTTGTGGTCAGCTTCTGTCAGCGCGTCATAGTTTTCCGTCTCAATCCAGCCGGGGCTGATGGCGTTTACAGTAATGGGCGTATCCGACAGTGAAACGCAGAGGCTGTTTGTCAAGGAAACGATGCCGCCCTTGGAAGCGCCGTATGCCTCCCAGTCCGCCTCATTTTGATGCCAGCGGGTAGAAGCCAGCTGGATGATCCTGCCGTAGTCCTCTCCTTCATTTGCCTGGATAAAGGCTTTCGCGCATAAAAAACTGCCTCTGAGGTTTACATGGAGCACACGGTCAAACTCCTCCGGTGTGATTTCCCGTATAGATTTATGAAACTTGCTGATGCCCGCGTTATTGATCAAGATATGCAGCGGTCCGCATTCTTTTTTGATTTTCTCAAATAAGGCACGGATATCCTGTTCTTTCTCCAGGTCTGTCTGCACAAATAATATATTTTCCTCCTGAAATTCTGTCGGTATGATATCAGCGGCGATCACAAAATACCCTGCCTTGGAAAAGCCTTTGGCCAAGGCTCGTCCGATGCCGCCGGACGCTCCTGTAATCAAAACTCTATCCACGG
>CALWKZ010000075.1 GCA_944381385.1 uncultured Anaerotignum sp. | reverse complement strand
GTATATTCCCCGGAAAGCGATACGTTGGCCTTAAAGGGCAGCGGCAAGTTCTCTACATTAGGCAATGAGCTGCTGCTGGCAGACAGCGACAGGCTCATCACCCAGAAGGCGGACAATCTGCTGACCTTTGACGGGGAGACCGTCAGCCTCCAGGGCTATACCGTAGACGGAGACCTGTTCTATCCCTTGCAGGGCCTGTTGGAAATGGTGGATTACGGCATCCGCCAGACAGAGACCGGCTTTATTGTGGGCCAGGGCATAACGGAGGAAGCGCCTGCGGCGGAGGAGACCACAGCCGAAACAACGGAAACCGCGGAGGATACGGCGGCTGCGGAAAACGGGGAAACAGCGGAGCAGCCTTCCCAGCAGGAGCAGACCGGGACGGTTGACAGTGAATAAAAAACGTGCTATGCTTTAAAAAAATAAAAGGATATATTTGCTGGGGGTGCCGCGGCGGCGGCTGAGAATGGGACAGAGGTTCCATACCCTTATTTCACCTGATCCGGATCATACCGGCGGAGGGAAGCGTATTTCGGACGGACAGGCGCAGCAAAGGCGAAGGAAATTCGCGGCTGCGCTTTTTCTATGGAAATCCGCAGCATTTCCGGCAAAGGAAAGAAAGGGGACAAGCGGATGAAAACGAAAAAAATGGCGGTATCGGCAATGTTTATCGCGGTAGGCGTATTGGCGGGGAATGTGATCTATATCCCGGTGGGGGCTTCCAAATGCTTTCCTATCCAGCATACCCTGAATGTGCTGGCGGCAGTGTTCCTGGGGCCTTTTTACGGCGTCGTCAACGCCTTCTGCATTTCCCTGCTGCGCAATGTACTGGCAACAGGCTCTATCATGGCCTTTCCTGGCAGTATGGTAGGGGCCCTTCTGGCGGGCGTTATTTACCGTATGACGAAGAACCAATGGGCCACAGCCACGGCGGAGGTCCTGGGCACCGGCGTGCTGGGCGGACTTCTGGCGGTGCCTTTGGCGGTGCTGGCCACAGGGCAGGAAGCCAGTGTGCTTTTGTATGTGCCTTCCTTCCTCCTTAGCTCCTTCGGCGGCAGCGTTATTGCCATGATCCTGCTGAAATCCGCGCATTTTGTCAGCGCGGTGAAAAAAAGCGTATAATGATGTAAGAACTATGAGAAAAAACAGGAGGCTGGAAGCATGAAGCACGTTTTGACTATCGCCGGCTCCGATACCTGCGGCGGCGCAGGCATACAGGCCGATTTAAAGACATTTTCCGCACAGGGCACCTACGGCATGAGCGTCATCACCGCCGTAACGGTGCAGAATACACAGGGGGTTTTTGGCTGTCAGGATATTGACCCGGAGATCATCAAAGGGCAGATCGACGCCATATTTACGGATATTGCCGTCAGCGCCGTAAAGATCGGTATGGTGTCCCAGATCGCCACCATCCATGCCATCGCCGATAAGCTGGAGCAGTACCAGCCGAAAAATATTGTGGTGGATCCGGTTATGATCTCCAAAAGCGGTTTTGATCTGATGCAGCCGGAGGCCAAGGAGGCTTTGATCTCCAGACTGATTCCTCTGGCCTATGTCATTACACCCAATCTGCCGGAGGCGGAAGTCATCACCGGCATGAAAATAGACGATCTGGCGTCTATGGAGAAAGCGGCAAGGATGATCCATGAGATGGGGGCGAAAAACGTGCTCATCAAAGGCGGCCATCTGGAGAACGACGCCACAGACCTGCTCTTTGACGGGGAGAAGGTCATCACCCTCCAGTCCGACCGTATCCAGACAAAGAATACCCATGGCACGGGCTGTACCCTTTCTTCCTGTATTGCCGCCAACCTGGCGAAGGGAAAGACCGTAGAGGAAGCGGTGCGCATCGCCAAGGATTATATCACCACAGCCATTGCCCACGCGCTGGATATCGGCAAGGGCGTCGGTCCCACCAATCATTTTTATGAACTTTATACCAAAGCGGGCATTTGGGACGAGATCAAAGACTAAACAGCGAGAAATAACGAAATCCCCGGGGTTTTTATGGGAAACCCCGGGATTTTTTTGCTGCTGGGGGAATGGGAAATCATGGAATTAAGAAATTTTTTATTGTTTTTCCGAAAAAGGGCAGGGTATAATGGACATAATTCGACAATATTCGGATAGGGGGAATCTGTTTTTGAAGAGGAAGAACACAGCGAAAAAGAAAAAACGCAGCCTGAAGGGCTTATACTTTAAAACACTGCTGATTACACTGGCTATTTTGCTGGCGCTGCTGGCTGGCGCTTACGCGCTCTTTGCCAATATGCTCAGCGGCATCAAACGGACGGACGTGGACGAAAGCCAGCTGGCGGTCAATGAGGACCTAGCGGGGAACGGAAAGATCACCAACATTGCCCTGTACGGCGTATCTTCCCGGGACGACAGCTATGTGGGGCTGTCAGATTCCATTATGGTGGTTTCTGTCAACGGGAAAACGGGGCAGATCAAGTTGGTTTCTATTGCCAGAGATACCTATGTTTCCGTTTCCGGCCATGGACAGACAAAACTCAATCACGCCTATTCCTACGGCGGACCGGAACTGGCGATCCGTACCTTAAATGAGAATTTCCATCTGGATATTACGGACTATGTGGCCGTAAACTTTGACACTATGGCCGACGTTATCGACCGCATGGGCGGCGTGGATATCGAGATCACCGAAAAGGAACGCCAGCAGATCAACGCCTACCTGCTGGAGGGCGAGCCGGTGACAGAGACGGGGCTGGTACACCTGAACGGGGCACAGGCCGTAAGCTATTCCAGAATACGAAAGATCGACAGCGACGATGTGCGTACCCAGAGACAGCGGACGGTGCTCCAGTGCCTTTTCGAGAAGGCAAAGGCCCTCAGTCCTCTGGAATACCCGTCTCTGATTAAGGATCTGTCGCCTATGGTGGAGACCTCCCTGACCAACCAGGAGATCCTTTCTCTGGCCAGCATAGGGACCAATCCCGGCCTTTCCCTGACCATGGACGCTTTCCCCAATGACTATATCGAAAGCCATGGGGAGACCATCAGCGGCATCTGGTACTATGTCTATGACATCGAGCAGGCGGCGGATATGCTCCATCAGTTCATTTACGAGGACGTGCCCTTCTCCGATTATGGAAAGACAGAAGAGGAGCTGGCGGCGGAAGAGGCAGAGGCTTCCAGCGGCACGGAAACAGAATGATGGAAAGAGCATAAGTTTTTCCCGGAAAAGACGAAAGGATTTGTGGGAAACCTACAATGTGGGACGATTTGCGTCACAAAGAAATGGTGGAAGGAGACAGAATCCTTCCGCGGAAGTGGCGCCTTTTGAGTGGTTTTTTGGCAATACATCCCAAAGAAAAATAAAAAATTGGTTGACAAAGAAAAATAAAGCGTTATAATTGTGACTAATCGAAAGAGACAAAGGCAGTGAAAAGAAGAGTACGTCTTGAAAGATTTTACAGAGAACCTTCCCGCAGGCTGAGAGGGAGGAAATACAGCAAAGACGGAAGATGGTCTTGGAGCCGCGCACCGAGAGGAATCCCTTTAGGCTGCGACGGGGGCGCCCGTGACAGCGCTACGATATCGGCAGATTTGCCCGTACCGGATAAGGTCATTATCGTGAGGTAATGATGAATTAGGGTGGTAACACGAAGCTATGCTCTCGTCCCTTTGGTAGCAATACCAATGGGAGAGAGCTTTTTTTATGGAAGTTAGAAAGAAGGAGAGAACATCATGGAAGAAAAGGAGATCATGATTCGCCTGACGGGGATCAAAAAATCCTTTCCCCAGAAGAAGGGAAGTCTGGAAGTGCTGCACGGCATTGATCTGGACATCGAAAAAGGAGAGATCTTTGGGATCATCGGTTTGAGCGGCGCCGGAAAAAGCACACTGGTGCGCTGCATCAATTTATTGGAACGGCCCACAGAGGGTCAGGTATTTCTGGACGGTCAGGAGCTGACCTGTCTGTCGGAAAAGGAACTGC
>CALWKZ010000074.1 GCA_944381385.1 uncultured Anaerotignum sp. | reverse complement strand
CCAATATGTTCTCCGCCACCTTCCGGGTACGGAGCCTGATTGCTTACGCCATCCATCAGTTCTTCCAGGAGAAGGGCTTCGTATACGCCCATACCCCCATCATCACCGGCAGTGACTGTGAGGGCGCCGGGGAAATGTTCCGTGTTACCACACTGGATCTGAACAACCTGCCCAAAAAAGAAGACGGCACCGTAGACTTTTCCAAGGACTTCTTCGGCAAGGAAACCAATCTGACCGTCAGCGGCCAGCTTTCCGCGGAAACCTTTGCCATGGCTTTCCGGAATGTTTACACCTTCGGCCCCACCTTCCGGGCTGAAAACTCCAATACCGCCCGTCACGCGGCGGAGTTCTGGATGATCGAGCCGGAAATGGCTTTCGCCGATTTGGAAGACAACATGGAGATCGCTGAGGAAATGCTGAAATACATCATCCAGTACGTTCTGGACAATGCCCCCGAGGAAATGGAATTCTTCAACAGCTTTGTGGACAAGGGCCTGCTGGACAGACTCCATAACATCCTGAACAACGAATTCGGCCGTGTTACCTACACAGAGGCCGTTGACCTGCTCATCAAATCCGGCAAGAAATTCGAATACCCTGTGGAATGGGGCATTGATTTGCAGACAGAGCATGAACGCTATCTGACAGAGGAAATCTTCAAAAAACCTGTCTTCGTTACAGATTATCCCAAGGATATCAAGGCCTTCTATATGCGCATGAATGATGACAACAAGACCGTTGCCGCTATGGACCTGCTGGTTCCCGGCGTCGGCGAAATCATCGGCGGCAGCCAAAGAGAGGAACGTCTGGATATGCTGGAAAAACGCATGGACGAGCTGGGTCTGAAAAAAGAGGACTACTGGTGGTACCTGGATCTGCGCAAATACGGCGGCACCAGACACGCCGGCTATGGCCTGGGCTTCGAGCGTGCGGTTATGTATCTGACCGGTATGAGCAACATCCGTGATGTACTGCCTTATCCCAGAACCGTAAAGAACGCGGAATTCTAAAAAATACAGATTCCAACAAAGGACCGAGGGCTTCACTGCCTTCCGGTCCTTTTCCGTTTTTCCTATACCTTGTATACAATGTATAACCCCATAAATAAATGTATATTATTCAGATATTCCCTATTTCCTCCGGAATATACCGCGAAAATCCCTTCCATCTCTTCCTTTTTTATCCAATGTTTTTCCGAAAAACATCTGTCCATCCATAGTCTTTAGGGATATTGCCCAAAAATTTCCTTTCATTTTCGTCAAACCCTGCCATTCCTCCGAATGTGTATAAATATGCGCATCCGCATTGACTTTTCTGTTATATCCTTTATAATAATACATATCCTATGTTGCGGAAATGGGGGTTCCATATGAAATATAAAGTATATATCGACGGTCAGGCCGGCACCACCGGCTTACAGTTAAGACAGAAACTGGAGGGGCACGATGGCGTAGAGCTGCTGCTGATCTCCGAGGAAAAAAGAAAAGACGAGGCGGAACGAAAACGGCTCATGAATCTGGCGGATGTGGTATTCCTCTGCCTGCCCGACGCGGCGGCAAAAGAAGCGGTGACGCTGGTGGAAAATCCCAACACCTGCATCATTGATGCCAGCACCGCCCACAGAACGGCCCCCGGCTGGACCTACGGTTTTCCGGAGCTGTCCCCGGCCCATAGAGAGGCCATCCTCCACTCCAAGCGCATCGCTAACCCCGGCTGCCACGCTACCGGCTTTATCGCGGCGGTTTATCCGCTGGTGGCCCATGGCATCGTATCCCCGGATTATCCCTTTACGGCCCACAGCCTGACAGGCTACAGCGGCGGCGGCAAGGCCATGATCGCGGAGTACGAGACGGAGGAGCGGTCCTATGAATTTGACAGCCCCAGACAGTACGGCCTTTCCCAGGCCCATAAGCACCTGCCGGAAATGCAGCACGTCACCGGCATTTCCGAACCGCCGGTGTTCATGCCCATTGTCTGCGATTTTTACAGCGGCATGGCTACCTGCGTACCGCTGCACACCCATCTGTTCCGGAAAAAGGTGACCAAGGCAGAGCTGACGGCCCTTTTGAAAGAGCATTACAAAGGCCATCCCCTCATTTCCGTGGAAGATACGGACAAGGGCTTTTTGGCGGCCAATGAGATTCGGGATACCAACAAGCTGAAACTGTATATCGAGGGCAATGACGAAAGAATGACGCTGATCAGCGTATTTGATAATTTAGGAAAAGGCGCTTCCGGCGCGGCGGTGCAGAATATGAACCTGGTTCTGGGCCTGCCGGAGACAAAGGGCCTGATCTGACAGAGAAACAGAAAGGATGAGGAAGATGCAGAAGATCACAGGCGGTGTGACAGCCCCCAAAGGCTTTACGGCGGCGGGCATCCACTGCGGCATTCGGAATAACCAGACAAAAAAAGACCTGGCGCTGCTGTACAGCGAAGTACCCTGCCAGGCGGCGGCGGTCTATACCCAGAATAAGGTATACGGCGCGCCCATTACCGTGACCCGGGCCAATATCGCCGACGGCATGGCCCAGGCTATGATCTGCAACAGCGGCAACGCCAATACCTGCAACGCCGACGGCGTGGAAAAAGCGGAAATGATGTGTGAAATGACGGCAAAGGCCCTGGGCCTTTCCCCTGAGGACATCATCGTCGCCTCCACCGGCGTCATCGGCATGACACTGAATATCGAGCCTATCGCGGCAGGCATCCCGAAACTGGCGCCTCTTCTGTCCAAGGAAGGCCACGGGGACGCTGTGGAAGCCATCATGACCACAGATACCAAGCCCAAGGAAGAGGCTTATGAGACACAGATCGGCGGCAAGACCGTTACCATCGGCGCCATGGCCAAGGGCAGCGGCATGATCCATCCCAATATGGCTACGATGCTGGGCTTTTTGTCCACAGACTGCGCCATCACCGCGCCTATGCTCCAGAAGGCCCTGAAGCTGGCCGTAGACGACAGCTTTAACATGGTCAGCGTAGACGGGGATACCTCCACCAACGACATGGTATCCATCATGGCCAACGGTATGGCGGAAAATCCCGTCATCGACCAGGAAGGCGCGGACTTCGACGCCTTTGTGGCCGTAGTCAAGGAGATCTGCATCTCCATGTCCAAAAAGATCGCCGGCGACGGGGAGGGCGCTACCAAGCTGGTGGAATGCTCCGTACACCATGCCCCCGATACCAAGCTGGCAAAGGCCATCGCCAAATCCATCATTACTTCTAACCTGACCAAGGCGGCTATGTTCGGCGCTGACGCCAACTGGGGACGCATCCTCTGCGCCATCGGCTATACGGAAGGGGATTTCGCCGTAGACACCATTACCGTTACCATTTCTTCTCCTAAGGGAGAGATTCTGGTCTGCGAAAAAGGCGCCGGCGTTGCCTTCGACGAGGAAAAAGCCAAGGAAATCCTTTTGCAGGAAGAAATCCATATCGACGTGGATATGAAACAGGGGGACGGCGAAGCTACCGCATGGGGCTGCGACCTGACCTATGATTATGTAAAGATCAACGGCGACTACCGCACATGATGGAGGTACCATACAAATGAAAGACATCAATACCATGAAGGCAACGGTCCTAACGGCGGCCCTGCCTTACATTCAAAAATACTATGGCAAAACCGTCGTGGTAAAATACGGCGGCAATGCCATGGTCCATCCCGACTTGAAAAAAGCCGTTATGAGTGACATCATCCTCCTTTCTCTGGTGGGCATCAATGTGGTGCTCATCCACGGCGGCGGCCCGGAGATCAGCGGCATGCTGAAACGTCTGGATATCCCTTCCCACTTCGTCAACGGCCTGCGCTATACGGACGAAGAAACGGCGGAAGTGGTACAGATGGTGCTG